>NZ_ATDK01000258.1 GCF_000444135.1 Pseudomonas avellanae BPIC 631
CGTTTGGAACGCTAAGGGAGAAGATATTTTGAACAAAATACAGCGAGCCCGCGCGGCAATGAGCACGCAGGCATGAGAGAAGTTAATTTTGAGACGGCACACTAGCGTGTTTTTCTATATAACCTTCGTCAATAAGGCGTCTCAGCCAAAGTCGTGTTTGCGTACTTGACACTTCCAGAGCTGTGGCTATTTCGTCTTCTTTCATGGGATGTTTCAAAATGTCTTTCAACACATCATGAACGGTTTTTAATAAAGCGTCAGCCGGGCTAAGTGATGGTTTTTTTGCTGTCTTCTTTCTAGGCTTTCTTTTTTTGACTGCCGGGGCAACAGCGTTGGTGATTGGCTGCCGATAGTCAACAGGGCACACCTCATTTGTCTCTACCTGTGAAAGCAGATCGTGAGAGAGGCTGATGTCCGGATTGTCATTGACTGAAGAGGTCACGCCTTGCTTTTCGCCCATCCCGTTTGCGGAGTACTCAAACATTTTTTTGAAGTCGGATCTTGTTTTTGGATTAGGCCATGGCAGTGCGCCTTTATTCGTCAGTGCACTTAGAGCCTCTGATGGCGTACCTGTGGAGCGCACATAAACTTTAACTAACTTCAGTTTCTCCAGTTGCTCTACAGCACCTGACCATGTGCCGCCCTTGTTAACTTCTGCGTTGACTACCAGCGATGCATCGGAAAGCGCATAAATGAGCTTATTCCGTTGCATCGCATGCCCGACACTGAAAATAGAGGCTGGATCGTAGGCAGAGACGAGGACGAGCTGACCACTCATGAGGTAGGGTCGGTTATCTCGATCAAGTGCTGCTCTGTCCAAGCGCTCAGCCATTACCTCACACACGTACCCGTTTTCGTGCAACGACCCATTCATCGCTGCCCGATCTACACCTTTTGCGCCTCCGGAAATAATAGGAATTGACGAGTGTGCAGCCAGTTGACCAACCGTCGTCGAGTAGTCTATCAGTTCAGGCGGGACCTGCCTCGGGCCGACGACGGCGAGTCCGCCTGATTCAAATAAATCTATGTTGCCGCAGCCATATAAAATGGCCGGAGCATTTTCTTTTAATCGTGCTTTCAATCGTCTCGGATAGATACTGTCTGCCCGACTGATTACCCATATGCCACGTGCTTCCCAGTGTTCAATAACCTGGCTTAACAGAAAACCTCTATTAAGTAGCTTTCTAAGCCTTTTTTCATCAACGACTGTCTGACAAGCAGCAATCAATTCGGATCCATTCGCGGCCATCAAATCCGACGGCTGCCGTTGCATGTGTCTCAGGTGCATAGCCAAACGTTTATATTCTGCAGGCGAGAGCAGGTCCCTGGAGGGAGTATTTCCAATAATCAAGGGGGCAGTCAGCAGTAATATAGCTTGAGTATTCGGAGACAGGTCCGGCGTCATTCTTGGTGTCCGCTAAAGGCAAGTGCTAATGGCCATACCTCGCCACCCCCGTTTTTTCGCAGAAGCCAGGCAGCGGTGGTGAAGGTCCAACGTGAGTTGACAATATCATCTATCAGCAATACAGGGCCAGTCGGGAATTTTTCAGTTATCAGCGCCATCGACCCGTCTACGTTCAAGGCCTGCTGAGTGGAGTTGGCCATGGCCTTCTGTTCTTGCCGATGCTCTGTTTTTTTCAGCACCTCATGAAATGGCAAACCTAGTTTGCAGGCTAAACGGCGGGCAAACGCAGGCACCAGATCAGGGTGACGGAGAGACGGGATTGATGTGACCCATGTGGGGGCTGGTTGAGGGTTCCAGTCCTTAAACATTTTTACACAAGCATCCAGAAGCTCATCGCCGAAAGACTTCCTCACGTAGCGCCCGTATTTTACCCGGGCACCCCATCCAGAGTCTCCCCATACGCAGAGTGCTCGTCCCTGTTGCGCTTGATGAGCTGGGGTGATGTAACCGCTTGTTCGGTAGTGAGGCATCACGCCTGCAGGCCACTTTTTTCTGGGATCGATAGGGATATTTGAGCGACATAAAAAATCATTCGCATCTTGTTCAGCCTGCTGGCTGACGGTGACTGAGAAAGGTTTGAGTGTGGGGGCTACTACGGATGCTGGGTTACCGTCCAGAGCGCGTATCAGAAACTGCATATGATGGCCAAAGGGAAGCTCACAGTAGTTCTTCATTTCCTGGAGTTCTTGTTGACGAAGGGATGTCATATTCTCTGCCCTTGCCCAGAATTCAGGATTCAGTTTTAAATGGTTGAGCTGCCATTTAGGCTTTTCATAAACGATAGGGGTGGGGAATTCCAGTGCCATCAGGTTTAACGCTTGTTCAATTCGGCCCTTTCCAAAGTTCAAGAACTGGCGGCGGCAAAAACTGAGCGCAACACCTGACCAATCCGGTACGGTGAACCTATGTCATATCATGAACTCAGCATTGAAGAACGCATCACGATCCAGTTTGGCCA
>NZ_ATDK01000259.1 GCF_000444135.1 Pseudomonas avellanae BPIC 631
CCTTTTCGCCCCTCGGCGCCCTACTTTGAGGGACCAAAGTAGGCAAAGTCCCAGCTCCGTTTCCGGCCCGACTTCGTCGGGTTGCTTCGCAGCGAATACTATTATTCGGAATTTCCCAACAGTGAAATCACAATCACCCGGTTTATTGCGCCAACCAAAGAGCAGAGACTCAACGGCTCTTTAAAACGTCAGGAGAACTCATTGTGATCACGCGCCAACTGGGTAACCACGGTCCGCAGGTTTCGGCCATCGGGCTGGGCTGCATGGGGATGTCGGACTTTTACACCACGGGGATCGACGAGCAGGAATCGATTGCCACGCTGCACCGTGCGCTGGAGCTGGGTGTCACTTTTTTCGACACCGCCGACATGTACGGCCCGCACACCAATGAGGCGCTGCTGGGGCGGGCTCTGCAAGGCAAGCGTGAAGGGATTTATCTGGCCAGCAAGTTTGGCATCGTACGGGGCGACGACCCGCATGCGCGTGGCGTGAACGGCAGCCCGGAGTACATTCGTCAGTCAATCGACGGTAGCCTCAAGCGCCTGAACACTGACTATCTTGATCTCTACTATCAGCACCGCGTAGACCCCAAGGTGCCCATCGAAGACACCATTGGCGCAATGGCCGAACTGGTCAAGGCGGGCAAGGTTCGGCACATCGGCATCTGCGAAGCCAGTGCCGCGACCATCGAGCGAGCGCACAAGGTGCACCCGCTGGCGGCGGTGCAAAGCGAATACTCGCTGTGGTCGCGTGACCCGGAGCACGATGACGTGCTCGCCACCTGCCGCCGTCTGGGTATTGCCTTCGTCGCTTACAGCCCACTGGGGCGTGGGTTTCTGACCGGCGCCTTACGCACCGTGGACGATTTCGCTGAAGATGATTATCGTCGTTTCAGCCCACGATTCCAGGGCGAAAACTTCAATCGCAATCTGGCTTTGGTCGAAAAGGTCAAAGGGCTGGCTACCGCCAAGGGCATCAGCGCGTCGCAACTGGCGCTGGCCTGGGTGCTGGCTCAAGGCGATGACATCATCCCCATTCCCGGCACCAAACAGCGCAAGTACCTGGAAAGCAACGTCGCCGCAGCCACGCTGGCCTTGAGCCACGATGAGCTGGCCCAACTGGATGCAATCTTTCCGGCCAGCGGAGCCGTGTCAGGCGAGCGCTACAACGCCGAATCGATGAAATCTCTCAACGGTTGACAGGTGTCAGGTCGATTTGGGGCAAGCCTCGGTGCCGTTGTTGAGGCCCTGCTTGTGATTCTTGTAATCGAGCGTGGCCTTGCCGTCGACCCACTTCAGGGTGACAACCACCACTGAGTCGAAATCGTCGCCTGTCCAGTCATCAACCAGATTGGTGACCTTGCCGGATGCTTCTTCAGCGACCTTGTTGATCAGCTCCGGCAAGTAGCCGTGAGACCAGGCGGTGTAGATAATCGAATTGTGGTACTTGTCGCGCATCAGCTCGTCGGCCAGTTCGCTGGTGTCGTTGGCACCAAAGTCGATGTTGACGGGCAAACCCAGTTTGATCGCGCTTGGCCCTACCGTCATCAGCGGACGTACATAGCTGTAGGACAGGTCGCCCTCACCCTCTTCCACATGCCGGCTCGGGTTGGCAGCAAAAATGAAGTCAGCCTTGCCGAATTCTCTGGGAAGCACCTCGGACAATTCCAGGGCCCGGTTCAGCCCCTGACAATTCAACTGCCCCAGGCCCATCGCCGGCTTTTCAGCGTGACGAAGAAACACCAGCGTTTGCGTGCCATTCTTGGGCTCGGCATGCACACGCTTCGCCACAGTGAACAACACCAGCGCAGAAACCACCAGCAGTGACGGAAAGAAGAACCAGGCGATGCGGCGCTGCAGACGGGCGGTCAAAGGCATTTTTGGAATATTCATTATGTTCTGAGTCCGTTGCGCATTTGAAGGGATCGGCCAGCTGGCTGGTGCGAATGTGCAGGCGTGTGCAGCTCGTCCCGAGAATTTCTGCGGATCAATAGAACAGGCGCGCAGTAAACGCACACCCATGATCACGCGCGAATTTTAGTGCGCACATGTTTCGAAATTAAGAATGTGGGTGATTAAGAGTGTCAAAAAACGATTCTGTTGCAATCGTCATGAAAAAAACCGGCAGGCCAGCAGAGAAAACTGCCAGAAAATCGTCGAAAAACAGCTGATGCGGCCTAACTGTTGTCCAGGCAACAGTAGATCAACAGGCTGCTGCCAGTTCAACATCACAGCGTATCCAGGAACAGCCCGAGTCCTTGTCGCCCGAGCGCTCGGGGCGTTGGCACAGAGCGTGCAATATTCCATTTGTGAATTTCACGCACTTTGGACTGCTGATTTTGAAATATACAAATCAGTCGTCGCAGCTTTGTTCCCCTGATCTGGACGCCCACTATGCCACAACCCCATACTTCTGTTCGGTTGCAGACACCCCGTGCACTGTTTCGCTGGATGGCCACGGCCTGCGCAGTGGCTTTGAGCTTGCAGGGTGCGGCACACGCAGCTGAAACGCCACCTTCCGAAGTGCGCCTGGATTACGCTTACTATTCGCCGGTCAGCCTGGCGCTCAAGCATTTCGGCTGGCTGGAAAAAACGCTGCCTGACGCCAAGGTCTCGTGGGTGCTGAGCCAGGGCAGTAACCGTTCGCTGGAATACCTGAACAGCGGCAGCGTCGACTTTGCTTCGTCCGCCAGCCTGTCCGCCGTACTGGCCCGGGCCAATGGCAGCCCGATCAAGTCCGTTTACGTCTATAGCCGCGCAGAATGGACGGCGCTGGTGGTGCGCAAGGACTCGACCCTGCAATCGGTTGCCGAGCTCAAAGGCAAGAAAATCGCTGCCACCAAGGGCACTGATCCTTACCTGTTCACCTTGCGCGCCCTGCAAAAGGCCGGTTTGAAAAAGGATGATGTCGAGTTGTTGCACCTGCAGCATCCAGACGGACGCACAGCGCTTGAGAAAGGCGACGTGGACGCCTGGGCCGGGCTTGACCCGCACATGGCGGCCAGTGAAATCTCGTTTGCTCTACCGCAACAAGGATTTCAACAGCTATGGCGTACTGAGCGTCACCGAAACCTACGCCAAGGAACACCCGCAGGCGATCAAGACGGTATTGACCGCCTACGAAAAAGCCCGTGAGTGGGCCGTGAAAAACCCTGATGAGCTGGCCAGATTGCTGGCTACCGAATCGGGCCTGCCGCTGGACGTCGCCAAGCTGCAATTGTCCCGTACAGACCTGAGCAACCCGCAATTGAGCGCAAAAGACGTGGAAGCGTCCAAGTCCGCAGCGCCGATTCTGGTGTCTGAAGACCTGGTGCGCAAAGGCGTGAATACCGAGCAGGTCATCGATCAACTGATCACGCCGAACTTCGCCAAAACCGTGATCGCCGCCCCATGATCCGTCGAGACGAGTACTTGCCTGCTGCCGCGCAGTCAGCATTGACTGATAGCGCGCAACGCACGCTGTGGCAGCGCTACAGGACGCCACTCAAGGGGCTGGTAGTTCCCGCATTGATCATCATCGTGCTGGAAATCGTCGTGCGCATCGGCTGGTTGCCGTCATACCAGATGCCCGCGCCCAGCGAAATCGTACTGACGCTGCGGGATCTGGCTGACGGCGCGCTGTGGAAACACATCAGTGCCAGCCTGTTACGCGTGCTCAGCGGCTTTTTGATCGGCGCCAGTCTGGCGCTGGTGTTTGCCGCCTGGGTGGGCCTTAGTCGCGAGGCTGAAGCCTATCTGGAACCAACGTTCGCCGGGCTTCGTTCCATCCCGAGCCTGGCCTGGGTGCCGCTACTGCTGCTGTGGCTGGGTATCGGCGAAACCTCGAAAGTGGTGCTGATTGCGATTGGTGCGTTTTTCCCGGTTTACCTCAACGGTGTGGCGGCCATTCGCGGCATTGACCGCAAGCTGGTGGAAGTCGGCCAGATGTACGGGTTCAGCCGTTACCGCCTGACCCGGCGCATTTTGCTGCCCGCCGCCCTGCCCGGTCTGTTCACCGGTTTACGCAGCGGCATGAGCCTGGCGTGGATGTTTCTGGTGGCTGCCGAACTGATCGCGGCCACCAAAGGCCTCGGCTATTTGCTCAGTGACGGTCGGGAAACCTCGCGTCCGGACATCGTGCTGGCGGCCATTATCGTGCTGGCCACACTGGGCAAGCTGAGCGACGGCCTGCTGGCGGGCCTGGAGAGGCGCTTTCTGGCCTGGCGAGACACATTCAACGGCCAGAGCCGGGAGGACTGAGCAATGTCGGATTCTTTGATGGATATTCGTGTCGATCGCAAGGCTTTCGCCGGCCATACGGTGCTGCATGACATAAACCTGTCGCTGCAGACCGGTGAGATCGTCAGCCTGCTCGGCCCCAGCGGCTGTGGCAAAAGCACTCTGCTGAGGATTGTCGCGGGCCTGGAACAGGATTTTCGTGGTTCGGTGGAGCGCATTCAGGGCGAGGTCGCGTTCGTATTTCAGGAGCCGCGCCTGATGCCGTGGCTGACAGTCGAGCAGAATATCGGTTTCAGTGACGATAACGGCTACGACCGCAAATGGGTCAGTCAACTGATCGAAGAAGTGGGCCTGTCCGGTTTCGCCAATGCATTGCCAAAGGCGCTATCCGGCGGCATGGCGCAACGCGTGGCGATTGCTCGCGGCCTGTATTCACACCCCACGATACTGCTGCTGGATGAGCCGTTCAGCGCGGTGGATGCCTTCACGCGCATGAAACTGCAGGACCTGCTGCTGCAACTGGCCGAGCGCCACGCAATCACTCTGCTGCTGGTGACTCATGATGTCGACGAGGCATTGTATTTGAGTGATCGAGTGCTGGTGTCGCCCCGGCACCATCACTCATGAGCTGCCGGTCGGGCTGCAAACGCCTCGGGACCGTCGTGACCCACTGCTGGCCAGGCTAAAAGCCGAGGCGCTGACTGAACTGCATCAGGCGCATGTGATTTGAGGGCCAGATCTTACTGGCCGGCTTTCACTGCGTCCCAGAGCCCGGTACGCAGCGATTCGATATTGATCGGCACCTGGGACATCACAAACAAGCGGCTCAGCATGTCTTCGTCTGGGTACACCGTGGTGTCCGTCCACAGGCCCGGGTTGATCAGAGCGTCTGCCTTTTCGTTACCGTTGGCGTAATGCACGCTATTGGTGATATTAGCGATCACTTCCGGGCGCAGCAGATAATTCATGAAGGCATAAGCGCCCTTGGTGTCAGACGCGTCAGCCGGGATGGCGATCATGTCAAACCACATGGGCGCGCCCTCTTTTGGAACCACATAATTGATCCTCGCGCTGCTCCCCGCCTTGTGCGCCTGCTCCTGCGCCAGAGAAATATCGCCGGAGTAGCCTACCGCCACACAAATCTTGCCCGCCGCAAGGTCGCTGATGTAATCGGAGGAGCTGAAGTTGCGCACGTAAGGCCTCACGCCATCCAGCACCGCTTTGGCCTTGGTGTAATCGTCCGGCACCTCGCTGTGCGGCGGCAGGCCCAGATAATTCAGAGTGATTGGCAGCAGCGCGGGCGCGCTGTCCAGAAAAGCGACGCCGCACTGGGCGAGCTTTTTCATGTTTTCCGGCTTGAGGACCAGGTCCCAGGAATCAAGTGGTGCATCCTTGCCCAGCACCGCTTTGACTTTGGCCACGTCGTAGCCGATCCCGGTGCTGCCCCACAAATAAGGAAAACCATGCTGATTGCCGGGGTCGCTGCCCTGCAGTGCCTTGAGCAAGACCGGGGTTGAGGTTTTTCCAGTTGGGCAGCTGTTTCTTGTCGAGCGTCTTGAGCAGGCCCTTTTCGATCTGCCGCCCCATGAAGTGAATGGACGGAAAGACCAGATCGTAGTCGGAATGGCCAGCGATCAGTTTGGCGTTCAACGCCTCGTTACTCTCATAGGTCTCGTAAGTGGTCTTGAAACCGGTGGCCGCTTCGAAATTTTTCAAGGTGTCTGGAGCAATATAGTCCGTCCAGTTGTAGATATTGACCGTCTCTGCAGCATGGCTGGTCGAGGCCAGCAACATCAGTGCAGCAAGGGATTTTTTCAGCATGCGCAGTTCCTCGGTCAATGCCGACAGCTTGCCCCAGAGCGGGCATGAAAACTACCTTCGTTTAAGCAAATAAGGTCTGTAAAAGCGTTTCAGCCGCTGATTGACGACTGCACGAAATGTGCCTATGAATACCCTTTAATGATGCAGATCATGTAATAGATTTTTTCATGCAGCGTCATAAAAAAATTTTCCAGAAAAGTGCTTGCAAGTGCTATGTTCATTACTCGTCAGACCGCTCGGCAATCCTGCTGGAAAGCAGCACGACTCGACAGATGAGTTTACGGGTTCATCGCCTTGTCATTCCTGCTTTACCGAATGAATTCTGTCTGGTCTGCCTACCCCTTGGAGCAAAGGAAGTGCTCGATTGATTCAGGTGGGCCATTGCAATGACCAAAGTCACGTTCCCCAACGCCTGCCAACTCATGCGCTGGCATTTCCATCCGGTGGGTTTCGAAGCCACGATGGATGCGCCCGGCAGCATGATTGCGCGCCTGTTTGATCGTGCCAGCGGTGAAACAGTGGTCGCCATTGCCGGCTTGCCCTGTTCCACCGTCATGAACGCCGCAGACGTGGAGCGCATCATCGAAGCGATCGAGGATGAGCTCGAGCTGTTTGGCACCCATACGCCTCAGCAGGTCGCCGGCTTTTCCTGAACTGACAGCGTCAGCCCATCCGGGCCTTGCTGCGCAGGTCTTCGAAAAAAGGCTTGTCACGGGCAACCCGGTCCGATGCCTTGGGCATGTGAGCACTCTCTCCCGCGCCGGCATTTTCGTCTATGTACCAATAACAGTGCCGCGCCGAGCGAGTGATGGCCACATAAGCCAGCCGCAAGACTTCATCTTTCTGTGCCGTGTCAAACGGCTGAAGATCGTTCGCATCACCCAGCCCTGCCAGCCGGTAGACCTGATTCTTGTAAGGCGAGACGGTCAGATGCTGACAATCGCCCAGCAAGAACACGGCATCGGCCTGCAAGCCCTTGGAGCTGTGATAGGTCAACGTTCTGATCCGGCGACCCTGCGCGCCCCTTGCTGCATCGGAGTCGATCAACGCCTGCAGCCGCGCGGCAAAACGGGCTTTTTCGCTGCCCTTGCGGTACAGCAGCAGAATCGAGTCGCCGTCGTTGTAGTGCTCGGCCACACGCTCGGCCAACTCATCCTCGTCGCGGTCCAGCACCTTGACCGCCAGTAGCTCCTGAGGTGCGCCGCTGGCGCGAGCCTTTTTGCCGGCAATGGCCGGGGCCGCGCGAACAATATGCTCGGCGGCGTCAATGATGTGCTGATGACTGCGGAAGTTCTCGCTGAGCATGACTTTGGTGGTCGCCGGTGAAGAAAACTCCTTGGCAAACTCCATGAAGTACTTCGGCGAACTGCCACGCCAGCCGTAGATCGACTGCCAGTCGTCCCCCACACACAGCAACGATGAGCGCTGCGCGATACGCCCCACGTGCATGGCAGGCCCCCGCCGCCGGATTTCTCGCAGGCTGGCGCGAATCCAGGAGACGATCTGTGGCGACACGTCCTGAAACTCGTCGATCATCAAATGCGACAACAGCCTCAGCATCGGATCACTGACCTGCCTGAGGTTTTCCGGTGATGTTTCACCGAACAGCGCAAACATCCGGTTGTAGGTCATGATCGGCGGGGTCTGGGCCAGCAAGTGACTTTCGAAGGCTTTCCAGAACAGACTGAGCCCTTCGAAAAAGAAGCGGTCCGGGTCGTCGCTGGCAAAGCTCATGTCGGCCACCGCACTCGGCACGTCGAGCCCCAGGTTCTCGATGAAGCTCGCGGCGGTGACAAAACAGTCGAGCAAGGGCGCGGCACCCAGCTCGCCCTTGACCCGATAATCGAAACCGGGCCCGGCCACAGCCGAGCCTGACAACGACTGCAAGACCTTGTCAGCCGATTGATAATTATCCATCCATATCAATGGCTTATTGCAGAAAGCTTGAAACAGGGTGCGCTTTATGACGCCTTCAGCCCAGACCGGCAGTTTGGCTCCTGGACGCTTGAGTTGCTGGTCTTCACTGGCATCCAGACCCAACACAACCCAGGCATCCAGCTCGGCGATATAACCGTGGAAATGGAAAGGAAATCCATTTATTTCAACGGTTTGGCGCATGGGCTCAATGCCTTTTATAGGCCACACGCCAGCGCGAATCCACAGGTCTTCGACGGTGTCGCACCATTCTTCATCGCGTTTCGAGGACAGCTCGGTCACGGCAACGCGTTTCTGCACGTCAGGGTGATCGCGGTCCAGTTCCTTGAGCTGCAAGGCATGGCGATACAGCGGCGCCATGACTTCGCGAAAACGCTCATTGCTGGCGTATAGATCACGGTAGCAGAGGTTCAATTGCTGACGTTGCGCGTCGTTGATGCGCAAATCGAAGGGGTTGCTGTCCGCTTCTTCCTGGCCCGATGACTGGCTGCTGAGGTTCTCGAACGCTCGCAGTTGTTCAAACCCAGGCAGGCTGCGCACCAGCGGCAGAATGCGTGAGTGGAAGGTGCGCACCAGATCCCTGGCCTGCTTTTGCTCAAGCGCATGGCCCCACAGCGCCATGACGTCGATCAACTTGTTGATGAAGTCCTTGCGCGACTCGCGCGTGAAGGTCACCACGGTCATCGCATTCAGTTCAAAGCCCAAGTAGTGATGCAGCAGCAGAATGCGCACCACCAGCGAGGTGGATTTGCCCGCGCCGGCCCCAGCGATCACGTAGGTAGAAGGCGTGTCGCTGAAAATCATCTTCCATTGCGCTGCACTCGGCTGCACGTGAGCAGGCAGTTTCTCGGCGACATCGCTCTTGATGCGTTTTTTCAGTTCGGGCGTGAGGGCTAATCGCCAGTCATCGAACAGGTGATCATCCACCTTGGGGCCGCGATGAAGGGTCGGGCGCGTGTCATTGATCACCAGCACTTGACGACCCTGCTCCTGGCCGTCGAGATAACCGTCGGCGTAGCCTTCGCGGACGCCTTCGATGTGCCCGTTCAGATAACCGTCGGCATGCCCCTGGGACCACGACGGTGTGTGCTGGCAGGCAGAAAGGCGCCTATGGTGGCCGCATTCGACCGCAGGTTCCAGCGAAATGCTTTGCGGTCAGTGCGTTAGCCGATCAACTGCATGCACTCTGGCAAGTGCTATCAAACCGGCATGACGGATTTTGCGATCAGCGCACCGGGGTGTTGAATCACCACAGCGGCCAGGCGATGCCCGGCTTCAGCAGCCTGCTGCGGGCGTTCGCCCATTAGCCTTGCAGCCAGGTAGGCTGCGCTGAACGAGTCACCTGCCGCGGTGGTATCGACAACGTGTTCTACCTTCAGCGGGGCCACCTCGAAACGCTCGCCGCCCGCCTCGATCAGGCAGCTATGCGCGCCACGCTTGACCACTATTTCACCGATGCCACGGTCTCGATAGGCCGCCAGTAATTCTTCACTGCCGGCGTAGCCATACAGGGCCTGCTCATCGTCCTCGGTCAGCAACGCCAGATCCACATGCGGCAGGCACGCCTGATAGGCCTCACGCGCCTGCTCGACACTGGCCCACAGCCGCGGGCGGTAATTGTTGTCGAAGGCCACCCGAACCCCGCGCAAGCGTGCGCGGCCCAGCGCTTCCAGCAATCGGGCGCGGCCTTGTTCACCCAGCACCGCCAGGGTGATGCCACTGAAGTACAGCACGTCGTAGCTGGCCAGTGCTGCGAGGATTGGCTCGGCAGCCGGCGTCATGAAGCAGTCACGCACGGCGGCCTCGTTGCGCCAGTAAAGAAAACGCCGCTCACCGCTGGCATCGGTCTGGATGCAGTAAAGCCCGGGCAGCCGACCCGGCATACGCTGCACTTTGCCCAGACCAATGCCCTCGTCCGCCCAGGCCCGGCACATGGCATCGCTGAAACTGTCGTCACCCAGTGCCGTGACGTAATCGACCTTGGCCCGCTCACCCAGCAGGCGGGAAAGATAGACCGCCGTGTTCAGCGTGTCGCCACCGAAGCTCTGGTGCAGGCTGCCGTCGGCATGCTGCTGCAGTTCGATCATGCATTCGCCGATCAGGGCGATACGTGGAAGGCTCATGGCGTGGTAGCTCCTGCGTACGCTTGGACTAGAAACACGTGCTGAAGGGCTCGATAACCCGCAGGTCATCATCCACCAGGCAACCTGAACGCCACTTGTCGAAGGTCAGACACGGGTGTGAGGTGCCGAAGGAAATGATGTCGCCCACCTTCAATTCGCAACCCGCAGCGACCGTCATGAAGGCGTGCTGATCCATCACCGCGGTGACCTTGCAGGCGCTGACGTCATCGCCCGGTGCTGACGATACGCCCGGTTTATAACGCAACAACGGGTTAGGCAAGCCTGCGTCATAGGCCACATCGCGCTTGCCCATGGCGATCACGGCAAAGCCCGGTTCCGGCATGGACTGCACATGCGCCCAGACCTCCAGCGCCGGACGCAGCGCTTCGCTCAACTCGGCGCGCCTGTCCAGCACGCAGCATTGCGCGTCTTTATAGATGCCGTGGTCATGCACCACGTAACTGCCGGGGCGCAGCACGCTGAGAAACCGCTCGCGAACCGCCTGGGCGTCGAATGCTTCGGCGATCAGGTCGTACCAGGCCGAGCCCGACGCAGTGACAATCGGGCGATCAAGCGCAAACGCACCCTTATCCTGCAGATCAATCGCCAGGCTGACCAGCGATGCCGCGAAAGCCTTGATGCCGGCAATCGCCTGATCGCCGTGAATGACGCCCTCGTAACCTTCGATGCCGGTCAATGCCAGCGCCGGTTGCGCCTGAACGGCATCAGCGAGCGCCAGCGCCTGCGCTTCACTGCGACAGCCGCAACGCCCGCCCGGCACGCCGTATTCGATCATCACGTTCAAGCGCAGCCCGCGCGCCGCAAAAAACTCGCCCAGCGCCGCGACGTTGTCGGGGTGATCGACCATGCAGTGGAATTCAAACATCGGATCGGCCAGCAGACCGGCGATTACCGCCATGTTGGGCGCACCCACCAACTGGTTGGCCATCAGTACGCGCTTTACCCCATGGGCGTACGCAGCCTGAGTCTGGATGGCCGTCGCCAGCGTCATGCCCCAGGCACCTGCGTCCAGCTGACGACGAAACAGCATGGGGACCATGCTGGTCTTGCCATGCGGCGCCAGCTCGGCGCCGCTGTCGGTGACAAACTGTTGCATCCAGCGAATGTTGTGCTCCAGCGCCTGATTGTGGATGACCAGTGCGGGCAGGCTGACATCGCTGAGCAGACGATCACCCGGCTGAGCTTCCCCTTTTTCCATAACGGCGATGTTCATAACAGCGGTGTCCATGACGACGGTGCTCATTCAGTAGCCCCTTGCAGTTATTCGTTGATTCGGCGAGCCAGGCCATTGGCGCTGTCAATCAGCACCCGCCGATAGTCGTCGTAATGGGTTTTGGCGTCTGCACGCGGCGCAACGATGCACAGGGTTGCGATGCACTGGCCCTGTTCATTCTTGACCGGCGCGGCAAAGCAATGGGTGAAGGTGTCGGCCACGCTATCGAAAGAAAAGAAGCCCTCTTCACCCGCCGTGCGAATTTCGCGCAGGAAGGTTTCCAGCGGCAGGCGTTCGCCATCCGGCAGAATGAAGTCATCGGGATCGATCAGGTCGACGATCTGTTGATCGGTCAGGTGACTGAGCAGCAAGCGGCCGGAAGCCGTCCAGGGGATGGGCGCGTTTTCACCGATGTCCGAAGAAATCCGGAAATGTCGCTCGCCCTCCTTCATCAGCGCCACCGTGTACTTGCGCCCGTTAAGCAGGCACATCTGCGCGGTTTCCCGGGTCTGGCTGACGATATCGCCCAGACAGGCCTCGGCCTCGCGGGTCAAATCGAAATGCCGCAAGTGTGCCTGGCCGAGAAAATACAGTTGACGGCCCAGATAGACATGCCCGTCCTTGCCGACCGACTCCAGAATCCGCCGCTCCAGCAACGAGGCCACCAGCTCGTAGACAGTCGATTTGGGGCTGCCAATCCCGCTGGCAATTTCATTGGGGCGCATGGGCCTGGCCTTTTCCTTGAGAAAATCCAGAATATCGAACGCCCGGTCCAACCCGCGCGCCCGACGCTTGATCAAGTCTTCGGTCATGAAAGGTTCCTTGGGAAGCTGCAGCTTCAAGCTTCAAACCAAAAGCCTCATTTGATCTGGCTTATAGCTTGCCGCTTGTAGCTTGCAGCTTGCAGCTTGCAGCTTGCAGCTTGCAGCTTGCAGCTGCTACTTAAGCTTATAAGCTATACAGTCGATTTCGACTTTGCAGTCGACCATCATGTTGGCCTGTACGCAAGCGCGTGCCGGGGCGTGTTCGGGGCTGAAGTATTCGCCGAATACCTTGTTGAAGCTCCAGAAGTCCCGCGGGTCTTCCAGCCATACACCGACGCGTACCACGTCCTTGATGTCGTAACCGGCCTCTTGGAGAATGGCGATCAGGTTACGCATGGTCTGGTGCGTCTGCTCGACGATACCGCCCACAATAATCTCGCCATCCAGCGCCGGAACCTGGCCGGAAACGTGCAGCCAGCCGTCTGCCTCGACTGCTCGGGCGAATGGACGCGGCTGACCGCCACCTGCGGTGCTGCCTGCGCCATAACGGGTAATAGTCATGAGGTTCTCCCTGGTTTGAAACGTGAGTGTGAACGGTTAAAAACGGATGTTCTTGAGAAATTCGCTCAAGCGCGCTGACTTCGGCTGTTCGAACAGGGCTTTCGGTGCGCCCTGCTCTTCGATGCGGCCCTGGTTCATGAAGACGATCTGGTCCGAGACTTCGTAGGCAAAGCGCATTTCGTGCGTCACCAGCAGCATGGTCATGCCGTCCTCGGCCAGGTCCTTGATGACGCTCAGTACTTCGCCGACCAGTTCCGGGTCAAGCGCCGAGGTGACTTCATCGAACAGCATCAGGCTGGGGTTCATGGCAATAGCGCGAGCAATGGCCACTCGCTGTTGCTGTCCACCGGACAATTGACCGGGAAAATGATTGCGCCGCTCCAGCAGCCCGACCCGGTCCAGCCACTTTTCGGCCAGCGCAATCGCCTGATCCTTGGGCATCTTCTTGACCTTGAGCAGGCCCAGGGTGACGTTCTGCAAGGCGCTGAGGTGCGGAAACAGGTTGAATTGCTGGAACGCCATGCCGGTCATGGCCCGGTGCTTCGCGATCAGACGTTCGGGGTGGCGGGTGCGCTTGCCATCCACATGGCTGTAACCGATGTCCTGGCCTTCAAGCTGAATACGCCCCCCCCTGAAACTCTTCCAGCAGGTTGACGCAGCGCAGCAAGGTGGTTTTGCCCGAGCCACTGGAGCCGATCAGGGTCACTACATTGCCTTTCTGCATACGCAGATCGACGCCCTTGAGCACTTCCACTTCGCCATAGGATTTATGCAGGCCCTCGATGCTCAGCAGCGCCGGGCCGGGGGTTGCGGTATGAGTCTGTGTCATGGCAAGGCCACCCGTTTTTCGATCTGTCGCCCAAGAAGCTCGATGGCGTAGTTGATGAGGAAGAATAGAAAGCCTGCGAAGAGGTAAAACTCCAGGGTCATGAACGTTCGAGCGATCACCTGCTGGGTGCTCAGCAGCAATTCGGCCACGCCAATCACCGATAACAGCGTCGAGGCCTTGACGATCTCGGTCGAGGAATTGACCCAGGTCGGCAGAATCTGGCGCATAGCCTGAGGCAGCAGCACATAGCGCAGCGTCTGATTAAAGCGCAGGCCAATCGCCTTGCCCGCCTCGATCTGCCCGCGAGGGATGGCCTGTAACGCGCCGCGCACGATTTCCGAAACATGCGAACCGCAGAACAGGGTCAAGCCTATTGCTCCGGCCTGAAATGCACTGATGTGCCAACCCAGCGCCGGCACCATATAAAAGACCGCCAGCACCAGAACGAAGACCGGCGTGCCGCGAATCAGATCGACATACAGCCGGATCGGCAGCCGTGCGAAAAATCCGCCGTAGGTCAACACCAGACCGGCCAGCATGCCGATCAGCGTGCCCGCCACAATCGCCAGCGCCGAGCACTGAATACTGGTCAGAAAGCCCGACCAGAGCACTTCCCGCGCAGTCCACAATTCCTGCAGCCAGCCAGGGGGTTGGTACATGACAGCCTCCTAGCGGCGAATCGCCAGACGTTGTTCGAGGGTGCGCAGCAACAGGGCGATCACGTAGCAGGACACCACGTATAGCGCAGTGGTGACCAGCCAGGTTTCAATCACCCGGTAGCTTTCGACGTTGATCTTGCGCGCGTAATAAGTCAGCTCCGGCACGGCAATGGCAGCCGCCAGCGACGTGTCCTTGAACAGTGAGATAAAGTTGTTGGAGAGCGCTGGCAGCACGTTGCGCAACATCACCGGCACGATAATGTAGGCCCGCACCTGCCATTCACCCAGACCGATGGCCAGCCCTGCTTCACGCTGCCCCTTGTGGATACTCAACAACCCGGCACGGAACACTTCGGTCAGATACGCGCCCGCATAGAGCGACAGCGTGACGACAAAAGACGCCAGTTTGTCCAGGCGAATGCCCAGGCCGGGCAAAGCGAAGTAGATCAGCAGGATCAACACCAGAATCGGCGTGTTGCGCACCACCGTCACGTAGATCGAGGCCACAATTCGCAGCGCCCGGTAACGCGACAACAGTGCGAAGGCGTTCATCAAGCCGATCACACAACCGATGGCGATCGAGATCAGCGCCAGTTCCAGACCGAGCCCCAACCCGGCCAGCAAGTTGGGAAAGTCGCGCCATACGGCATCAAAATTCAATTGATAATTCATGCTTGTCCGTACCTGGCAGGGTAGGCCCAGCGGCCTGCCCTGCCCTTGAAGGTCTGAATGGACTTATTTGTATTCCATCGGGAAACCGATTGCCGGCACTGGCAGGTCCACACCAAACCACTGTTTGAACGAGGCGGCATACGCCGGGAATTCGACACCGGTCATGGCTTCATGCAAAGCGGTGTTGACGAAGTTCAGCCAGTCCTGATCGCCACGTTTGACGGCACAGGCGTAGGTTTGCGGGCTCCAGGCAAACGCCGGTGAGCGGTAGCGGCCAGGGTTCTGCACCATCAGGTATTTCACCGAAGACTGATCGGTGGCGGCGGTATCGGCACGACCGGAATTGATCGCCTGATACATCAGATCGACGCTGTCGTATTGATCGACCTTGGCCTTGGGCAGCGCCTGATGGACCAGTTCTTCGGCGTAGACGTTTTGCAGCACAGCGACAGTGACACCGTCACCTGCGGTTTTCAGGTCATCGATTTCCTTGTACTTGCTGTTGGCGGGCAACAGCAGCGCCACGCCTTCGCGGTAGTACGGCAGAGTAAAGGCCACTTGCTGCGCGCGGCTGGCGGTGACGGTGATGAACTGGCAACTGATGTCGACCTTGTCGGTCAGCAGGTTGGGAATCCGTGCGTCCGAAGACTGCACCACGAATTCGACCTTGCTCGGGTCATTGAACAATCCCTTGGCGATGATCCTGCCGATGTCGATATCGAATCCCTGCAATTTTCCGTCTGCGCCCTGAAAGTGCCACGGCGCATTGGTGCTGCCCGTGCCGACGACCAGATTGCCGCGTTTCAATACCGCATCCAGTTTGCTGCCCTCAGCCGCCTGCACCGTATTAGCGAGGCTGAATGAGGCTGCAAGCACAAATGCACAAGCTTTCAGAAAAGAAGGTCCGCGATGCATGACATAAACTCCGCCGAGGTATTCGTTATTCCGCTATAGCGGATAATGGTGTGTAACAACGGAATAGACAGCAGAAAGTGTGCCACAGGAGGCAGCCGGAAAACACCGCATAAAAAAGCCGAGATAAATCAACGGGCTGAAAACGGGGGGCGAGTGGTGGCGTGAAGACGGACTCTGGAAATGCTGCTACCCATTGCCACAGCTGAGTGGGATGGCCCCATTCTTGTGCGTGTGTTCGGTTATGGGTGCAGGCTCGGGCGCTGAGCTTTTGCTGCCGGTTCCCTGCAGTTCGCGGACAAGCCAAGCGTCGCCCGGTCCGCTGCCACATAACGGGCTTCTGCCCGAAGGGCGTGGGAGCGGACTTGTCCGCGATGGGCTGCGAAGCGGCCCTGATCCAGACTACCTCGGTCGTACCTGATGTACCGTATGTACCGTATGTACCGGTTTACTGCCGGTTCCCGGCAGTTCGCGGACAAGTCCGCTCCTACATTGCAGACAGGTCTGGACAAGCGAAGCGTCGCCCGACTCGCTACAGTCGGCACAAGCCGCTCATCCGGACGTGCATGCAACGACCAGCGCCATCAAAGGCAGGTGGCAATCGCCGCAGATCGCAATGCCGCCTGGGTGTCGCCTTGCGGGGCATAAAACTCGACGGTGGTGGCCGGGCCTTTGCTCTGCACGTCAGCGAAATACTTCGATTCGGTGGTGAACACAGTAAAGCCGCCGCCCGCCAGGTCATGCAGGAACACATCCGAGGAGGTGCCGAACATGGCTTCGTTCTGCCATGTCACCTGAATGCACTGGGCAACGGCGCTGGCCTGCTTGGCGCTGGACATTACCTTTGAAGGCCCTGCCGAGCGTGCCGAACTGGATGGCGCCGCGCACCCGCTTAGCGCCACTGCTGCAATCACAGTAGCGCTCGTCAAAAACAGAAACTTCATGTCATGCCCACGCTGATAAAAAGCCGATTCTAGCATTGCAACGACCTATCAGCCCTCGGCCAATTGCTCTTCGTATTCCTTTACGTACTCGCCAGCCAGGCTCTCTTTCTGTTTTTCGTCAAGCAGCTTGCCGGCCATCTGGAAGAACTTCTGCTCTTCTTCTTTCAAGTGATGGTGTACTTTTTCCGACAGTTTTTTCGCGGTTGCCAGCCACGCCGGGCTGGACATCTCGGTTTCGTCGAGCTCTTCCATCATTTCGTCCATTTCATGATGCTCGGAAATGGCATGGCGGCTCAGGTCCACACCGTTGTCGTGGGCCATCAAAGGAATGTAGAAGTGGCGCTCTTCAGCGGTCTCGTGGGCCTGAAGCTCATCCTTGAGCTGCTTGTACGCTTGCTCGCGTTCAGCACTGTCGCCGCTGGTCTTGATCAGTGCATCGGCGTAGCCGCGTTGACGGTCGTGGCTTTCGCGCAGTGCTTCGAAAATATTCACAGTCTTGTCTCCAGGTCGGCTTCCGGGAGATGGAAGCATTGTGGACTAGACCCCTGGCGAAGATCAGCAGTTCCAACAAATGCTGGCGAATGAACACCGTGCGCTAAACACTGGCTCAAGCCAGCTCGAGAACCACGTCCTGAGCACCTTCCCACAGTGTTTTCACGCCCAGTTTGCGCAGATTCTCTTTGCCCTCAGTGATGGTCAGGAAGTGATTGCCCGCCAACTGCCCCATCTTGCTGGCAAAGCAGCACGAGCCGTACGCGAGGATAATCTCGGTTTCGCTGTAGCCACCCGGATAAAACAGAATATCGCCCACCGAAGGATGGCTGGTGGCGTTCTCGAAACAGATGAGTTTGTCATCGAGCTTGAGTTGATAATCATCCAGCGGCACCCAGCAGCCCTCGCCGCTCCAGCGCACATGGATGAATTTCTGCCGATAAGGCAACAACTTCAGAAACGCCTCGACGGTCTGCGGTGCATCCGGATGGGCGATGGCCAGAAACTCATACCCGCCGGCGGTAATTTTGATGGTGGTCACTGCAACGACTCCTACAGACAATACTCAGGATGGTGCGGCAGGATAAACGTGAGGCTTGTGAGGAGTCACGGAGTTCCGTTTCGACCGTACACCGCAGCCTCTACGGCACCGCCTTGACGATTGCTTTGGCAAACAGGCAGTTCTCATGTGTTTCGCCCTGAAACACATAGCGCGGGGAGCCTTTCACCTCGTAGCCCTGGCGAGGATAAAACCCCAACGCGCGAGGGTTGCCAACCCAGACAGTGGCCCACAGCAGCGTCGCATGCCCTGAGGCTGCACGCTGCTCGGCAGCTTCGAGCAACAGCCGCCCCGCGCCACGCCCGGTGAAACGCTCTTGTACATACAAGCGCTGCAACTCGGCGGCTGTCGAGATGCCAAGCATTGGGTGATCTGCACGCAAGGTGAGCTGGGCGAAGCCAATCAGGTGCCCCTGGGATTCAGCCACAATAATGAGCGTTGCCGGTTCGGCAAGTAGATGCGCAAACGCTTGCGGGGCGAAAGCGTCGAGGGCTTCGCGTGCGATGGATTCCCGAATGCCCTGCGTCGCGTAGGTGTCGAGAAAGACCTGCATGCCCAGTGCGCTGAGGCAAAAGGTATCTGCTGAAGAGGCGTCGCGCAGGGTGATCGTCAAGGGTGGGGTCGTGATCATCGGGCAGTTGATCCGGGTGCCAGTGGCTGGAAACCCGGATCATACATGACAGACAAACACACCCGGCAATAGCGCCGGGCAACGGCATCAACGCCCGGTCATGAGCGCCTGCAGACGAGCCTGGGCTTGCTGGGCATTTTTGCCCTGCTCATTGAGCTCCAGCAGCAGTTTGTTAAGCTCGGTCTGCACCACCGGGTCCTTGACGGTGATCGCCGAACCCGAAATGTCGATTTGCGATTTATGCGCTTCCACATAATCAGCAACTTTCAGGCTGCTTGCAAAGGTGCCCTTCACTTGCGGCAATACTTCGCGGAACGTGTTGGCAGGCACGCTGACCGTCCTGTCATAGGCCTTGTCGTAAACGACTTTCAGGTCATCGGGCTGCTTGAGCTTGGCATGCGCCGCATCGGCCTTGCCCTGTTCGATGGTCAGCTTTTCACCGACCTCATCAAGGCCTTTCTGCACAGAGGCCAGATCAGCGCGACGTTCGATCACATCACTCACCGAACGGAACGAGCCCTTTTGCATCAACCCGGCGAGCGGCTGAACAGCGGTGTCCATGCCCGAGCCGAAGTCGGAAATCACGGCGTAGTGGGAGCTGTAATCACCGAAGGCTTTCTTTTCTTCGTCCGTCAGTTTGGGAACATGCACGCCAGGCTTGTCGATTATCCGGGTTTGCAGGAACTGAGAGAACGCGGTGCGCTGCTCAGGCTCCTTGTCTCCACAACCAGCCAGCAACAAGGGTAAAGCGACAGCCAGCAGCAAGCCTGGACGAAAAAGGGACTTCATGTCATGAACCTCCGAGATCATAAGAATGCGCGGTCGGCCAG
Source organism: Pseudomonas avellanae BPIC 631 (assembly GCF_000444135.1). Classification (GTDB taxonomy): domain Bacteria; phylum Pseudomonadota; class Gammaproteobacteria; order Pseudomonadales; family Pseudomonadaceae; genus Aquipseudomonas; species Aquipseudomonas avellanae. Next base: position 19,184 of record NZ_ATDK01000259.1, read on the forward strand.
AAGATCTGCCGAACGCGAGCGTGCTTATAGTCTCGTGATGACATCATCTAGTTCCGTGGTGGCGGTAAAGATACCTGTGAGAATCGCAGGCCACGCGCACAGATCTTGCTCGTTGAGCAGCGCCCACGGCATCGCTGCGAGACCCGCGCTGCGCACCCTAACGCATCCCGACCAAAAGTTCCTTAATAATTCTTCATGAACTGAAACGTTTCAGCGACTAGCCTTTCACGGACCGACAAAGTGAACAACAGGAGTCAATCACGATGTTTGCACACGAAGGCCTAGGGTCTGTTCCCGTTTCACATTGGTAGCCACAGAAAAGCGCAGGCCATTGCTATGACGCTTTCATAGTTTCTCTTGAGTTT
>NZ_ATDK01000260.1 GCF_000444135.1 Pseudomonas avellanae BPIC 631
CTTAACTATCGTGCGACGCTCCGCGTCGCATGCCGTTCTGGACGCTCTGCGTCCGATCTTGAGTGTGCGGCGCAGCGTCACAAAATGCATGACCGCACGGAGCATAGAAGCGGACTTATGTATAACGGTGAGGGCCGAAGCCTGGGCCACTACGGGTGCCACTCCGTTCGGATTTTTGCAGAACCGCCAAAAATTTGCGCTTGCGCTGCTCAGGGTTTTTAAGGTCCGAAATCGATGAAAAGTTGTCCACGGAAATCGTGGGTATGTCTGTGGGTAACTTTTTGAAACCCTTGTTCTACGTGGCTTGTAGCGTTGTGGTTATTTTATGAACAGCTCATGTTTTGCCCTTTCATGGTGCTGTAATCCGAGCAGAAAACCGCTTCGCCATCAGCGACTTCAGGCACAAAAGAGAAATATTTTTCAAAAAAAACGCGACCCTTATGGGGTCGCGCTGCTGTGTTGCCGGTTCAGCTGTCCATCATCACGCGACAGGCTGATCGCTCCACTCGCCATTGACCAGGCGACGCAAGCCCAGCGGGTTGGCGTTCTGCAGGGCAGGTGGCAATTGGCTGTCGGCCAGGTTCTGGTAGCAGACCGGGCGCAGGAAACGGTCGATGGCCAGGGTGCCGACCGACGTACCGCGTGCATCCGACGTTGCCGGGTATGGGCCGCCGTGGACCATGGCTTCACAGACTTCAACACCGGTCGGGTAGCCGTTGAACAGGATACGGCCGACTTTTTCTTCCAGGATCGGTTGCAGCCAGCTGTACTGGCTGAGGTCGGCGGGTTCGCCGATCACGGTGGCAGTCAACTGCCCGCGCAAGGCTTGCAGGGCGTCTTTCAATTGCGCATCGTCAGCGACTTCGATCACCAGAGTGGTCGGGCCGAACACTTCTTCCTGCAACAACTGATCGCCATTCAGCAGCAGGCTCACGTCTGCTTTGAACAGCTGGGCCTGAGCCTGTTTGCCTTCCTGCGGCTTGCCGGCCAGGTGGGTGACGCCAGGATGCGCCAGCAGGTGCTCGACGCCTTTGCTGTAGCTGCGCAGGCCGCCCGCGTTGAGCATGGTCTGCGGTGTCTGAGCGCCCATCTGTTCGGTCAGTTGCTCCAGAAACGCCGAGAACGCTGGCGAGCGCAGGCCGATGACCACGCCCGGGTTGGTGCAGAACTGGCCGGCACCCATCACCACCGAGCCGGCCAATTCCTTGGCCACGGTTTCGCCGCGCGCCTGCAAAGCGCCCGGCAGCAGCACGACCGGGTTGATGCTCGACATCTCGGCAAAGACCGGAATCGGTTGCGGGCGTTCGGCAGCCATTTTGCACAGGGCATTGCCGCCGTTCAGCGAACCGGTGAAGCCAACGGCCTGGATGGCCTGGTGCTTGACCAGGCCTTCGCCAACGCCATTGCCGAAAATCATGTTGAACACGCCTTTGGGCATTTGCGTGCGCTCGGCGGCGCGGATGATTGCGCTGGCCACCAGATCGGCAGTCGCCATGTGACCGCTGTGCGCCTTAAACACTACCGGGCAACCGGCTGCCAGTGCGGCGGCGGTGTCGCCACCTGCGGTAGAAAAGGCCAGCGGGAAGTTGCTTGCCCCGAACACGGCAACCGGGCCGACGCCAATGCGGTACTGACGCAAATCAACGCGTGGCAGCGGCTTACGGTCTGGCAGGGCGAGGTCGATACGCGCACCGACGAAGCCACCGCGACGCAGGACTTTGGAAAACAGACGCATCTGGCCGCTGGTACGCCCGCGCTCACCCTGGATACGCGCCTGTGGCAGGGCGGTTTCCTGGCAAACGATGGCGACGAAGTCGTCACCCAACTGGTCAAGTTCATCGGCGATAGCGTCGAGGAAGTCAGCGCGGCGGGCCGGGCTCAGTTGACGGAACTCAGGAAAGGCGGCTTTGGCGGCCAGCGCGGCGGCGTCGATTTCGCCGTCGGTGGCCTGGTGAAAGCTGTAAGGCAATTCTTCACCGGTGGTGGCATCCAGGCTCTTCTGCAGGCTTTGGCCGAGGGCACTGCGGCCGCCTGCGATGAAGTTCTGGCCGAGAATGTTAGGCATCGGTATCTCCTGTTGTTTGATGTTGGAGGCGGGTGCCGAAGGGATCCGGACCGTGCGCTCCTTATGGGTTGCCGAGTTGCTTTGCAGGGTGGCGGTGTTGCGGCGTTCAGATGCGGCGTTTAAAAGCAGGCCGGCAATCGTGATGCGTTACTCAGTGGGCAGTCATCGTACAACTTGATTCGCTGCTGACGCAACTGCCAGACAGCGTTTGGCCTTTATGCCGCCACTGCTGTTTATAGCGCATCGGTGATTGTGTATGGAAACGATCAGCCCTCTAATCTAAGCGCGCCTTCATGACCCTTTGAGGTGCTGCAGCGCATCCAGCACCTGGCGCAGCGCGTTGCTGACCGGTTTGTCCTGGCGTAACGCAATGCCCAGCGTACGGCTCAGCCCCGGTGTCAGAGGCTGAACATTCAAGCCGCGCCGATGGTGCGGCGCGGCGACGGCCATGCGCGGCACAATGCTGTAGCCCAGCCCCGCAGCGACCATTTCCTTTATTGCCTCGATGCTGCCCAGTTCCATCACCGGCTTGATGCGGAGCCCGGCCTGCAGGAACCACTCATTGATCAGCAGGCGCGTGCTGCTCCCGGCCTCGAACACCACCAGCGGCAGTTCGCTGAGGTGCTCGGGCGTCATGTCCACGGGCATCGGTTGCTGGCTGTTGGCGAAAATCGCCACGAAGGCGTCTTCAAGCAACGGTGTGATGTACAAGCTGCGGCCGCCGGCCGGCAGGGTGACCAGCGCAAGGTCAAGGCGGTTTTCTTCTACGGCCTTGAGAATGCCTTCGGTGTTGCCGGTGCTGACCCGCACGTCCAGCTCGGGAAAGCGCCGACGCAGCGCCTGCAGCATGGGTGGCAGCAAATGAATGCAGGCGGTCGCGCCTGTGCCGATGGCCACTTGCCCGGCGACACCGCTGGCGTGACTGGACAGCTCCAGCAAGGCGTCCTCGACAACGGCGTCAATGCGCGCGATATGTTCCAGCAGTGTGTTGCCCGCCGAGGTGGGCTTGAGGCGTTTACCCACGCGCTCGATCAGTTTCAGGTTCAAGCGGGTTTCCAGCTGTCGCACCTGCAAACTGACCGCCGGTTGGGTCAGGTGCAGGTGCTCTGCGGCTGCGGAAAAGCTGCCATGCGCGATGACCAGCGAAAACGTGTGCAGGTGATTGAGGTTCAGTCGTTGCATGGCAAAGTATTTCTTATGCTGTGGATGATAAATCATAGCTTTTTTAATGTTATTGCGAGCGGCATGATTGCAGTCATCTACTGACACCTGCACAAGAGCCCTGCCATGACTTCACCCATTACGCTGCGTGATGCTAGCGACGACGATATGCCTGCCGTCCAGGCGATTTACGCAGACCACGTTCTGCACGGCATTTCCAGTTTCGAGCTGGAACCGCCCACGCTCGCCGAACTGCTTCAGCGTCGTTCACAGGTACTTGCCAAAGGCCTGCCGTATCTGGTCGCCGAGCGCGCAGGGGAAGTGGTCGGCTATGGCTACGTCACGCCGTATCGGCCCCGTCCGGCCTATCGCTTTACCGTGGAAGACTCGGTGTATGTGCGCGACGGCATGGGCGGGCTGGGCATCGGTCAGGCGTTGCTGGGCAAGTTGATACAACGCTGCGAGACAGGCGGATGGCGGCAGATGATCGCGGTGATCGGCAACAGCGAAAACATCGCCTCGTTGCGTTTGCACGAACGCCTGGGGTTTCGTCGGGTCGGCGTCTTTGAATCTGTAGGGTTCAAGCACGGCCGCTGGGTAGACACCGTGCTCATGCAACGAGCGCTGGGTGACGGCTCGGCCAGCGCGCCAGCCGACCGGGCCTGACGGCGGTGGACCGCGCGGGCTTGCCAGGCTTGACGGTGTTCAGACTGGCGCTCGCGCAATTGATCAGTTGGGGCGTGACCTTTTATCTGCCGGGGGCTTTTGGCAACGCCATTGCCGATGATCTGGCCTGGAGCGGGCAGCAGGTTTTTTCCGGGTTGTCGGTTGCCTTGTTGGTCATGGCTTTGGTTTCGACCCTCAGCGCCGGTTTGATTCAGCATTTCGGCGCACGACAGGTGTTGCAATCAGGCGCCGGATTCAACGCGGCGGGCTGCTGCATACTGGCTTTGTGTGACAGCCCGCAGGGTTGGTTTTTTGGCTGGGCCGTGCTCGGTCTGGGGATGCGCCTGTCCCTTTACGACGCCTTGTTCGCCGCACTGGCCGGATTGCTGGGGGAGCGGTCGCGACCGTTGATGGTGCAGATCACCTTGCTCGGTGGCTTGGCATCAGCGGTATTCTGGCCGCTGGGTAATGGGTTGCTGGGCGTTGTTGGCTGGCGCAGCGCCATCGCCATCTATGCCTGCCTGGCGCTGCTTGGCGGGTTGCTGTTCAGCGGGCTGCCTGACGTCTCGCCCGGTTCTCGCCTTCAAATCAACGCGGTTGATTCGCCTGATGTCACCTCGTGGCAGCGTCAGGCGGGCTATGCGCTGGGCATGGCGCTGATCGGCTTCATGTCGGCCGGGTTGTCTGCGCATTTGCCCGCGCTGCTGTCAGGTTTCGGCGTGCCGGTGGGATGGGTGGCGCTGTGGGGCATCGGGCAGACCTGCGCACGGCTGGTGCAGGCGTTGCTGGCCCGATCGGTGTGCGCGCTGCGCCTGAATGTCTGGGTCGCAATGGGGCTGGTGCTGTGTTTTGCCCTGGCGTTCCTTGCCAGTGGACAACCCGTGCTGGCCTGTCTGTTTGTCTTCGGTTACGGCGCCATGAACGGGCTGACCACGCTGCTGCGGGCGAGCCTGCCGTTTGCGCTGTTTGACCCTCGACACTATGCACGCCTGCAGGGCCGGCTGCTGGCGCCTGGCTTTCTGCTGTCTGCCGCCGCGCCATGGTTTTTCGCCTGGGTACGGGAGCGTTACGCTGATCGCGGGCTGCTGGGGCTGTCGTTGAGTCTCAGTGTGGTGCTGGTATAGTTGCACTGTTGCTCCAGCGCTATTGTGAAAAAGCCAGAAATTGTCCGACAATCAAGGTTCAATAGCGTTGCCAGCGACGGTCTGAATGGTTAGGGTACGCGGCTGTTCAAGAAGGAGCCTGATATGACCCGGTACGAACCCACGGAAACGGGTACGCCAGTCACCCGACAGCGACGCGCGCCCAAGGGCGAGAAGCGTCGCGAAGAATTGCTTGATGCCGCGTTGCAGGTGTTTTCCCTTGAGGGTTACACCGGCGCTTCGGTGGCCAAAGTGGCGGCGATCGTCGGTATTTCGGTGGCGGGGCTGCTGCATCACTTTCCCAGCAAGATCTCGCTGTTGATGGGCGTGCTGGAGCGGCGTGATGAGGTCAATGGCCGGATTGCCGCGCAAGTGCGTACCGACAACACCCTGACCGGTCTGCTCGGTGGCCTGCGCGCGATCAACCGCTCCAATGCCACGGCGCCCGGCGTGGTGCGTGCCTTTTCGATTCTCAACGCCGAAAGCCTGGTCGACAGCCAGCCCGCGTATGAATGGTTCCAGACGCGCTATGAGCGCATTCATGCGCACTTGCTCGGGCAGTTTTCAGGGTTGGTGGAGCGGGGAGAGGTGCGGGCGGATGTGGATCTGGACAAGGTGATCCAGCAGATTCTGGCCATGATGGATGGCTTGCAGATTCAGTGGTTACGCTTTCCCGATCAGGTCGATCTGATCGAATGTTTCGACGCCTACATTGCGCAGGTCGATGCAACGGTAAGGGCTCGTCCCTGAGCCTTTGTCTGTCCGTGTTTCAATCATTCAGCGCGAGGCTTACTCGACAGTTTGCTGGAACACACCGCCGGTTTTGACCGGTGGTTTCTCGACCAGTACCGAGTTCAGCGCCGAACGTGGCAGCGGGTTGCTGGTAGTGGTCGACAGTTCCTGGCGGAACGAGTTGACCAGCTTGGCGTTCAGGCGAATGTCCTGCGACGAGCCACCCAGCGACAGGTTGAAGGTGTCGGCGTCGACCACCCACTGGTTGGTTTTCACGTCGAAGTAGGCCAGCGAGCGGTCATTGAGTTCAATGGTCACGCGCTTGCTTTCACCCGGCTTGAGGAACACCTTCTTGTAGCCTTTGAGTTCCTTGATCGGACGCTCGACTTTCGGGTTCTGCTGGCCAACGTACAGCTGTGCAACTTCCGAACCGCCGACCTTGCCGGTGTTGGTCAGGTCGAAGGACACCTTGATCGGCGTATTGCCCACCGCGACGCCTGGCGTGACTTTGATGTTGCTGTAGCCGAACGTGGTGTACGACAGGCCGTAACCGAACGGGTAGAGCGGCTTGATGCCTTTCTTCTCGTAACCGCGATAACCCAGCATCAGGTCATCCTTGTAATCCATTTCAGCCAGCGTGTTCTGGTTGTCGAATTTCGGGAAGGAGGCGTAGGCCGGGTTGTCTTCGATGTTGCGTTCGATACTGATCGGCAGCTTGCCCGACGGGTTGATCTTGCCGAACAAAATCTCGGCCAGGGCCTGACCACCGTTCTGACCCGGGTAGAAGGCGTGCAGCGCTACCGGAACCTGTTCGATCCAGTCGCTCATCTTCAGGCCGGTACCGCCGTACATGGTCACCACGGTGTTCGGGTTGACCTTGGCGATGTTCTGGATCAGTTCGTTCTGGAACTCTGGCAGATCGAAGCTGTGGTCGAAACCTTCACCTTCGTATTCATTGCTGTTACCCACTGCAACCACGACTGCGTCGTAGCCGGACAGGTCTTGCGGAGCATTCAGCGAAGCCGAGCTCAGCTGTACACCCACCAGGCCGCCCATGGTCGACAGGTAGCCGGCGCGACGCGAGTACTCAAGCTTCACGTCGTAGGACTGGCCTGCTTCCAGATTGATCTTGGCGAACTCTGGAATGGTTGGCGGGATGCTGTTGCCCGGCAATGCCTTGCCTTCACCGTTGTCGATGATTTTGTTGCCGTTGACCCACAGGCGCACAGCACCGTCAGCACGCACCTTGAACACCTGTTCGCCGCTCTGGGTCGGGGTGATCTTGCCGGTGTAACGAATCGAGGTCGAAGACGTATCACCATTCAGCTCGCCAGCGGTCGAGCCTTTGGTGGTGTACGGATCAGACGTCGAGGTGTTGCTCTCGAACGGCAGGTTCTTGTCGTTGGCCCAGTCCAGGTCAACGTGCTGCTCGGTACGGGTGACCGCTGCATCGCCAGACCAGTTGGTGTTGCTGAAGTATTCGGCCTTCATGCCCTGAACACTGTTGCCAGCTGTGTCAGTGGTGTTCCAGGCTGAGGTGCTTGGGTCCAGCGACAGGCCATCGATGAACTCGACCTTGGCGTTGGGGGCCATTTGCTGCAGGCCGCTCAACTCGCTGACGTAATGGCTGGCCATGACGTTGGCGCTGCCGAAACCGGTCGGTGGCGCATATTTGGCCAAGGTGCCGACGACGGCGATTTTCTTGACCTTCTGCTTGTCCAGTGGCAACAGATCGCCCTGGTTTTTCAGCAGCACGATGCCTTCACGCGCAGCATTCAGAGCGACCTTGTTGCTGGTCGAGCTGTTCATGTTGTGGGTGGTCAGCGGTGCCTTGCTGTCGAACTTGTACAGGTAGATCTGCTTGAGGATGCGGCGCACCTTGTCATCGATGGTCGCAGCGCTCAGGTCACCGGCGTCCAGATGCGGCTTGAGCACGGAGCTGTTCATCTGGTAGCCCATCATGTCCAGATCGGTACCGGCGCGGGCAGCTTCAAAGCCGTGCACCACAGCGTTGTAGTCGCTCTGCACAAAGCCTTTGTAGCCCCATTCCTTCTTCAGGATCTGGGCGATCAGGTGCTCGCTTTCGCAGGCGAAATCACCGTTCACTTTCTTCACGCAGGACGCGCTCGGGCATCTTCTGGTCAAGATTGAAGCGGTTACTTTCCTGGTCGTTGGCCGCGTAATGCTTGGCGTTGGCCCACACACCACGAGACTGGATACCGTTGATGACGCCCGGCGCCAGGCTGGCACCCAGGAACGGATCTTCACCGGAGAGGTATTCGAATGCACGGCCGCCGTAAGGCATGCGGTACAGGTTGACGCCCGGGCCGGTGATGAACTGGTAGCCGCCGGTCGCGGTGTCATAACCCAGAGCACGGCCCAGGTCGATGGCGCGACGCGGGTTGAAGGTGGCTGCCAGGTTAGGGCCGGACGGATAGACCACGCCCTGATCGTTGCCTTCGCTGGTGTAACGCACGCCCACGCCGCCATCAGCGCCGTGAATCTGCGGAACGCCGTAGTTGGTCAGCGGCTTCACATCCCAGCCGCCGGTGCCGCCGATGTAGGCCAGCTTTTCTTCCATGGTCATTTTCGCCAGGGTCTTCTGCGCGGCTTTTTCAGCGCGGTCTTCACGTCCCTGCTGCACAGTCGGATCAGCGGCGTGCACCTGAGAAACGGCCAGTGCCAGCAAGGCCAGCGCCGAGTGCGCGCCTATCATCTTTCGCTTGTTCATATTGCTCTCCAACACCATTTTAATTAACTGTCTGCCCACGCAGTTGCACGGGCCGAGCGCGTCGTTATTTACGCTGTATTGCTTAATATTTTCTTCAGGAAACAGTTGTCCGCCTTCGCCTGTTCCCACAATTTTGCGGGCGCGAATCATGACTTTTTAGTTAATGCTTTCTGCGTTATTTATTATGTTTTTCTGTTGCCCGAGTGCCACTATTTAGCTATCAAGTAGTGGCACTTTGAATTTGTAAACCGTTACAATTAAGTCGAAAACAGGGCATAAATGTCAAATAAAAGCGTATTTTTCTTTTATTTCGTATTTTTTCTTTACAATTGAGGAACTCTTGTTAAACCTACTGGTCGATGGGTTTAAGATTTTTCAGGACGAAGAAAGACAGCTCGCAAGTTGCAAGGCGTGCTGTGCGTTAATTCTTGCCCGGTCTTTATCTGAGTTCTGCGTGTTGCGGAATTCACCCTCTTTTCTTGTGGAGTTATTACGATGAAATTTTCTGTGATCAGTGCAGGTGTCGTTCTGGGCCTGGCCCTTAGTGGTGCAGTAGTTGCTGCTGAAGCGACCGATGACGATGCAACTTCCGGCGCGAGCGATTCGACCGTCATGACCCAAACCCAGGACACAAAAGCCGCGCAAGCTGCGCAAAAACAAAAGACCGAAACCACAAAAGGCGGTCGTCCACAGAACGCAACCCCTCAAAAGCAGTCAAATTGATCGTTTGAAGCCTTTGAGCACAGCGCTCTCCATGCGGAGAGTGCTGTAATATGTCCCTCCGAAGTAGCAAAATGCCCTCATTCATGCCGTCAGTTCCCGTCGATGTTTCCCGTCTCCTCATTCCGGATGCCGAGCAGGTGTGCGCCTGGCTGATCGAAAATGCCGGTCTGAAGACGACCGATCTGGAGCGCGCGCAACGCTTGCAGCAGGAGTCCGAAGGCACTGAACTGCTCGGGCTGCTGACCCGGCTGGGCCTGGTGTCTGAGTTTGAGCTGGCCCGCGCCTGGGCTGCGTTGCTGCAGGCACCGTTGTTGCTGGCTGACGCCGTGCCACCGCTGCTCGATCCATTGCCGCCGCTGACCGAACGCTTCATGCGCCACTATCAAGTGGTCCCCGTGGGCTGGAGCGATCAGGGTCTTCAGGTGCTGAGCGCCAACCCCGGCACGCTGTACCCGTTTCAGGCCATCGCTTATGCCTGCGAAGTGCCGGTGCGCCTGTCCATCGGGCCGCGCAACGAGGTCGAAACCCTGATCGAGCGTTATTACGGGCAGGGCCGTTCGGCGATGGGCACCCTGATCGAAAACCTGGACGAGGAGGGTGGTTCGCTGGAAGACATCGAACACCTCAAGGACCTGGCCTCCGAAGCGCCGGTCATTCGTCTGGTCAACCTGATTCTGCAACGTGCGGTCGAGCAGCGCGCTTCCGACATTCATATCGAGCCGTTCGAGAGCCAGTTGAAAGTGCGCTACCGCATCGACGGCGTACTGCATGAAGCCGAAGCGCCACCGTCCAGCTCGTCGGCGGCGGTTATTTCCCGTGTGAAGATCATGGCCCGACTGGATATCGCCGAGCGCCGATTGCCACAGGATGGCCGGATCATGCTGCGCATTCAGGGCAAGGAGCTGGACCTGCGGGTGTCCACCGTGCCCACCAGCTTTGGCGAATCAGTGGTGATGCGTCTGCTGGACCGGCAGACCATCAACTTCGATTTCCCGAGCCTGGGTTTCGATGGCGAACGGCTGGACGGATTTCTCGATGTACTGGAGCGTCCGCACGGCATCCTGCTGGTCACCGGGCCCACCGGTTCGGGCAAGACCACCACTCTTTATACGGCGCTGTCACGGCTCAATACCGCCGAGCGCAAGATCATCACCGTTGAAGACCCGGTGGAGTATCAGCTCGAAGGCATCAATCAGATTCAGGTCAAGCCCTCCATTGGCCTGGACTTCGCCGGGGCGCTGCGCTCCATCGTGCGTCAGGACCCGGACGTGATCATGATCGGTGAGATGCGCGACCTGGAAACCTGCCGCATCGCCATTCAGTCTTCGCTGACCGGTCACCTGGTGCTGTCGACCTTGCACACCAACAGCGCGGCGGCGAGTATCACCCGCTTGCTGGACATGGGCGTCGAAAGCTACCTGATCGCTTCGACCGTCAATGGCATTCTGGCTCAGCGACTGGTGCGACGACTGGACCCGGCCACCCGTGAAGCCTTCGATGCGCCGCCGGAGCTGGTCGCCGAGCACGGGCTGGAGCGTTTTACCGACGAGCGCCCGATTCGCCTGTACCGACCGCGCGCCGATGCACCGGGCGGCGGTTATCGCGGGCGCAGTGCAATCACCGAGTTGTTGGTGATGAACGAAGAACTGCGCAGCCTGCTGATGCGTCACGCCGACGCGTCCACGCTGGAGGAAGCCGCTCGCCGTGGCGGTTTGCGGACCCTGCACGAAGAGGGCCTGCGCCAGGCCGTGGCCGGGGTGACCTCGCTGGAAGAAGTGCTACGCGTGACCCGTGGTGATGGCACATGAGCCTGTTCAAGTATCGCGCGCTGGACGCTCAGGGCGCAGCGCAGAACGGCACGCTGGAAGCCCGGGATCAGGACGCTGCCATTGCCGCGTTGCAAAAGCGTGGCCTGATGGTCTTGCAGGTCGATGTCGCAGGGCTTGGCGGGCTGCGTCGCGTATTGGGCAGCGGCTTGCTGAACGGCGCGGCGCTGGTCAGCTTCACCCAGCAACTCGCTACCCTGCTGGGTGCAGGGCAACCGTTGGAACGATCTCTTGGAATCTTGCTCAAACAGCCTGGACAACCGCAGACCAGGGCGCTGATCGAACGCATCCGCGAACAGGTCAAGGCTGGTAAACCGTTGTCTGTGGCGCTGGAAGAAGAGGGCAGTCAGTTTTCGCCTCTTTATATAAGCATGGTGCGTGCAGGTGAAGCCGGCGGCGCGCTGGAAAGCACCTTGCGTCAGTTGAGCGATTATCTGGAGCGCAGCCAGTTGTTGCGTGGCGAAGTGATCAACGCGCTGATCTACCCGGCCTTTCTGGTGGTCGGCGTACTCGGATCGCTGGCCCTTTTGCTGGCCTACGTCGTGCCGCAATTCGTGCCTATTTTCAAGGATCTCGGGGTGCCGATCCCGTTGATCACCGAGGTCATTCTCGACCTCGGACAGTTTCTCGGTGACTACGGCCTGGCGGTATTTGCCGGCCTGATCGCGCTGATCTGGGGCATGGCGATTCGCATGCGCGACCCGCAGCGGCGTGAGCGTCACGACCGCCGTCTGTTGGGCATCCGCGTGATCGGCCCTTTGCTGCAGCGCATCGAAGCAGCGCGCTTGACCCGGACACTGGGCACCCTGCTCACCAACGGCGTGGCGTTGCTGCAGGCATTGGTGATCGCTCGCCAGGTCTGCACCAACCGCGCCTTGCAGGCCCAGGTCGAGCAGGCGGCCGAGTCGGTCAAGGGCGGCGGCACGCTGGCCAGTGCGTTCGGCGCACAGCCGCTTTTGCCGGATCTGGCCCTGCAAATGATCGAAGTCGGCGAACAGGCCGGCGAACTGGACACCATGTTGCTCAAGGTCGCGGACGTATTCGACGTCGAGGCCAAGCGCGGTATCGACCGCATGCTGGCCGCGCTGGTGCCCGCGTTGACGGTGGTCATGGCGGGCATGGTCGCGGTGATCATGCTGGCCATCATGCTGCCGTTGATGAGCCTGACCAGCAATATCTGAATTCACGAACGAGGAAATCATCCCGATGACTTTTAGCCGTACACGCTTCAAACCCGCACGCCGACAGGGCGGTTTCACGCTGTTGGAAATGCTCGCGGTTATCGTATTGCTGGGCATTGTCGCGACCATCGTGGTGCGCCAAGTGGGCGGTAACGTCGACAAAGGCAAATACGGTGCAGGCAAGGCGCAACTCGCCAGCCTGGGCATGAAGGTCGAAAGCTACGCGCTGGATGTCGGTTCGCCACCCAAGACGCTGCAGCAATTGACCGAAAAGCCAGGTAACGCGTCGAACTGGAATGGCCCGTATGCCAAGCCTTCGGACCTCAAAGATCCGTTCGGCCATGCGTTCGGTTATCGCTTTCCGGGCCAGCATGGCAGCTTCGACCTGATTTTCTACGGCCAGGACGGTCAGCCGGGTGGCGAAGGTTACAGCGCCGACCTGGGCAACTGGGAGTAAACAGCGGTATGAGAACGTCTGTCGCAAGCCGGGGTTTTACCCTCATGGAAATGCTGGTGGTGCTGGTGTTGATGAGCATCGCCGTCGGTCTGGTGGGTTTCGGTCTGCAACAGGGTTTGAGTACCGCCAGCGAACGGCGGGCGGTCGGTGACATGGTCGAAGCGCTGCGGGCCACCCGAGTGCGGGCGATTGTCACCGGTCAACCGGCGCGCACCGAGTTCGACCTGCACAAGGCGACCTTCAAGGCGCCCGGCAAGCGTGAGATGCACTGGCCGCAGAGCTTGCGCGTGACGATGCAGACCTCGTCGGACCTCGGCTCTTCGGTGGAGTTTTACCCGGACGGCGGTTCCAGTGGTGGCAACGTGGTTGTCGCTGATGGCGACCGGCGCTGGCGCATTGATATTGGCTGGCTGACCGGCAGCGTCCAGATACGGTCGCTTTAATGAAAACATCGCAGTCGGGGTTCACCCTGCTGGAGATGCTGGCTGCATTGACTGTCATGGCAGTGTGCAGCGGTGTTCTGCTGGTAGCCTTCGGGCAGAGCGCGCGCTCCTTGCAACAGGTGTCGCGCAGTGACCGGCTCAGTCATGCGGCACGCACGATAATGGATCAGGAAAGCGCAGGGCCGCTGGAAAACGGCACGCGTCAGGGCACGCTCGCCGGTATCGACTGGGCGCTGGATATCCGTCAACTGTCGGGTGCCAATGGCCAGACGAGGATGTTTCGCCTCGACCTGATGGTCAGTGAACATCAGCGCAAGGCGCAGTTCAGCACCCTTAAATTACGCGGCGCCGTCAGTGGCGCTGCGGGCGGGGCTGGGTCATGAGGCGCACCCAGCATGGTTTCACGCTGCTGGAAGTGTTGTTGGTGATCAGCCTGCTGGGCGTGTTGCTGGTACTGGTTGCCGGCGCGCTGCTGGGGGCCAATCGCGCGGTGCTCAAGGCTGAGCGCTACACCGTGAACCTGGACGAGACCCGCGCCGCGCAGGCGTTCCTGCGCAGCTCGATCAGTCAGGCGCTGCCGCTGGACACGTCTGCGGAAGATGACGTCAACAGCGGTTTTTTTGAAGGCTCGGCGCAACAGTTACGCTTTGTCGCCACGCTGCCGGGTGAATTGGGCGGCGGCATTCAGGTGCACAGCCTTGAACTCAAAGGGCCGGAAGGTCATCGGGCGCTGCAGGTGTCCTTTGCTCAGGTTCAGTCCGGGGCAAATGGCGTGGCGCTCAAGCCGTGGGGCGAGCCTCAGGTATTGCTGCAAAACGTCGAGTCACTGACGTTCAGTTACCGGGGCCTGACCCCCAAAGGCAAGCCGACAGGCTGGATGCCCGAGTGGCCCTGGCCGAATCGTTTGCCGGGCGCGGTACGCATCGACATGCAGACCAAAGGGACGGTCAAGTGGGTGCCCGAAGTGGTGGCACTGCGTCTGGACCTGTCCGGTGGGGCGGGCGGCGAATGACGGCGTCGAATATAAAGCAACAGGGTGTTGCGTTGCTGGTGGTGCTTTGGGTGCTGGCGCTGTTGAGCCTGTTGCTCGGTGGTTTGGCAGGTTGGGTGCAGTTGGAAAGCCGACAAGCCCTCTGGTTGCGGCAGAACACTCAGGCGCTGCTGGCCGCCGAGGCTGGCATGAATATGGCTGTGCAGGGTTTGCTTGATCCTGCACAGCGCAAACGCTGGATTGCCGATGGGCGTCTGGTGTCGTTACGCATGGATGACACGCAGTTGGTGGTCAGCATCAGAAGTGAACGAGGCAAGCTGGACCTCAACAGCGCACCGGTCGCCGATATCTCCCGCCTGTTGCAGGCCTGTGGCGCGACCAGAAATCAGGCCAGCGGTATCGCTCAGGTGCTGGAAGCTCAGCGCAATGGCGGTCAGTCGCCCTTGCGGGTGGTCGAGGAGGTACGCCAGTTGCCGGGTATGAATCAGGCACTGTATGTCCGTCTGTTGCCGGAAATAACATTATGGAGCGGGCTGGACCGGCCTGACCCTGCCTTCGCTTCGGCGTTGTTGCGCCGGGCCTTGAACCTGCCGAACCAGAGCGCGGTGGGGGCCGATCCCGGTGAGGTATTGGCCATCGATAGCCGCGCAGAACAACCGGGCGGAGTGATTGCCTTGTTACAAACCACTGTTTTATTGAGCCCATCGGAGGGAAGCGCACAGCCCTATAGGGTGTTGCGTTGGCAAGAATGAATTCATCAGTTTCTGCACGTCTGGCACCGCTGTACGCGTTACGCGAGCAGGTTGCCCGGCAGTGGCGTGGCAGTCCGGCGCAGCACGGTTGGCAATGGTGGGTCGCGGAACTTCGCGCCTGCCTGCCGCCACGTCTGCGTCGCTGGCTGGGCCGCGAAACCCTCGAACACGTCAGTGCCTGGCCGCTGGTCGAGCCGCTGCCCGCTGCATCGGGCGAAGTGCGGCGCGTCCTGTTGTTGCCGGCCTCGGCTGTGCTGGTGCAAGCGCTGCAACTGCCGGCGGCCGCCGCGCGCAATCTGTCCACCGTCGTCGGCTATGAGCTGGACCGCTTTACCCCGTTCGACGCGGGTCAGTTGTATTTCGTGGCGCGTCAGGACAGCCGCCGCAGCGCGAGCTTTGTGAAAGTCACGCTGGTGGCGATATTGCGCGAGCGGCTGGACGCGATACTCAGCGAATGTGCCGAGCGAGGTCTGCGTCCCGATGCGGTCGATGTCGGTAGCGAAGGGCAGCGCATGGGCATCGACCTGCTGCCGATGCCGCTGCGCCCGCAACAATCGCGTTCCGGTCATCGTTTGCAGCGCTGGCTGGGCTGGCTGTGCGCCGGCCTGTTATTGACTGCCATGTTGCTGTGGCTCAATGACCGGCAGAGCCTGCTCGACGACATGCAGGCCAGCGTGAAAGCGCAAAAGGCTCAGGTTGGCGAAATTCAGCAATTGCGCCAGCAATTGACCAATACGTTAGGCGCGGCCAATTACCTGCTGCGCCGCAAGGCCACGCAACCGCCGCTCTCGGCGCTGCTCAGCGAACTGACCGCCTGCCTGCCTTCGGACACCTGGATCGAGCATCTGGAAATCAGCGATAGCGCCGAGGTGGCTTTTTCCGGGCAGAGTGCCAAGGCCAGTGCGCTGATCGGCCGGGTCAAAGATTGCCGCAGTCTGGACAATGCGCAATTTCAGGGGGTGATCCAGCCAGACACCAAGACGGGCAAGGACCAGTATTCCCTGCGTGCGCACTTGCACCAGAACCTGCATCAGGAGAAAGCCGATGCGCCGTCCACTGACTAGCCGTGAGCGGCGGGGCGCAGCCCTGATGATTCTGGCCCTGGTGCTGTGCCTGACCTACTGGCTGTTTATCGACAGTTGGTTTGCCGGGCCATTGCGTGACATCAGCGAACAGACCGAGCAATTGCGCGAGCAACAGCAGCGCTATGCTGGCCTGTTGCAGCAGGGTGACTCATTGCGCGAGCAACTTGAGCAGGCACGCCGTGACCCGGCCAGCAGCACCAGCTTGCTGCCCGGCGAAGACCCGAGCGCCGTGGCGGCCGATCTGATGCAGCGTATTGCCGACCTGATCAGCAGCCAGGCCAGCACCGGTGGCGGCTGCGAGCTGACCCAGCGCATGCCGATCACCCCCGAGCAGGACAGCGCCGAGCCGTATCGTCAGGTCAAGGTCAGCCTGACCCTGAACTGCGCCATCGAACCGCTGACGGCCATCCTGCATGCGCTGGAGTACCAGCGCCCGTTTCTGTTCGTTGACGAGATGAGTATGCGTCGTGATGCCAATGCTCCCGCCACAGGCGCTGCCGGCAAACTGGTGGTGCACCTGCTGGTGCGTGGCTACCTGCAACCGGCCAGCGCCGGGGAGGGCGAGCAATGACCGGTTCATTACGCCCGCTGGAATGGTCGCTGCTGGCGCTGGCCGCGCTGCTGGCGGGGCTCATCGCCCTGGTTTTCAGCGGCGCTGCGCACTCGCCCGACTGGCTGCCCGAGCAGGCGCCGCGCAATTCGCTCGATCAGAAAGCCCAGGCTCACAGTGCGCCGTCGGCAACCCTGGACAGCCTGGCCAACACTTGGAAAACCCCACTGTTCAGCCCTGATCGCAGCCCGGATGCGGCGGTGCGCAAGGCCGAGCAGGCCACCAGTCTGGCCGGCCTGACCCTCACCGGGGTGATCATGGACGGCTCGTTGCGTGTTGCATTGATCAAGCAGGCCAGTGGTCCGGCGCTGAAAATTCGTCAGGGTGACCGTTTGCCCAATGGCTGGACGCTGGACCGCCTGGAGCCCACTCAGGCCACTTTCAAACTCGATGAGCGCACGCAAATCCTGCGTCTGCCTGCGCTGCGCCTGCCGCCGCCGTCGAGTACACCGCCGATTACCTTAACCAACGATTCCACCCTGTGATGGGTACCTTTTCTGGAGTTCCTGCCATCGCTACCTTGCGCACACCCTTGCTTTGCCTGGCCACCGCCGTCGCCCTTGGCGGCTGCGCGTCACAGCCAGACACACTCGACCCCGACAATGGCATGCTGCAGGAAGCGCTCCAGGGAACCGGTTCACAACGCCCGCCGGTAGACCCGCGCAGCGAACGACCGCCCGTCGAGCCCCCTTCACAGCAGACTGCGGCCTCGCCGCAGCGCCAGATCATCAAGGGCAACCAGCGTTTCATCCGCCAGCCCGCGGCGGCTCCGGCAGCGCGCCCGGCGGAGGCTGGCGACATTGTTTTCAACTTCACCAATCAGCCGATTCAGGCGGTGATCAACAGCATCATGGGTGACCTGCTGCACGAGAACTACAGCATTGCCCAGGGCGTGAAAGGCGATGTGAGCTTTTCGACCTCCAAGCCGGTCAACAAGCAGCAGGCGCTTTCGATTCTCGAGACGCTGCTGTCGTGGACCGACAACGCGATGATCAAGCAGGGCAATCGCTACGTTATCCTGCCCTCCAACCAGGCCGTGGCCGGCAAGCTGGTGCCGGAAATGCCAGTGGCGCAACCGGCGGCTGGCATGTCGGCGCGGTTGTTTCCGCTGCGTTACATCTCGGCCACTGAAATGCAGAAGCTGCTCAAGCCGTTCGCGCGGGAAAACGCGTTCCTGCTGGTCGATCCGGCGCGCAACGTACTGAGCCTGGCGGGCACGCCCGAAGAACTGGCCAACTATCAGGACACCATCGACACGTTCGATGTGGACTGGCTCAAAGGCATGTCGGTCGGCGTATTCGGCCTGCAACGTGCCTCGGTTGGCGAACTGATGCCTGAGCTGCAGAAAATCTTCGGCCCGCAAAGCGGTATGCCGCTGGCGGGCATGGTGCGCTTTCTGCCAATCGAGCGGACCAATTCAGTGGTGGCGATTTCCTCGCAGCCCGAGTACCTGCGTGAAGTCGGCGAATGGATTCACACCATCGACGAAGGCGGCGGCAACGAGCCGCAGATGTACGTGTACGACGTACGCAACATGAAGGCCACCGACCTCGCCAAATACCTGCGGCAGATCTACGGCACGGGCGCCATCAAGGAAGATTCGCCCGCCAAGGTTGCGCCGGGCCTGCGCACCACCACGCTGTCGTCACTCAATTCCAGCGGCGGCAGTGGCTCTGGCGGCATGAACAGCTCCAGTGGCCTGGGCGGCAACAGCGGCGGCATGAGCAACGGCGGTGGCTTTGGCAACAGCCAGGGCATGAACAACAGCCAGAACAGCACCGACAGCGAATCCGAGGGCGACGATCAGAGCGGCAGCGAAGCGGATTCGTCCAGTCAGGACGGCAGCGGGTCGAACGGCAGCAGCAAGTCGCTGGATGCCAGCACGCGCATCACGGCGCAGAAGAGCAGCAACCAGTTGCTGGTGCGCACGCGTCCGGCGCAGTGGAAAGAGATCGAGTCAGCGATCAAGCGCCTCGACAATCCGCCGCTGCAAGTGCAGATAGAGACGCGAATTCTGGAGGTCTCACTGACGGGCGAACTGGACATGGGCGTGCAGTGGTATCTGGGGCGTCTGGCGGGCAATTCGGGAACCACCGGAAACGTCACCAATACCGCAGGCAGCCAAGGTGCAATCGGTACTGGCGGTGCGGCACTGGCTTCTACTGACGCATTCTTCTACTCCTTTGTCAGCAACAACCTGCAGGTCGCTTTGCGTGCCCTGGAAACCAACGGCCGCACTCAGGTCCTGTCCGCACCTTCGTTGGTGGTCATGAACAACCAGCAGGCGCAGATTCAGGTGGGTGACAACATCCCTATCAGCCAGACCTCGATCAACACCAACACGTCTACCAACACCACGTTGAGCAGCGTCGAATACGTGCAGACCGGTGTGATTCTCGACGTCGTACCGCGTATCAATCCAGGTGGCCTGGTGTACATGGACATCCAGCAGCAGGTCAGTAATGCCGACACCAATACCAATAACAACGATGCCAACGGTAACCCGCGCATTTCCAGTCGCTCGGTGTCTACCCAGGTCGCCGCGCAGAGCGGCCAGACGGTGCTGCTGGGCGGGCTGATCAAGCAGGACAATGCGGAGACGGTCAACGCTGTGCCGTATCTGGGACGTATTCCGGGCTTGAGGTGGCTATTTGGCAATACCACTAAATCCAAGGGCCGTACCGAGCTCATCGTGCTGATCACGCCGCGCGTCATCACCAGTAGCAGTCAGGCGCGTCAGGTGACCGATGATTATCGTCAACAGATGCAGTTGCTCAAACCCGAGGTTTCACGGACCAGCCTGCAGAACTGAGGCGGTGCCGTTTCTGCCGCGACGTCCACTCACGACGCTGCTCACAGGCAGCGTCCAACAGAGGTCATGAACCCATGCTGAAGTTTTTCGCTGCCTTGTTGTTTGCCGTTACCGCAATGGCGCAGGCGCAGGACTACACCCTGCACACCGACCTGCCGCTGGACTACCTGGCGCAGGCGAGTGTCGAAACGCCGAACCGGCCGCTGGTGATCTTCATTCACGGTTACGGCAGCAACGCGGCTGACCTGTTCGGCCTCAAGGAACACCTGCCAGCGGGCTACAACTACGTGCAGGCGCCGGTGGAGTTGCAGGCAGACAGCTACAAGTGGTTCACCCAGAAAAAAGGCGGCACCGATTACGATGGCGTGACCGAAGACCTGAAAAGCAGCGGCAAGCGACTGACCGATTTCATCACCCAGGCCACCGAGAAATTCCGCACGCAGCCAGGCAAGGTGTTTCTGGTCGGGTTCAGCCAGGGCGCCATGATGAGCTACGAAGTCGCGTTGCGTCAGCCGACGCTGGTCGGTGGCTTTGCGGCGCTGAGCGGGCGGTTGTTGCCGGTGGTTAAATCCGAAGTCAAAGCTTCTGATGACCTCAAGGCACTGAAGGTTTTCATCGGTCACGGCGTGCAGGATCGCCAGGTGGCCTACGCCAGCGGCCCGCAAGCCGAGGCAACCCTCAAGTCGCTCGGCCTGACGCCGCAGTTTCATGGGTATGAAGGCCTTGGGCACAGCATCAACGAGGCTGAAGTGGTGGACCTGGCGAACTGGCTGCAGCAGTCAAGCCGGTAGCGGCACCGCGCAAAGGCAGAGCGTCATGAAATGCGCTCCCACACCGGAGCGCTCATGCTTATACACAAGTTCTGAAGGCCCATAAAAGGACTTTCGCCCGCAGGCCACGGGAGCGGACCGGGCGACGCTTCGCTTTTCCGCGATATCCGGTCCTTCGTAGGAGCGGACTTGTCCGCGAACTGCCGGGAACCGGCAGTGAAACCAGCCGCTTCGGTGTGCCAGACACAGCCACGGTGACCGGTTTCAGGGCCGCTTCGCAGCCCTTCGCGGACAAGTCCGCTCCTACGCCCTGCGGGCAGAAACACGCTGTGTGGCAGCGGACCGGGC
>NZ_ATDK01000261.1 GCF_000444135.1 Pseudomonas avellanae BPIC 631
GTTAACAGTGCAAAACGTCTGATTATCTGATCGGGCGAGGTTTTTTAACCTCAGGCCATGAAGGCATCAAAAATCGATGCTTACTTCAGACCCTCCCTAGTTGTAAGTTCGCAGGCCACATGGCCCCTCCGTGCGTAGCAGAAGCCTTGATGAAGTGGCTTAACCGCTTTTGAAGTGATCGACCAAGCGCCATAGCGCGGGGTCTTCAGAATCACTGCGCCAGACGAACTCAATGGTGTAGAGTCCGGTGAGTTCAGGATGCGGCACCAGCGCAACTTCGCTGGGGCAGTTGTATTGCGAAGAATCAGGCACGATTGAATAGCCCATGCCTGCTCCCACCAGGCCCAACACCGTATTGATATCCGCTCCTAGGTGAACCAGTTGCGGTGATAGCCCGGCGACATGGCAGCTGTTAATCAAAAAATCGTAGTAGCTCGGTGCCTTATCCCTGGAGAACCACACGCACTGCTGGTTTTGCAGGTCGGCGAGATGCATCGGCGGGCTCAGATGCAACTCGCTGTCACGAGGCACCGCTAGTACAAGCCGACAATTGAACATCGCTAGCCCGGATAAAACCGGGTTCTCTGGATCGCGCCAGGCCAGAAAACCACCATCCAGTTTGCCATCGGCTATCTTCAATTGTTGACGCGCCGCAAGAGCTGGCTCCAGCATGAGGGTTATATCGGGTTGCAATCGCTTGAACTCGCGCAACGGTCGTAGTATCGATGGGTGCCAACTGTAATTGGGCGCGATACCTATGCGTAGCGCGCCATACTGGCCATTACCAATCCGGGCAACACGCTCACGCGCGTTTTGCAAGTCGGTCATGATGGCCCGTGCATCACGAATGAATTGTTCGCCGGCCGGTGTCAATTCTACTCCCTTGGAGCTTCGTCGGAACAGATCGACACCCAAATCTTGCTCCAGCTCGCGGATCTGCCGACTTAGCGCTGGCTGCACAATGTGCAAGTGCCGCGCAGCCTTGGACACACTGAGGTGTTCGGCAACCGTAACAAAGTAGCGCAAATGACGAAGCTCCACACGGACCACCTTGTAAAGGGTTAAGGGTGAAAATTAGTGGAATGCAAGTAATTTTGCGAAATTCCCCGGCTTTGTTGCCAATTACGGTTGATTTGCATTATCGGATACCTCGCCAGATTAGTAAGGTATGGTATACCTAGAAAGTATAGGTTGGTAATGTCGATAGTGTTATCTCAGTAAAATACGTTTGTTTATACTAATGCTCACACGGAGCATAAAGCCTGAAACATGCTTTCGTGGCGGATAAAATTTATAAAATTACGAATAGCATATTTAACATGGACCGTTCATGAACTCAGTAGCCAGTATGATGGAACAGCAGTCTGCACCAGCCTCGCTACGGCGCGCGGCAGCGGCGGCGACGGTGGGCAACGTGTTGGAGATATATGACTTCATCGCCTTCGGAATTTTTGCAATCCCCATCTCAAAAGTGTTCTTTCCCGCAGTGTCTGAACTCAACGCCATGCTGTTGACTATGGGCACCTTTGCGGCCGGATTTCTCGCTCGCCCGATCGGCGCATTGGTACTGGGGCGTTATGCCGACAGTGTCGGTCGTAAAAAGGCGCTGTCCCTAACGCTCTTAATGATGGCTGCTGGCACAATTATTCCGGCCATTTGTCCGGCGTATGCAACGCTAGGCGTACTAGCTCCGATAATCATCCTGCTGGGACGCTTGCTCCAAGGGTTTTCAGCAGGAGGTGAGATTGGTGGCGTTGTGTGCATGTTGGTCGAAAATGCTCCGCCGCAGCGACGATTTTTCTACGCATCGCTGCAGCAGGCAGCGCAAGGTGCAGGCGTGCTGACGGCAGGTTGCATGGGCTTGGCCCTTTACTCGTTTTTCAACGAGCAGCAGATACTTGATGGAGCTTGGCGAATCGCCTTTGCGTTCGGCCTGTTGATAGGGCCGGTGGGCTGGTACATAAGGCGCTCAGTGCCTGAAACATTGCTGTTCAGCAAAACCTCCGTCGAGGAACGAAACCTGCCGTTGCTTAGACAGTTCATTACCTATAGGCGCTCGTTGCTTCTGGGTCTGTCGGTGATGGTGTTCTGGACCGTAGCGACTTATATTTCCAATTACTTCACTACCTATACTGTTCGTCAACTCCATCTGACCCCAGTAGACAGTTTCATTGGTCAGATATGTTACAGCCTGGTCATGATCTGCACCTGTCCGCTGGTTGGTCGATTGGCTGACCGCGTGGGACCTTTCAGGCCCATGCTCTTCGGCGCAGGCTTGACTGTCATCTGTGCCTACCCCTTGTTCTACATGCTCACTCAATACCCTAGGGAGGGTCTGAAGTAAGCATCGATTTTTGATGCCTTCATGGCCTGAGGTTAAAAAACCTCGCCCGATCAGATAATCAGACGTTTTGCACTGTTAACTCATCGAGTTTCCTTCAAACAGCACCTTTCCAAGGTGTTTTTCCGCATTATAGGCGCACCTCTCCCATCGCCAGCAGCCGTTTTCGCACCATCCAAAGGTTCGACAAGGCAAACAGAGTAGCCTGTTGCGCGGTGTTTTTAGCCAGCCCGCGAAACCGGACTTTCGTATAACCAAACTGGCGCTTGATCACGCGAAACGGATGTTCAACCTTCGCCCGTAACTGGGCTTTCGTGAACTCGATTTTGCGATAGACCCGTGCGATCAAACTTTTCTCGCCATGCTTTTTATAACGGCTTGGACGGGCCGCAATTGACCAGATCATCTGGCGATCCTGATGCTCCGCACGCTTGTCCACGCCGGTGTAGCCCGCATCACCGCTGACATAGGTTTCCTCACCGTGCAGCAATTGATCAACCTGAGTCACATCCGCCACATTCGCCGCAGTACCCACCAGGCTATGGACTAAACCCGACTCGGCATCGACGCCGATATGCGCTTTCATGCCGAAAAAATACTGGTTTCCTTTCTTCGTCTGATGCATTTCGGGATCGCGTTTGCCGTCCTTGTTCTTGGTCGAGCTCGGCGCATGAATGATCGTCGCATCGACCACCGTACCTTGGCGCAGCATCAAACCTCGATCACCCAGATAGCCATTGATGACCTGCAAAATCCCGCCTGCCAACTCATGCTTTTCCAGCAGGCGCCGGAAATTGAGAATCGTGGTTTCATCGGCGATTCGATCCAGACTCAACCCTGCGAACTGGCGCAGGATCGTTGTCTCGTAAAGTGCTTCCTCCATCGCCGGATCGCTGTAACCAAACCAGTTCTGCATCAAGTGAATCCGCAGCATCGCCATCAGCGGATAGGCCGGACGGCCACCTTCGCCCTTCGGATAATGAGGCTCAATCAGAGCGATCAAGCCTTTCCAGGGCACAACCTGATCCATCTCGATGAGAAAGCGCTCGCGGCGAGTCTGCTTGCGTTTACCCGCGTACTCGGCATCGGCGAAGGTCATCTGTTTCATCAGGGAGGCTCGGTGAAAGGTGTTGGGGTATTTTGCCAAATCGGGAAACCTTTTTCAGAGTTTCC
>NZ_ATDK01000262.1 GCF_000444135.1 Pseudomonas avellanae BPIC 631
AAGATTTGAATTTTCCGTTAGTTGGTGGCTGATTTTTTCGAAAACAGTACACTAACGGCACGGACAGGGAAAACTTGCGCTGAGAAAAGTGTAGGAATATTCCCAAGCTGCTGGGGTGGCAATTGTTTTGTAGGAAATTTCTTTATTTTTTGTTTTGCTATTGACCTTGTGATCGGATTTCTATTACGTCCTGTTTTAGTTTTTTATTAATATTAGGAGCGTCACATGAATAATCTCAAGGCAGCAAAGATTTTGGCATTCTCGTTGTTGGCATGCGCTTTACATACGCAAGCAATAGCACACGAAGTGGGGCGGGATATTTTAAATGGGCAGACAAGTGATGCGGAAGTTTTAGAGGGATTTGGCGAGGTTGAAGCGGGTGATGCTGTTGAACCTAAATTTACTGAGCTACCTGACAAATTTAATCTTATCAAGGATTCATTGGTAAGCGCCGCGGACAGCCACTATTACGGCTTCACAGCGTTGCGTGGGCAAAAGGTTTTGATTCAGGGGCATCTATCCGGATCTGCTCAGTTGGAAATTCATGATGGCGCTAAATGGAATATGCTCGCCAGTGGTCAGAAAATTGTGCTTTCTTCTTTGACTCTTGGGCAGGATGTAATTGTTCGGGTGTCTCATAACGAGTCCAGGCCTTTTGTACAAGGCTCTACCTATGGCCTGATATTGGGTTCGTTTCCAAAAGTCACTTATGCTCGCCTGCGAGATCAGCCATATGGTATGTCAAGAATACCTCCGGATGCGTCTACCCTGGGGCCGTTATCTGCTCAAGGAATAAGCAACGTTGTTCTGGAGGTCGATATGACTGATTCGACAGGGACGCCCCTGGAAGGGGGCATTGCGTCATACTCAATTGATCTGCCGAAGTCCGATAAGTCTCGTTCCACTGGCCTTGTGAAGACTGACGCATCCGGTAAAGTCCGCACGCTAGTAGATATTGGTCGCTGTGTCGGCGGAAACGACGCAGATGTTTTTACCGAGAAAGATAGAGGGACACATATTTGGCGTACTCAATATTTTGAAGGCGATTGGATGGTACACAATTTTTATGCTGGAGATACAGGCGCTGACACACCTCATCCTGATAAAGGGCAAGTCGGACATATCTGTCATCAAAGACTGATCAAGAGTACTCCGTAAGTAAACATCTAAAGAATACTGGCAAATGCGTTTTGCCAGTCTTTGCATTTGCAACGGTCCTTTCTCTACACGGCTACGGCGGTCTTATATGTTCCCAGCCGTTTATTCAACTCCAGCCCATTGGCCATCAGCATCATCAAGCCCAGCCCGACAATCGCGGTAGTGACCTGCATTGGCCGCGTATCGCCGGCCAGCGCATTTGCCATGTCTGCCAGTGGCGCGAGCAGTACGCCCAGGCAGAAGACTTCCAGCGAATAACGGCCCATGCGACAGGTCTGGCGGGCGGGCCAGTTCTCGAGCCAGGTGCTTGAGGTCGGCAACAACCGGGCAACCACGTAGACCAGGGCGAGGAAGTGCAGCAGGCGCGCGGGTGCCAGGTCGGTTTTGCTGATGGGGTACAGGGCGTCGAGGTACAGGGTCGAGACCAGCGCGGTGTGCAGGTCGGGCCATTTTTCGCTGAAGGTCAGTACGCCTGCGATCAGCACGTAGACAGCGGCCATCAGGAACAACGGTTGTTGGCGTAATGGAGGGGCTTGGGCTGGTGTGGCGGTTTCGCTGCGCAATGCGCAGGCACCGCCGAGGATGAACAGCAACTGCCAGGCCACCGGGTTGAAGTACCAGACGCCGCCGCCTTCGTAAGCGCGCAGGTTCCAGCCGAACAAAGGCACCATCAGGTACAGGGCTATCGACAGGCCGACCGCCACTTCCAGCTTGCGCAGCATCAACGGCAAGGTGAGGGGCAAGGTCAGCAGCAGGACGATGTACAGCGGCAACGGATCGGTCAGGTTGGGCTTGAAACGCAGCAGCAGTTCATCGGCCAATGCCTGCTGCGGGTTGCCGACGAAGTATTCAAGGCCCATCTGCTGGACCATGTCGCGGGTTTCGACATGGTTGTTGGCGACGAAGACGATGCCCATCAACAAGGTCAGCAGAAAGATGTGCACCACATACAGCACCCAGGTGCGGCGCAGGATCCGCACGCCAGCCACCAGCATGCCGTCGCGCCGCGCAATGCGCCCGTAGGCCAGGATCGATGCGTAGCCGGCGAGAAAAACAAAGATTTCTGCTGCGTCGCTGAAACCGAAGTTACGCACGGTCAGTTGCGCCAGAGGATTGTCCGGCACGTGATCCCAGAATATGAAGATCAGCGCCAGGCCGCGAAAGAAGTCGATTCGATGATCGCGTCCGTTATTCATAACGGTGGACTCTTGAAAGTGCTAATGAGTAAAGATCGGCCACAGGGGCTTAGGTTCCAGGCCAGCGACCAGTGACGCTCGGCGGCGCGGCAGGGTGGCGTTTTCGGGCGACAATTGCAAAAGCGCGGTATTACAGAATGTCTCTGATGCGCTGATCTAAAGGGTTCGCAGGCCGACAGCAGCCCCACGCGGAGGTGCGATCAAGCTCGGCAATGTCAGCAATCAACAGCAATCATTCTCATCTTCTATTATGTTACTGTATAACGATTTAGCCCACTAACGGAGAGATGACCATGAAACCCGATATCCATCCTGCTTACCGCACCGTACTGTTCCACGACACCGCTGCCGATGCCTTGGCTCCACCGTGGACACCGACCGCACGCAGCTACACACCGACGGCATGACCTACCCTTATGTCGCGCTCGACGTGTCCAGCGCCTCGCACCCGATGTACACCGGGCAGCAGCGCAAGACCACCACCGAAGGCCGGATCGCCGGTTTCAACAAGCGTTTCGCCAGCTTCGGCTCTGGCAGCAACAAAGAAACCGCTGCAACGCAATGAGCTGTCTGACCTCCCGGTGCTGGGCGTTTTCTGTGAATCGCCCACCACCGGGATTTTTTTGCCTGCAATTGGGCGGTGGGGCCAATCATCTACTGGACTAACAGCCGGAATTGCTTTTATCTTCGCGGCCTGAAAAACAGGAGTAGCCGCTTTGAAAAAGTCAGTCGCCATCGTTTTCGGTGGGCAATCCAGCGAGCATGAGGTTTCGTTGCAGTCTGCGCGCAACGTGATCAATGCGATTGATCGTGAAAGCTATGCATTGACGCTGATCGGCGTCGACAAGCTGGGCCGTTGGCTGCGCTTCGATGAGGCCGATTACCTGCTCAATGCCAATGACCCTGCGCGGATCAAACTGAGCGGTTCGGGTAAGCAGTTGTCGTTGTTGCCCGGCAGTGCGGGCGGCCAGTTTGTCGAGGTAGAGACAGGCCAACCGCTGGCAGCCATCGACGTGGTTTTTCCACTGATCCACGGTGCGTTCGGCGAAGACGGCGCGTTGCAAGGCCTGTTGCGTATGCTGGCTGTTCCTTTCGTGGGCGCCGACGTGCTCGCTTCTGCGGCGTGCATGGACAAGGATGTGACCAAGCGTCTGTTGCGTGATGCTGGCATTGCCGTCGCGCCGTTTATGGTGCTGAACCGTGGCGAAAGCCTTTCGTTCGCGCAGGCGGCTGCGCAGCTGAGCCTGCCGATGTTCGTCAAACCTGCCAATCAGGGGTCATCGGTGGGTGTCAGCAAAGTATCTGACGAGGCGGGTTTCGCTGCGGCACTGGCGCTGGGTTTTGAGTTCGATCACAAGCTGCTGATCGAGCAGGGCATCGTCGGCAGGGAAGTGGAATGCGCCGTGCTGGGCAATGACGAGCCGCAGGTCAGTGTCTGTGGTGAGGTCATTGCCAACGACGAATTCTATGCCTACGACACCAAGTACCTGAACGGTGATCAGGCGCGCATCGCCATACCTGCCGAGTTGCCTTCCGACCTGAGCGATCAGGTGCGTGACGTTGCACTACAGGCTTACAAAGTGCTGGGTTGCGCGGGGCTGTCACGGGTCGACTTTTTCGTCACCGAGGCGCGTGAAATCATCATCAACGAGGTCAACACGCTTCCCGGCTTCACCTCGATCAGCATGTACCCCAAGCTCTGGCAGGCCAGCGGTTTGAGTTATGCCGAACTGATTCATCGCCTGATCGTTCTGGCCCTGGAGCGTGCGGACGAATCGCGCCTGCTGAAAAGGGACATTTTTGCATGAAGGTCATCAACATTGCGGCAGCGTTGCTGATCGGCGCAGATGGCCGAACGTTACTGGTGCGCAAGCGCGGCACTCAGGCATTCATGCAGCCGGGCGGCAAGATCGAGCCTGGCGAGCCCGCACCGCTGGCGCTGGCCAGAGAGCTTGAAGAAGAGCTCGGGCTGATCATCGACGCGCAACAGGCAACGTTTCTGGGCGAGTTCGCGGCGCCGGCGGCCAACGAGCCAGGGTTTGAAGTGCGTTGCCAATTGTATGAAGTCAGGACCGACGCCGACGTGTTGCCCGCCGCCGAGATCGAAGAAGTGATCTGGGTCAGCGCAGACAGCCACGCCGATCTGCATCTGGCGCCTTTGACCCGTGATCTGATCCTGCCTCTGTACCGCCAGCGGCAAGCCGCAGCGAACTGAAACAGGCGTCGTCCCGCACCACGGCGCGAGACGACGCTTTCAGCGAGCGACTTCTTAGCGGACCACGCTCACACCGTCCAGCGTCGAAAACGACGTGTCCTTGGCGGTCAGCAGAAAGTCGCGCATGTACGGTGCGTCGAGCATGTCGGCGCGAATGCCGGCATACAGCGTCGCGAACAGCCCTTTCTCGCCCAGCCGTTTGGCCTTCACATAGCCGCGTGAGCTGTATTCATGCAGCGCCCAATGCGGCATGCCGCATACGCCGCGGCCGCTGGCGACCAGTTGCATCATCATCACTGTCAGCTCCGAGGTCCTTACCTGTGCGGGCTCGATGTCGGCGGGCTCCAGAAAACGGGTGAAGATGTCCAGCCGGTCGCGTTCCACCGGGTAGGTGATCAGCGTTTCAGGGATCAGGTCTTCCGGCACGATGTAGGGCTTGGTCGCCAGCGCATGCTGATTGGCCACCGCCAGCATCGCTTCATACGTGAACAGCGGCACATAAGTGATACCGGGCAATTCCAGCGGGTCGGACGTCACCACCAGGTCCAGATCGCCGCGCGCCAGCGCAGGCAGCGGCGCAAACGAGAAGCCGGAAGACAGGTCCAGTTCGACCTCGGGCCAGGCGTCACGGAACTGGTCGATGGTCGGCATCAGCCACTGAAAGCAGCTGTGGCACTCGATCGCCATGTGCAGCCGTCCCGCCGTGCCGCCCGCCAGACGGGCAATATCGCGCTCGGCGCTGCGCAGTTGCGGCAGCATCGAGTCGGCCAGTTGCAGCAGGCGCAAACCGGCGCTGGTGAAGCGCACCGGCTTGGTCTTGCGCACAAAAAGCGGCATACCCATGCGCTCCTCCAGTTCCTTGAACTGATGGGACAGCGCCGACTGAGTCAGGTGCAGACGTTCAGCGGCATCGACAAGGCTGTCAGCCTCGCGCAAGGCGTGCAGGGTTTTGAGGTGGCGTATTTCAAGCACCGTCAGCGCTCCATGAATAAAATTTGTGACCATCACGAAAACAATGAGTTTGTCTCATGTTGTGTCGGCTGTCGACAATAGCGCCATCTTTTATGGAGGACGCACTATGGCCCTGGCCCACAACCTTGGATTTCCGCGTATCGGCGCAGATCGTGAATTGAAGAAAGCTCTGGAAGCCTACTGGAAGGGCGATCTTGACCAGACGGGCTTGCGTGCTGTCGGCCAGCAGCTACGCGCAGCGCATTGGCAGGTTCAAAAAGAGGCCGGTATCGAGTTACTGCCGGTCGGCGACTTCGCCTGGTACGACCAGGTACTGACGCACTCTCTGACACTGGGTGTCATCCCCGAACGCTTTGCCCATGTGCGAGACGCAGCAGGCTTGCCGACGCTGGACACGTTGTTTGCCATGGCGCGCGGTGCGAGCAGTTGCTGCGGCGCATCCCTTGGCAAGACGCAATATGCCCAGGAACTGACCAAATGGTTTGACACCAATTATCACTACCTCGTCCCGGAGTTCACTCAGGACCAGCGTTTCCAACTGAGCTGGGAGCAACTGTTCGAGGAAGTCGATGAAGCCCACGCGCTGGGCCACAAGGTCAAACCGGTACTCATCGGGCCGTTGACTTACCTGTGGCTGGGCAAGGCCAAAGGCGACAGTTTCGACAGGCTTGAGCTGCTGGACCGGCTGTTGCCGGTGTACGGCGAGATCCTCGGGCGTCTGGCGGCGCAGGGCGTGGAATGGGTGCAGTTCGATGAACCTGTTTTGACCCTGGACCTGCCGCAGGACTGGAAGACCGCGTTCGAGCGCGCCTATCACAGCCTGCAGTATTCCCCGCTTAAAAAGCTGGTTGCCACCTACTTCGGCGGCCTTGAAGACAACCTCGGTCTGGCGGCCACGCTGCCGGTGGATGGCTTGCACATCGATCTGGTTCGTGCGCCGGAGCAGTTGCCTGCGGTGCTTGATCGTTTACCGTCCTACAAGGTTTTGTCGCTGGGGGTAGTCAACGGGCGCAACGTCTGGCGCTGTGATCTGGAGACTGCGCTGGCAGCCTTGCAGCAAGCTCACGCACGCTTTGGCGATAACCTTTGGGTTGCGGGTTCTTGCTCGTTGTTACACAGCCCCGTCGACCTGAGCCGTGAAGACCGGCTCGACCCTGAGTTGAAAGGCTGGCTGGCTTTTGCGGTGCAGAAGAGCCGAGAGATCGCGATTCTCAGCCATGCACTGAACGATCCACAGGCTACCGAAGTGGTCGAGTCGCTGGCACAGAGCCGCGAGATACAGGCAAGTCGCGCGCGGTCATCGCGTGTCCACAACCCGCAGGTGCAGGCGCGTCTGGCCTCGGTAACAGCGGCCGATCATCAGCGCCGGTCGGCATTTGCCGAGCGCATTACGGTACAGCGTGAGCGTTTGCAACTGCCGGCGTTTCCGACCACTACCATTGGCTCGTTCCCACAGACTTCGGCGATTCGTCTGGCGCGTCAGGCTCACAAGCAGGGCAAATTGTCGCTCAATGACTACACCGATGCGATGCGCCACGAGATCCGTCATGCGGTGCAGGTTCAGGAAAACCTCGGCCTGGATGTGCTGGTGCACGGTGAGGCCGAGCGTAATGACATGGTCGAATACTTTGCCGAGCAACTGGGCGGCTATCTGTTTACCCGCTTTGGCTGGGTGCAGAGTTACGGCTCGCGTTGTGTGAAACCCGCGATCATTTTTGGCGACCTCAGCCGCCCGCAACCCATGACTGTCGACTGGATCCGTTACGCACAGAGCCTCACCGACAAGACCATGAAAGGCATGCTGACGGGGCCGGTGACCATGTTGATGTGGTCTTTCTCCCGTGAAGATGTTTCCCGCCAGGTTCAGGCGCAACAACTGGCGCTGGCGATTCGTGATGAGGTGCTAGACCTGGAGCGAGCCGGAATCAAGATCGTGCAGATCGACGAAGCAGCCTTTCGCGAAGGCTTGCCGCTACGCAAGGCGCAGTGGCAGCAGTATCTGGATTGGGCGGTCGCCGCGTTTCGCCTTTGCGCCTCTGGCGTTCGGGACGAAACCCAGATTCACACGCACATGTGCTACAGCGAGTTCAACGACGTGATCAAGTCCATCGCGGCGATGGATGCCGATGTCATCACCATTGAAACCTCACGCTCGGACATGGAGTTGCTGGACGCCTTTGAAGCGTTCGACTACCCGAATGACATCGGTCCGGGTGTCTACGACATCCATTCGCCGCGTGTTCCGGAAACGGCCGAAATGGTCAGCCTGATCGCCAAGGCAGCACGACGCATACCCGTTGAGCGGCTGTGGGTCAACCCGGACTGCGGCCTCAAGACCCGCGGCTGGCCAGAGACCGAAGCCGCACTGATCAACATGGTCGCGGCCGCCAGGCAACTAAGGCTATAGGGTCGATACTGATCTTGAGCTGCAAGTGGATTCGTCCTTTCTTGCAGCTTGAGGTTTACCGTTTGCGGCGGCTGCACCTACCACTCAGCGCCATTCATCAAATTGTCACGCAACTGTGGCAGCGCGCTTGGCAAAACATCATCAGACTCGCGGCCTACTGGGGTTCTGTTTTTTGGTGTTTTTCATGCGGGTTTTAATTTTTCTGGCCGCGCTTCTGTGCGGCTTGCCGTCTTTTGCGTCCAATCGTTGTGATGTCGATGTCCCTGTACAGCTCGCTGACCTCAAGGAAGTACGCATTGCCTACCAGAGTATCGGCAGTGAGT
Source organism: Pseudomonas avellanae BPIC 631 (assembly GCF_000444135.1). Classification (GTDB taxonomy): domain Bacteria; phylum Pseudomonadota; class Gammaproteobacteria; order Pseudomonadales; family Pseudomonadaceae; genus Aquipseudomonas; species Aquipseudomonas avellanae. The sequence continues at coordinate 8,272 of NZ_ATDK01000262.1, forward strand.
CCGACCCTGCCTTGCTGTTGGTCATGGGCCTGGGCGGTCAGTTGATTCATTGGCCGGACGAGGTTGTGGTCGCGCTGTGTCAGCAGGGTTATCGGGTGATTCGCTATGACAATCGCGATGTCGGCCTGTCGACCTGGGTGCAGCAGCCAGCCGATGCCAATCTGACCTTCGAAGTGCTGCGTTACAAGCTAGGCCTGCCAGTCTCGTCACCCTATTCACTGACCGACATGGCCGACGATGCGTTGGGGCTGATGGATGCCTTGCAGATACGCCAGTTTCACGTTTTGGGCGCTAGCATGGGCGGCATGATTGCCCAGCACCTGGCCGACCTTGCGCCCTCACGGGTCGAGAGCCTGACCCTGATCATGACCAGTTCCGGCGCTCAGGGATTGCCGATGCCCAACGCGGCGCTGCTGCAACTGTTGGCGCGTCGTGGCGCGCCCAATCGGGAGGTGGCGCTGGAGCAGCAGGCTGACTTGCTGGCGGCGCTGGGCAGCCCGCAGGTCAAGGATGATCGCGAGCAGTTGCTGCATCAGGCAGCGGTTTCCTACGACCGGGCGTTCAATCCCGAAGGCGTCAAACGCCAGATCCTGGCTATCCTGGCCGAGCCCAGTCGTGTCGAGTTGCTCAACCGCTTGCGCCTGCCGGTGCTGGTGGTGCATGGCACGGCCGACCCGTTGCTGCCGGTCATGCACGGTGTGCACGTCGCCGCGCACATTCAGGGCAGCCAACTGCGCCTGATTCCAGGGTTGGCGCATCGTTTTCAGGAAGCCTTCAAGGCGCCCTTGCTGGGCGCGGTGTTGCCGTACCTGAAAGCCCAGCATGAAGACGGCCGTAATCTGGCGCAGTTGTAAGGCACCGGCAGAGGTGTATCGTATGGCCTTTGCTTATTTCAACGAGGGCCATCATGACCACTGCACTGAAGATCGATTTCATTTCCGATGTTTCCTGCCCCTGGTGTGTCATCGGTCTGCGCGCGCTGGATCAGGCGCTTGAAGCGCTGGGTGACGAAGTGCAGGCGCAGATTCATTTTCAGCCCTTCGAACTGAACCCGAACATGCCGGCCGAAGGCCAGGACATCAAAGAGCACATTGCCGAGAAATACGGCTCCACGCCTGAACAGATCGAAGCCATTCACGAAACCATCCGTGAGCGCGGTGCCGAGCTGGGTTTCACGTTTGGCAAGGGCGAGCGACGCATCTACAACACCTTCGATGCGCACCGTCTGCTGCATTGGGCCGAGCAGGAAGGCACGCAACCGGCATTGAAGCAGGCGTTGTTTGTCGCCTATTTCAGTGAACTGAAAGACCCTTCCAATCACCAGACCCTGGCAGACGTGGCGCAGAAAGTCGGCCTTGACCGCCTGCGCGCACAGGCCATTCTGGACAGCGACGAGTTTGCCAGCGACGTCCGCGAAGCCGAACAGCTCTGGACATCACGTGGCATCACTTCGGTGCCGACCATGGTCTTCAACGACCAGTACGCCGTATCAGGCGGGCAACCGGTTGAAGTATTCGTCAGCGCGATCCGCCAGATGCTCAGCGAGTCGAAGTAACCGCTGCCAGCGCAGCATCACATCTGTGCTGCAACACCTCGTCGTGCCTTGCTCTCAGCAACTGCACATAAACGAAAGCGCTTTTTTATCGCGATGGCACTGACGACGCAGAGTGCGACGTAAGTGACGGCTGAGTCCTGGCGCTGATCCGGGGGA
>NZ_ATDK01000263.1 GCF_000444135.1 Pseudomonas avellanae BPIC 631
ACGCGATCTACTGGACTTCACGAGCAGCAGTCAGGCGGGTAGCATGGTTTTTCACCGTGCTACCCTCGCCATCGCGGATGGTCCCACATTTGTCGGCACTACGGGTCAATCTGGGGCTACCGTCGACTGGACAAGCGCAGATTTGGCTAAAGCGGACATCAATAACTTTGCTTTCTCTGGATGCGTCACATCATCTGGACCTACTTGCTCTACAACACCAAATCCTTCTGTGTGTATAGCTTTGGGTTTAAATAGCAGTTTTGCCGCACCTGGCACTGAGGCCAGTAATGTCAGAGGATCATACAGGTTTAGCTTCGTCACCTTAGGCCAGATATCTTCAAACGAACTCTCTTTATTTTTATCCAGTTGTGCTACTTCAATCTGTGCATTCGGCATGAACGTCCGAAAGAACCATGAGTCATCCAACCCGGGAAGCAATCCAGCTTGAATACCTTCCCAGAGGCCTTTCAACGCACTCTTCTGAACGTCTCTCAGATAGTGGCCTACTGGATGTCCGCTCCCCGCTATCCCTTCGTAAAATGAAGGCGAAACCGCCGTTTTATAGGCCGCCTCCTTTGTCACTATACGAAGTGGAATGCCAAGCTCCTGCGCTTTCCGATAAAGACTGCGCGCAGCGTCCATGTCGGTCGCATTGTTGTAAGCGCGTGCATCAGGCTGTACAAAACCATCTGCGTCCTTTAAAGGCTCGACGCCGCCCATGATGGTGATGTCATCAACCCGTTCGCGCACCATATCCGGGCAGGTAGTGATGAGCGCATTGATATCACTCATGCCTGCAATTACGACAATACCGACTCCATGTGGCGCACGGGCCAGGCGCCTGCTCATGTCCTGCAAGCTGTCGCGGTGTATTTCACCAGGTCCAGCCCTTAAAGCATGACCTTCCAGTAAAAATTTGGCATGTTCCTTCGACTGAAGCGAATTCATTGCGTAATCCCGACCACGCGACACATGCACGTCATGCAACTCAAGCTTGTTGAACACGCCTTTGGCCATCTCGGCACGTTGAGAGCGAACTTCAGCATCACCCAGTGTTGCCACTACGTCCGTGATGTGTACAAAGCCCTCAGCCTGCAATTGCTTGCCCAAGGTGTAGGTCACGACATCATCCGGGTCCTTGTTAGGATCAGTGAAAAACCACGTATCCTTAGGTAACCGGGGCTTGTGTAATCTCAGTTCGTTGATGGCCATGTTTTCGTCTGAGGTCAGATGAGCGTTGCATGCGCCCACTTGTGCAAGCATCGTGCGCTGTGCCGCAGTCAATAACGTTGGCGCACTTTTCGACCGCTCCAAAACTGGGCTGCTCATGCTTGCTTGCTGAGAAAGTGCTGATTGCGCGCTACTTTCCGATGGGGTACGTGATATTTGTTTTGACTGATCTAGGATGAGACGTGAGGTGGTATGGCCTGCGGTGATAGGACGATGCATTGAGTCGACCTCCTGGATAGATGAACCTGCTGTGTGGCAAGCAACGCCGTTTCGGTTTCATCACCAGGGTCAAGTGCAGCTCGCTCCGGGTTAGAACATCTGCGGATTTGATTTGATCCGCCGGATATGCGAACAGGGCAGCCTGCGGCTGCAAATCGCCCGTTCTTGCGATCGCGTAGCTGTAGCGGCCTGCAATCGAAATGGCCCGGACCTGCAATCATCGCGTTTTTCGACCAGGATTGATTGCATCTATCCGAGCCAGCAAACCGGGATTATTTGCGAATGAACCTGCGTTCATCTGGTTCGACCTGCAATCGATTGTCATGAACCGGAATTATTTGCGAGTGATCGCTCGCCGCTTATGTCTCATTTGAGCACACCCTTGTGAGACGTATGGCCGAGACGCTTTTTGCGTCTCAATAGGGCGGCTTTTAATTTTTGATACGGTACGTTCACAAATTCTAGAGTCTAAAGAGATAAACTTGACGATGGCACCTTACGGAGGTAAGAGGTTGGAGCTTCCAACAGCAGCGCTACCGGGCTACCGGACTGAATCGTGTGATCGCAGTGCAGGGTGCGGGGAGCAATGAAACAGAAAGTGCACTAAGCCGAGTGCATGCGCGTAAACCCCGCTAAAATCATCGGTTTTCAGTCGAATTTAATCCTGGTCGGCCGCTCTCGATTGCAGGTCGAAGTGGCTGGATGCAGGTTCGTTTGCAGTCAATGCTGGTTCGCGGTGCCGGATAGACGCAATCAATCCCGGTCGAAAAACGCGATGATT
>NZ_ATDK01000264.1 GCF_000444135.1 Pseudomonas avellanae BPIC 631
GATATCTTGGGCGCTCATTTCTTCGCCTCCAACGGTGTAATCAACGAGCAAGAATAGACGATTTTACAGAGCATTTATTTTTGAGACAGCACACTAGCAGCTTTGCAGAAATGGAAAGGGTGAATTGAGTTTTCTGGTTATTCTCGATATCAGGTGCAACAAATAGGATTGACGTCAATTCATTCACATCAGGTTTTGACATGAGCAATTCCGACCCAGCCAGCTCCACGGTTACTGCGTCTGCCGTCACTCGGCGCAAGGTTTTACAGGGCTCAGTCATCGGCGCGGCATCTGTTATTGGCGCTTCGCTGGTCAGCGCTGCTTCTTATCCAAACAGCCCTTCGACCCAGGAAAAGACCATGGCCTTCGATGATGCCTTCCGTGTCACGTTTCACACGCAGCAAGTCGGCGATGTAGAGGTGTTCTATCGTGAAGTCGGCCGCAAGGATGCCCCGGTGCTTCTGCTGCTGCACGGCTTCCCGACGTCCAGCCATATGTTCCGCACGCTGATGCTGTTGCTGGCGAGTCAGTACCGTTTGATTGCGCCTGACTTGCCCGGTTTCGGCAACACCAAAGCGCCGCCGCGCGGGCAGTTCGAGTACAGCTTTGAAAACCTTTACAAGGTGATCGAAGGCTTTACCGAAGCGTTGCAACTGAACCAATACGCCTTGTACATATTCGATTACGGCGCGCCAACCGGTCTGCGCCTTGCCGCAGCGAACCCGGAAAAAGTGACGGCAATCATCACCCAGAACGGCAACGCCTATCTGGAGGGCTTCAGTGATCAGTGGGACCCGTGGCAGGCTTACTGGCGCGACCCCTCGGCAGCCAATCGCGAGGCCTGTCGCCCGTCTTTGTCGCCGGAGACAATCCGCGACTGGCAGTACGGCACCGGTGCCGACCCCGAGAAGCTCGCGCCCGACGGCTATAACCTGGACATCCTGTACATGGCGCGGCCAGGCGCCGAGGAGATTCAGCTTGACCTGATTCTGGACTACCGCAGCAACGTGGCGGCTTACCCTGCATTCCAGGCGTACTTGCGCAAACACCAGCCGCCTTTACTGGCCGTCTGGGGCAGGCACGATCCGGCTTTTATCCCGCCGGGCGCGCAGGCCTATCTCAGGGATGTTCCAAGTGCTGAAGTGCATCTTCTGGATGCAGGTCACTTCACACTGGAAACACATGCGCCCGAAGTGGCCGACTATATACGTGAATTTCTGTCGCGAAAACTCAGCGTCTGATAGGGCGCTCAATCCAGTGACGTCTGTTGTTTGTATGTTGCGCCACTTCGACAATCGTCAGGCGATACATTGAAAGGTCACGGCAACGGTTTGATGCCCGCACGCTGATGTTATGAGTGGCCGCCATTCAATATTCCATTCAATTGGAGTATTTATTCAACTTCCTGCGTCGTGCCGGTTGCCTTGATTCAGCGGCGCTGCAACAGCCCGCTGGCAGCGCTGCTCATACAAGGAACAGCGTTGCGCGAGCGCAATCGGGGCGTGCCGATATAGGGCGGGAGAATGTTCACTGGTCGCATCTATCAAAAAAAGAATGAATTTTTTCGCGTCGGTTTGGGTCACCTATAATTCAAGCCACTGCTGAAAAAAGGATCAGGCTTTCAATGGCACTTCCAAAACATTACCGCATTGATTATCTGTTAAATGGTTCGTTCAAGAGTTTTTATATACGAACCGAGAATATGGACAACGCTGAAGCATGGCACTACGCAAGTGTCGATGCCGGGCTTGCGCGAATACCCAAATATCGATTGGAGAAGGTCGCCCGTGTATCGAAACCGTACGCCGAACACTTCGGTGTGACCGACGTGGAGTGGGCTCAGGCTTGAGCCCTTCCTTTGTGGTGCGACCGCTCAGCATCAGCGATGGGTTATCTGCTCCAGCGCCAGGTTGCGTGTGCGAGGGCCGAAGCGGCCGATGGTGATCATCACGATCAGCATGCTGCTGACGATGAAGGCGAGCACCCCCGGCGTGCCGAAGTGGTCGAGAAAAATCCCGATCAACAGGCTGCTGAACACCGTAGACAGGCGGCTGAACGAGTAGCAGAAGCCCACCGCGCGTGCACGAATATTGGTCGGGAACAGCTCGCCCTGATACGAGTGGTAACTGAAGCTCAGCCACGCATTGCAGAACGTGATCATGATGCCGCAGAAGACCAGCCCTGCAGCGCTGGTCTGAAACGCAAACAGGCTACCGAAGATCATCGCCCCCAGGGCTGAACCGACGATCTGCCATTTGTTTTCAAAACGATTGGCAAACTTCACGAACAACAGCGGACCCAGCGGATAGGCCAGCGTGATGACAAACGCATAACCCAGACTGTGCGTAACGCTGAGGCCTTGCCCGGAGAGCAGGGCGGGCAGCCAGTTGCCGAAGCCGAAAAAGCCGATGGCCTGGAAGACGTGAAACACAATCAGCATCAAGGCTCGCCGGCGGTAGGGCGGTTGCCAGATGTCGGCGAAGCGGCCTTTGCCTTCCAGAGCGACGCTGTCCGGTTGTGGCTCATCCAGCGGTTTGCCGTGCTCTTTGATACAACGTGCTTCAATGCCATCCATGATGCGTTCTGCTTCGTCGAAGCGGCCTTGCTGCGCCAGCCAGCGCGGTGATTCCGGCAGCGCCGAGCGCAGCCACCAGACAAACAGGGCAAACACGGCACTGCCGATCACCACCCAGCGCCAGCCTGAAAAACCGAACGGTGCCTGAGGGACCAGCCACCACGACATCAGTGCAACGCTGGGGACCGATAGAAACTGGATGAAAAACGCGAAGGCAAACGCCGAACTGCGTATGCGTTTGGGTACCAGCTCCGAGAGGTAAGTGTCGATGGTCACCAGTTCGACCCCCAAGCCTATGCCCACCACAAAGCGCATGCCGATCACGCCCAGTGCCGACGTTTGCAGGCCCATGATCACCGTCGCGACGGTGTACCAGATCAACGCGAAGGTAAAGATGGCGCGGCGACCGTAGCGGTCGGCAATCGGGCTGAGCAGGCTGGCACCGAAAAACAGGCCGAGAAAAGTCGCCGAGGCAAACGCCGCCTGATCGGAAAAGCCAAACAGGCCTTGGCTGCCCGTGGCAAAGATCCCGTCGCGAACCAGACCGGGGCTGATGTACGCCGTCTGAAACAAGTCGTAAAGCTCGAAAAAACCGGCGATGGAAAGCAGGGCAACCAACCGCCAGATGGTGGCAACGGCCGGCAGCCTGTCGATGCGAGCCGAGATGAAGGCCGCCCGAAGCGGCGCTGCTGTAGTGTCGTCGGTTTGAGGTGATGGATTCATTGATGGCCGTCCCGAGTGCTTGTCAGAGGGGGAATGGTACTACTTACAATTTGTAATGATTGGTCCTTAATGCGGTTATTCACGCCTGAAAGATGAATGATTGTTTAGTCTGACGTATTTCGAGCGTTTTTATCGCGTGGCCCACACGCGAGTGCGTAGCCTGCGTGAGAGCGAGCTTGTTCGCGAAGACGGACTGACTGATCAGTAGATATTCAGCGTTTGCACCGGACTCTTCGTGAGCAAGCTCACTCCCGCGCGCGAGTGCTTGGCCTGCGTGGGAGCGAGCTTGCTCGCGAAGACGATATTTCAAGCGATGAATTAACCCCGCGCATGACAACAGCCATGAAGCCAACAAGGATGTATCAACATGTGTCGCAAAACCTTAGGATGAGGTTCTTCATTCTTCTGCCTGCCGGGTTCCCGTGACGTACAAACTGCCCACCACTGCCACCGCGCCGTTCTGCCCTTCGGCGACCACCGACAGCGTCGCCATTCCACCCAACGCTTCATTGCTGCGCAAAATGATGCTGTTCGTCGGCCCCGGCCTGCTGGTGTCGATCGGCTACATGGACCCGGGTAATTGGGCGACGGCCATTGAAGCCGGCTCGCGTTTCGGCTACTCGTTGCTGTTCGTGGTGGTGCTGGCCAGCCTGTCAGGCATGGTCTTGCAAAACCTCTGCTCGCGCCTGGGCATCGCCACCGGGCGTGATCTGGCGCAGTTGTCTGCGGCTCGCTATAGCCGTAACGTCGCCAAGGGCCAGTGGTTGCTGGCGGAACTGTCGATCATCGCCACCGATCTGGCCGAAGTGCTGGGCGCGGCGTTGGCGTTTCATCTGTTGCTGGGGGTTTCCATCACCACGGGGGTGGCGCTCACTGCCTTCGATACGCTGATCGTGCTGGCCTTGCAGGGCGCCAACTTTCGCCGCCTGGAAGCCATCGTGCTCGGGCTGATCGTGACCATCGCCAGCTGCTTTGCCGTCGAGCTGATCCTCATCAAGCCGTTCTGGCCGGATGTGGTCGCCGGTTTGCGGCCGAGCTGGGATGTGCTGAGCAGCCAGGAGCCGCTGTACATCGCCATCGGCATTTTGGGTGCCACCGTCATGCCGCATAACCTGTATCTGCACTCTTCGGTGGTGCAGACCCGGGTCAACGGCACGGATGTCGCCAGCAAGGCCAGCGCCATTCGTTATGCGCGGCTGGACACCATCGGTTCGCTGAGCCTGGCGCTACTCATTAACGCAGCGATTCTGATCCTCGCCGCCGCAGCGTTTCACAAGACCGGCCACACCGACGTGGTAGAGATTCAGGACGCCTATCACCTGCTGGATCCGCTGGTCGGCGGTGCGATCGCCAGCGTGCTGTTTGGCGTGGCCTTGCTGGCAGCGGGGCAGAGCTCGACTTTTACCGGCACCATCGCCGGGCAGGTAGTGCTCGAAGGCTTTTTGCAGGCGAAAATCCCCTGCTGGCAGCGGCGCTTGATTACTCGGGCGCTGGCGCTGATCCCGGCGTTGATCGGGGTGATCTGGCTGGGCGACAGTTCAGTGGGCAAGATGCTAGTGCTCAGCCAGGTGGTGTTGAGCCTGCAACTGCCGTTTGCGCTCTGGCCGCTGATCCGCTTCACCAGCGATCCGCAGTTGATGGGGCCGTTCGTCAACAGCCGGCTGGTCAAGACTGCCGCCTGGGGTTTGTTCGGCCTGATCTCGGCGGCCAACCTGACGCTGTTGTGGTTCTGGGTGAGCTGAACTTGATCGGCGCGGGCGACTCTCAACCCTGACGCCCACGTCAGCCGACAGGTAGCCGAACATGCCCATTCCCCCTAAAAACGGCACAGTCTTCGAGACCGATTTGCCAGCCCGTCTGGACCGCTTGCCGTGGGGGCGCTTTCACACGCTGTTAGTGATTGCGCTAGGCATCACCTGGTTGCTCGATGGCCTGGAAGTGACCCTCGCAGGTTCGGTAGCCGGCGCGCTCAAGGCCAGTCCGGCGCTCAACCTCACCAACAGCGACATCGGCCTGGCGGGTGCTGCGTACATCGCCGGGGCTGTGCTCGGCGCGCTGCTGTTTGGCTGGCTGGCCGACCGTCTCGGGCGGCGTAAGCTGTTCTTCATCACCTTGCTGCTGTACGTCGGTGCAACCGCCGCAACGGCATTTTCGTTCAGCGTCTGGAGTTTCATGCTGTTCCGGTTCTTGACCGGCATGGGCATTGGTGGCGAGTACACGGCAATCAATTCGACCATCCAGGAGTTCACCCCGGCCCGCTACCGTGGCTGGGTCGATCTGACCATCAACGGCACATTCTGGCTGGGTGCTGCGCTGGGCGCGGTGGGTTCGATTGTCTTGCTGGACCCGCTGTGGGTGGGCGCGGAACTGGGCTGGCGTCTGTGTTTCGGGATTGGCGCGGTGTTGGGGCTGCTGGTGCTGCTGATGCGCCTTTGGCTGCCGGAAAGCCCGCGCTGGCTGCTGATTCACGGCCAGTCGGCGCAGGCGACGAAGATCGTCGAGCAGATAGAGGCCGATTTACAGCGCCGAGGCCATGTGCTGCCTGCCGTCACGAGCAAACCCTTGCGTTTGCATGTGCGCGACCACACGCCACTGGGCGAAGTCGCCAAAACCCTGCTGGTGACGTTCCGTCAGCGTTCGCTGGTGGGCCTGACGCTGTTGACCGCGCAGGCGTTTTTCTACAACGCGATCTTTTTCACCTACGCGCTGGTACTGACCGATTTCTACGACGTACCTGCCGAGCGGGTTGGCTGGTACGTGCTGCCACTGGCGCTGGGCAACTTCTGCGGTCCGCTGCTGCTGGGCAGGCTGTTTGACGTGGTCGGGCGGCGAATAATGATCAGCCTGACCTATGGGCTGTCCGGTGTGCTGCTGGCAATCAGCGGGTATCTGTTCCAGCAAGGGCTGCTGGACGTCACTCAGCAGGCCATCGCGTGGATGGTGATTTTCTTCTTTGCCTCGGCAGCGGCCAGTTCGGCCTACCTGACCGTGGCCGAAACGTTCCCGCTGGAAATTCGCGCGTTGGCGATTGCGGTGTTCTATGCCTTTGGTACGGGGCTGGGCGGCATGATCGGCCCGACGCTGTTTGGGGCGCTGATCGACACAGGAGAGCGCAGCAATGTGTTTATCGGCTATCTGATCGGGGCGGGGTTGATGTTGCTGGCGGCGCTGGTGCAATCGATTTGGGGCGCGGCTGCCGAGCGCAAGTCACTCGAAGAGGTAGCACGGCCGTTATCGCAGGCCGGGGACGTGTAAACCATCAGCGACCGAACACGCCGCGAAGGCCATCCACTGAGGCACGCAGGCCCATGATCCGGTCACTGACTTCCTGCGCTTCGTCCGGACGCGACGTACGTTCAAGGTACAAAAGATGCCCGGCCATGTTGGCCGAGACGCGTTCGAGGTCGTCGGCGGTGCGCTTGACGTAAGCCTGAATGTCTTTAAGTTGCTCGATCTGCACGGATGGTTCCCCTGATAGGTCGCATCCGAGCGCACTAAATGAAAGGGCGGTTCCAGCGAACTCACCCAAGAGAGTTTTCGGCGATCTGAATAGATTTCTTTAATGCCTGAGTTAAATAAATTTTTCAGGCGCCGCTAATCCTCATCCTGCTCGTCGTGTTCCGAGTAGGAATCCAGCAGTTCAGCCAACGCCAGCGTACGGTCCAGCCCGCTGCGGCTGGCCATGATGTCGGCGACTGCCTGCGTGGCGGCAACTCTTGCGGCTTCGCGTTCGGCATCGGTGTTATTGGGCGTGGCGGCCTGCGCAGCCTCAATAATCGATTGCTCAAAGGTATTCATGGTGCTCGCTCTTCGGGTTCAGGTAGCTGTGATACCGAGAATGACGAATTGTTTCAAGCACGATCAATCGCCTTCGTAGGGGAATTCTTCAAGGGTCTGCATCAGCGCGACACCTTGCGGCCCTTGCAGGTTGTCCAGCACCCAGCAACTGCTGGCATTTTTAGCCAGCAGCAGGCGTGTCGTCTGGCTGGTCACCGGCTGTTGCGGGGCGTCTTTGTAACCCAGGTTGTAGGTCATTTCGACCACCGCCTGTTTATCGGAGTTGGACACCAGTTTCCAGTCGATCGGCTTCTGCACGTCGCCATCCTGCGCATCGGTCCACGGGTTGGCGCTGACTGCACACTGATCGCCGCTCTGACACGCCCAGTCCTTCTTGAGCAGGCCCAGCAGAGGTTTGGACAGGTAGTCGGCCGCACCTTTGCCATTGAGGTAGAAATCCTGGTGCTTTTCGTAGATCCAGCGCGCCGTGTCGACCGGGGTCGCCGCAGGGCAGGCGGCCTGGGCCGTGGATGAAAGCAGGCAAGCGAAGGCAATGGCAACGGTTCTGGACATGGAGCGGGCTCGCAGAGAAGGTGGCAGTGAGGTGACAGGCTGACGACACTGCATTTGTAAGCCAAGCGGACAAAAAAGCAATGGTTTTAGGTGGCGCAGAGCGCGGCGGATGACGGAATCCGGATTAAGGGCAATTTCCTTCAATACGCCGTGAGTCGTTGTCACTACCTTGATTCGATCATTTCTGATCGTATTCGAGGGTTTTTCCATGAGTCTGCTGATTTCCATGGCAGCGTTTGCGCTGGCGTCGTCCATCACCCCGGGGCCGGTCAATATCGTGGCGTTGAGTGCCGGTGCACGCTACGGGTTCTGGCCCGGCATGCGTCATGTGCTGGGTGCAACGCTGGGTTTTACTCTGCTGTTGCTGCTTATCGGCTTCGGCCTGCACGAAACCTTGCAGCAATGGCCCTTTCTGACCCGAATCATTCAATGGGCGGGTGTGGCTTTCCTGTTGTACATGGCGTTCCGGCTGGCGACCGATAGTGGGCGATTGAGCGTGAGCGAGCAGGGCAGCGGTCCGTCGATGCTGCAGGGTGCGATCATGCAGTGGCTCAACCCCAAAGCCTGGCTGGCGTCGATCGCAGGCATGGGCGTTTTTGTCGCCAATGGCGAGGCTTTGTTGATCTGGCAATTTGCAGCCATCTATTGCGTGGTGTGCTACCTGTCACTGGGCTGCTGGGCCTTCGCCGGGAGTTTCCTGAGCCACTACTTGCGCAGCGCGGCGGGCGTGCGCGTGTTCAACCGGGTAATGACGTTGCTGCTGGTCGGTTGCGCGCTGTATCTGGTGATCTGATGCGGGTCATCACAACCGATACTGTCCTGGCGTTGCAGCCAGGTGCTTTTTGAACTCGCGTTGAAGATGCGCCTGATCGGCAAAGCCGGTTTCCTGTGCAATGTCGGCGATCATCTTGCCGCTTTTCAACTGGGTTTGTGCGTGCTGGATGCGGCGATTGAGCAGGTAGGCGTGGGGCGTCAGGTGGTAGTGCTGCTCGAACGAGCGAATCAGATACGACGCCGAGAGATTGGCTGCTGAACAGATATCGGCGAGCTTGATGGGCTGGGTGAAGTTGTCGTTGATGTAGTCGGCGGCGCGGGTGACGCGTTGTGAAGGTCGGCGGGCAAGCGCTGGTGCATCGCCCAGTGTTTCCTGCATCAGCGTAAAGAACGATACGGCGGCGCAGTGTTTTTGCAGGGTGTCGGCCTTTGCATCGATCAGCGTCTGATACAGCGCTGTCAATGCGCCGAACAGCACGGGGTCGCCACTGTGGGTGTGCGACAGGGGCTGAAATCCGTATTTAGCGTCCAGCCCGGCGTCGCGCTGAATATCGCTCAGCCAGTGGCTGTCCACATAAAGCATCAAGTACGACCACGGCTGGTCGTTGATCGGGTTGCAGGCGTGCACATCGCCGGGGTTCATCAGCACCACAGTGCCCGCGGCGACGCGCTGTGCAGTCTTTTCGTGCAGATAGGTGCTTTGCCCGGCGGTTATTGCACCGATGGAAAAGATCTCGTGTGAATGCGGTGCATAACAGACCCGCCGGCCGTCTTCTGCCGAGCGCGCCTCAATGAACGGCAACTGCTCGTCGCGCCAGAAGAACGGTGTCGCGGTCGAGTTGGCGGGGTGGATGGGGTTCATGCGGATATCCCGTCTGCGGAATGACGAGGGTAGCTTAACGGATGAGTCAGGGCGACGCAGGTGTGATGCTTTGCGTCACCCAGGCAGGCTCATGCAGAGTGTATCCGAGCCCTACTTCTTCACCGGCACGATATCCATAATGTTGCCGTTGACCTTCTGGAAGCGTACATATTTGTCATTGATCTTCACCCATTCGCTTTCCTTGGCGGGCGCTTCCAGGCCCTTGCTCTTCCAGTCCTTGACCTCGAGATCGCTGCGGCGGTATTTCTCCGGTACGCGGGAGCCCAGCTCCAGTTCATGCATGTTGTCCTTGGACTCGGTCACTTTCGGGTCTTCTGTCTCTGCCGCGTGAACCGGCAGAGTGACGGCGGAGAAGCAGCCGAGCAAGGTCATGCAGGCGATCAATGATTTGCTGTTCATGTAAAGACTCCCAGTCTTTGGTTCAGGCTTGATGCCTTTGGTCATAACTGGGACCTTCACCGTTTGAAATCATTCGATCAGGTTTACATCGCTCAGCCCCGCAGCGTCTCGGAAATGGTTGCCGAAAGCGGTGTAGCAGGGCGGCCGATCAGTTTGCTCAACTGACGGCTGTCATCGAACAGCGCGCCCTTGGCGGCTGCCGCATCGGAATCGGCCAGCAATCGGGCGACAAAATCGGGCAGACCCGCTTGAATCAATGCCGCTTCAAACTCGGCTTGCGGCAGGTTGACGTAGGGCAGGGTCTTGCCGGCCTGTTTTGAAAGCTCGGCCGCAAACTCTGCCAGGGTGTAGGACTCATCACCTGCCAGTTCGTACACGCGACCGCTTTGATCCTCTCCGGAGGTCAACAGCACCGCCGCAGCTTCAGCGTAATCAAGGCGCGAAGCCGAGCTGATACGGCCCTCGTCGGCGCTGCCCATCACGGCGCCATGTGCCAGCGCCCCAGGCACGCCGGCGGTGTAGTTTTCGGTGTACCAGCCATTGCGCAACAGGGCGAACGGCAGGCCGCTGGTGCGCAGATAAGCTTCGGTTTCGACATGCTCTTTGGCCAGGCCCAATTCCGAGGCCTCGGCATGCAGAACGCTGGTGTAGGCAAGCAGTTTGACCCCGGTGCGCTTGGCCGCATCGATGACCGCTTTATGCTGCGAAAAACGCTGGCCTATTTCGCTGGAGGAAATCAGCAGCACCTTGTCGGCACCGGCGAACGCGCTGTCCAGCGTTGAAGGCTGCGAATAGTCGGCGTGACGCACCTGAACGCCTTTTGCCGAAAGGTCAGCGGCCTTTTCCGGGCTGCGGACTGCGGCGATGATCTGCTCGGCAGGGACACGCGCAAGCAACTGTTCAATGACGAGACGGCCAAGCTGGCCAGTGGCACCGGTGACAACGATCATGGAATGATTCCTGAATCAGGTTGAAAGGAAGCGCCAGCATAGTCATGATGCTTACCTTTAGTAAGTACGTACAAAAAGGTAAGTTTCATGAACGAATCTTCCTCGCATCCACAGTCTGAAACGGTCGAGTCCATGCTGGCCTTCGTTCGTCAGGGGCAAGTACTGGCCAACGATTGCCCTTCAAGGGTGGTGCTCAACCACGTGTGCAGTCGTTGGGGCGTGCTGGTGTTGGTGGTGTTGCGCGGCGGCATGCATCGCTTCAGCGAGGTACGGCGCAAGATAGGCGGGGTCAGCGAAAAAATGCTCGCGCAAACCCTGCAACATCTGGAACAGGACGGCTTCGTCAGTCGCAAGTCGCTGCCCGTGGTGCCGCCGCACGTGCAGTACCGGCTCACGCCGATGGGCGAAGAAGTCGCCTTGCAGGTCGAAACCCTGGCGACCTGGATCGAGACCAATCTGCCACGCATCATGCAGGCCCGCGAAGCCTCCAGCACGGCACAGACCACGCCTGCGTGAGCCATTTCTGACAGATTTTTCATCCGGCGATTGTTGGCTCAATCGCCTGCAATCAGCCGCTTCTTGCTATGGTGCGCGCCGAAATATTCATTTACACGTTCGTTTGTGCTGTTTGCCCTTCACCGAGAAGCTGTAGAAATGCCCAATCCAATCCCCCTGAAAGATCACGAAAAAGAGACGCGGCTGGTCAACCAGCGTCTGATCGCCTGTGCGGTACTGGTCGGGCTGCTGGCTGCCTGCCTGGTCGCACGGATGTACTTTCTGCAAGTCACCGAGTTCGACTACCACTCGACCATCTCTGAAAACAACCGGGTGCACGTGCTGCCGATCCCGCCCGAGCGCGGTTTGATCTTCGACCGTAACGGCGAGGTACTGGCTGACAACCGCCCCAGTTTCAACCTGACCCTGACCCGCGAGCGCGCCGGAGACTGGCACAAGGTGATCGATGAACTGATGACATTGCTGGAACTGCCCGACGAGGACCGGATTCTGTTCGACAAGGAACTCAAGCAAGTTCGCCACCCGTTCGAGCCCGCGACCCTGCTGTATGAACTGACTGAACAGCAGATCGCCATATTGGCGGTCAATCAATACCTGCTGCCGGGCGTGGACGTGGCGGCGCAGTTCGTTCGGCACTATCCGCTGGGCGATCATTTTGCCCATTCGATCGGCTACGTCGGGCGCATCAACGAAAAAGAGGCGTCGCACCTCGACAACGAATACCGTGGTACGCAATCCATCGGCAAGACTGGCATCGAACGCTTCTACGAGTCCGAACTGCATGGCCATGTAGGCTACGAAGAGGTTGAAACCAACGCGCAAGGCCGTGTGTTGCGGGTGCTGAAACACACTGATCCGATCCCCGGCAAGAACATCACGCTGAGCCTGGATGCGCACTTGCAGGCTGCGGCGGAAAACGCCCTGGGTGACCGGCGCGGTTCGGTGGTTGCACTGGACCCGGAAACCGGCGAAGTGCTGGCGATGGTCAGCAAGCCGAGCTTCGACCCCAACCTGTTCGTCACCGGCATCAGCTTCAAGCAGTACGCCGCGCTGCGCGATTCCATCGACCGGCCGCTGTTCAACCGGGTGCTGCGCGGCCTTTATGCACCGGGCTCGACAGTCAAGCCTGAAGTCGCGATTGCCGGCCTGGACAGCGGCGTGGTCAATGCATCGACCAAGGTTTTCGACCCGGGCTATTTCCAGCTGCCGGACTTCGATCACAAGTACCGCAACTGGAACCACAGCGGTGATGGCTGGGTGGACATGGACACGGCGATCATGCGCTCCAATGACACCTACTTCTACACCGTGGCGCACAAGCTCGGCATCGACCGCCTGCACGACTACATGACCATGTTCGGCATCGGCCAAAAGGTCTCGCTGGACATGTTCGAAGAATCCGCCGGGCTGATGCCGTCCCGCGAGTGGAAGCGCGCCACGCGTCGCCAGGCGTGGTTCCCAGGCGAAACCGTGATCCTCGGTATCGGCCAGGGCTACATGCAGGTCACGCCGTTGCAACTGGCGCAGGCCACGTCACTGATTGCCAGCAAAGGTGTCTGGCACCGTCCGCACCTGGCGATGGAAGTGGGCCATGAGGTGCCTGTCGATGAGCACCCAATGCCGAACATCGTGCTGCGCGACCCCAACGAATGGAATCAGGTCAATACCGGCATGCAGATGGTCATGCACGACCCGCGCGGCATCGCCCGTGACGCCGCAAAGGGCGCGCAATACCGCATCGCCGGCAAGAGCGGTACGGCGCAGGTGGTCGCGATCAAGCAGGGCGAGCGTTACAACCGCCTGAAGACGCTGGAGCGTAACCGCGACAATGCCTTGTTCGTCGGTTTTGCCCCGGCCGATCATCCGAAAATAGTGGTGTCGGTGACCATCGAGAACGGTGAGGCGGGTGGCCGCGTTGCAGGGCCAGTGGTTCGGGAAATTCTCGACGCCTGGCTGCTCGACAGCGAGGGCAAGCTCAAGCCGCAATATGCAGTCCCCGCCAAGGCAACGGGCAACCCGCACGCCTGAGCCGCCTGCCAGCCGCAGTCTGCAACGCAGGCTGCCTGACCGAGCCCTGAACAGGGCTCAGGTTTTCTGAACTGTCGAGAAATCATCGGGTCGACCACAACAGGCGTGGCAGAGCGCTGCGCGTGTATATCTGAACCCTTTATTGCCTCGACAAGGAACCCCAAATGTCCAAGACCATCGCCGACCATCTTGCGCAAACCCTCGCAGCGGCAGGTGTTTCCCACATCTGGGGGGTGTCTGGTGACAGCCTCAACGGTTTGACCGACAGCCTGGAGCGCATCGACTCGATCAACTGGATGCACACCCGCCACGAAGAAGTTGCAGCCTTCGCTGCCGGTGCCCAGGCGGCGTCCAGTGGCAAGCTTGCGGTCTGCGCGGGCAGTTGCGGGCCGGGCAACCTGCACCTGATCAACGGCCTGTACGACTGCCATCGCAACCGCGTGCCGGTGCTGGCGATTGCGGCGCATATTCCGTCTTCGGAAATCGGCCTCGATTACTTTCAGGAAACCCACCCGCAGGAGCTGTTCAAGGAGTGCAGCCACTTTGTCGAACTGGTCAGCAACCCCGAACAGTTCCCTCGTGTGCTGGAGCGTGCCATGCGCGCGGCGATCAGCCAGAAGGGCGTTGCCGTGATCGTGTTGCCCGGCGATGTGGCGCTCAGCGAATCACCTGATGTGCCCGCGAAATGGGTCGAGGCCACGCCGCCTACTGTCGTCCCGGTGGACACCGACTTGCAGTCGATGGCCGATATGCTCAATGACTCAAAGGCCGTGACCTTGCTGTGCGGCGCAGGCTGCGCGGGCGCTCACGAGCAGATCCTCGCGCTGGCCGACACGCTGGGCGCACCCATTGTTCATGCCTTGCGCGGCAAGCAGCACGTCGAATACGACAACCCGTTCGATGTCGGCATGACCGGCCTGATCGGTTTCAGCTCTGGTTACCACGCCATGCTGTCCTGCGACACGCTGGTGATCCTCGGCAGCAGCTTTCCGTACCGCAATTTCTACCCCGAAAAAGCCAACATCATCCAGATTGACCTCGACCCCACGCAGTTGGGCCGCCGCACGCCTGTGGCGCTCGGTCTGGTCGGCGGCGTGCGAGAAACCCTCGACGCTCTCCAACCAAAACTCAAGCCGCACACCGACCGCCGTTTCCTCGACAAAGCCCTCAAACACTACGCCAAGGCCCGTGAAGACCTCGACGAACTGGCCACGCCGACCCCTAATGGCACGCCGATTCACCCGCAATACCTCACGCGCCTGGTCGATGAACAGGCCGACGCCGACGCAATCTTTACCGTCGATGTCGGCACGCCAACCCTGTGGGCCGCGCGCTACCTGCACATGAACGGCAAACGCAGCCTGCTGGGCTCGTTCAACCACGGCTCGATGGCCAACGCCTTGCCCCAGGCGCTGGGCGCCAAAGCCGAGCACCCGGACCGTCAAGTGGTCGCGCTGTGCGGCGATGGCGGCCTGTCAATGCTGCTGGGCGACCTGCTGAGCATTCGCCAGTTGAACCTGCCGATCAAAATGGTGGTGTTCAACAACAGCTCGCTGGGCTTCGTTGACATGGAAATGAAAGCCAGTGGCTACGTGCCGCATGGCACCGACCTGCATGAAACCAACTTCGCCGGCATCGCCCTGGGCGCAGGCATTCTCGGCCTGCGCGTGGAAAACGCCGAAGAACTGCCCGCAGCGCTGCGCAAGGCGTTTGATCACCCCGGCCCGGTGCTGATCGATGTCGTTACCGCCAAGCAAGAGTTGGGCATCCCGCCGAAAATCAAACTGGCTCAAGCCAAGGGCTTCAGCCTGTACATGATGCGCGCGATCATGAGCGGGCGCGGCAGTGAAGTGCTGGAACTGGCGAAGACCAACTTGCGTTGATTGATAACACGAGATGAGGGCCGGGCTAAGGTATCGGTCCTTCATCAAAAGCATTCATACCGTCCCGCCAAGTGATATTTATCCAGACAAATAAAGGGTAAAGCTTGGCACTTCGCAGCCGACACAGTTGGACGGAAGCAATACAGGCTACGGCAGGCTAATTACTGAATCATCTCTGGCTATAAAAAACGTCGATTGATATAGAACGTTAAGTCACAGATCGTTTTTATAGAAAGTCTGCGAGTCCTGAGGTCTGTAATGCTTAGAAATGCTCCTTTGAGTATTAAATTACTGCTGATTCTAATGTTTCCCCTGCTGGGCTTTCTGGCCTTCGCAGGTATCTTCGTGGCCGACAAAAGCGAGAATCTCGGTGACATGAGGCGCGCAGTGACAGCTACCATTGCTGCACAGAAGCTGAGTAACATCGTCACTACCCTCCAGCGCGAGCGCGGGGCCAGTGGCGTGTTTCTGGGCAGCGGCGGCAAGTCCATGCAAGACAAGCTGAAAACCTTTCGCCAGGAAACAGACAAGGCGATTGTTGAGATGCGTGCTCAATCGACCGACGGTATTCCCGGGCTGGAAAAGGTGAATCGCGCACTGGATGACCTCATCGCGCTACGCCTCAAGGTCGATGCGCTTTCGATCAATGGCACTGAATCCTCCACGCGTTTCACCGACGTTGTCAAAACACTTATCGGGTTCTCATATTCGCTGGAAGCGAGTATCGAGGATCCGGAAATACTGCGTGCCTTGAGTTCGCTTAATCAGTTCGTGGATATGAAGGAACGTGCCGGTCGCGAACGTGTATTGCTCGTTCAGGCATTCAATCAGAACCGCTTTGACGCCCCATTGTTATCACGCTTCAGTCGTAACCTGGGAGAGTTCTCTGGCTACCTGGAAGCCTTTCAACGCTGGTCCCCTGAAATATTCAAAACCAAGCTTAATGATGTCATGCAACAACCGGCATCGCTGGAAGTAGCCCGCCTGCAACATCTGGGGTTCGATACGCCGCTGGGCGATGCGCTCAACATCAAGCCGGAAGACTGGTTCAATCTTGCTACCGTGCGTATCGACATGATGGCGCAGGTAGAAGCAGAGCTCGGCCAGACCGTCGTGAGCTTGGCCAGCAACGCACGCAGCGCTGCTGAAAGCAGCCTGTACATCGCGGTCGGCACCGTCATCTTGATGCTGGTCGTCGTGTTGTGGCTGGCCTCGGTGATCATCCGCAACATCAAGATCGCCGTTGTCGATGTCAACCGTACGTTGATTGCGCTATCCACCCGTGACCTCACCGCCAGAACCCGTTACACCGGCAAGGACGAGTTCGGCGAGATCTCGCGCAATTTGGACAACATGGCGCAACAGATCAGCGAAGTCATCGGCGAAATCGGCAGCGCCACCGCACAGGTCGCCACCGCCGCCGAGCAGTCTTCAGCGGTCGCTTTGCAGACCAGCCAGAACGTCGCTCAGCAACGTCTGGGCACTGATCAAATGGCCACGGCCATCAGCCAGATGAGCGCCACGGTCAAAGACGTTGCACGCAGCACCACCGACGCTGCCGCGATGTCGCAGCGGGTCAACATCAGCACGGTGCAGGGCAAGGCCGAGATCGAAAACACCATCAGCCTGATTCAAGGGCTGTCGCTTCAGGCGGAGCAGACCTCGCAGATCATTGGCGAGCTCAAGGGCGAAAGCAACGCCATCTCCTCGGTGCTCGATGTCATTCGCGGTGTCGCCGACCAGACCAACCTGCTGGCACTCAACGCTGCCATCGAAGCCGCCCGCGCAGGCGAGCAGGGCCGTGGTTTTGCCGTGGTTGCCGACGAAGTGCGCAACCTTGCGAAAAAAACGCAGGAGTCCACGGTCAGCATCCAGAACATGATCGCCAACCTGCAGTCCGGCTCCGAACGCGCCGCCACGTCCATGCAGGAAACCCTGGGCAAAGCACAGGCGGGCGCCAGCAACGTAATGCGCGCCGGCGAACTGCTGGAAGAAATCGCCGAAGGCATCGCCAGCATCAGCGACCGCAACATCCAGGTCGCTTCGGCCGCCGAAGAACAAAGCCTGGTGGCCGAAGAAATCCACCGCAACGTCAACGACATCAACGCACTGGTCATTCAAGTGAGTGCAGGTGCCGAGCAGACCGCCGTGACCAGTCGCGAACTGGCTCGATTGGCGGAGCAGCAGCAGGGGTTGGTGGGGCGCTTTAAAGTGAGCTGACGTTAAGGGGTTTGTTGGGTATTCAGAGGCCTGAGAGCGTGAGCTTTCAGGCTTTTTTGTTGCAAGTGGGATTTGCGCGCTTGGCTTTCTGACTTAATCTCTCAAAAAATACAATGGACGGGGTGAAGCGATTGGTCGAAGTCAAAGGCGAGCCTACCCCCGACTGCCCAGCCAGCAATTCCACCTATACCTACAACGACCGCGGCCTCGTACTCACCAAAACCGACGCCAGCGGCACTACGTTGGCACGCACCACTACAACGGAATGGGACCCTGATCGTTTTCTACCGATCAGGGTAGTTGAGCCCAATCGCGTTATTGTGTATAGCTACAACAATCAAGGACGTGAGCTCACTCGGCAGAGCACCTCCCGATGAGCAATTTCTATTTCAAGGACCTTAGCATGACCTTTTCTTTCTTGCGTAAAGTAGTGATGGTTCTTGCCTACGCCGGGCTGACTTACAGCGAGGCACGCTAGTGTACTGTTTTCGAAAAAATCAGCCACCAACTAACGGAAAATTCAAATCTTATCAATAGCTTAGCTTGCAGGTTATGGGTAACTTAT
>NZ_ATDK01000265.1 GCF_000444135.1 Pseudomonas avellanae BPIC 631
GGGCGGTGGCTTCTCGATTTGACAAACTCAAGAGAAACTATGAAAGCGTCATAGCAATGGCCTGCGCTTTTCTGTGGCTACCAATGTGAAACGGGAACAGACCCTAGGCGACTCGCTCAACGTGCGGCAACAATCAACTGATCGAATCGGGCCAAGTGCTGTTGCAGCAACCGGGCCTCGCCCTGGCGACCGGCATAGACCATCTCGGCCATTTCCAGAATGCCGGATGCATTGGGCAGCGGCAGGTCGTTTTCGAGAATGATCTTCATGCGCGGCAGGAAGATCCATTGCAGCCACTGCGCAAACTCAAGCGTGTCAACGCTGAACGGCTCCTGACTGGCAAGTGCCTGCTCGCTGGGCGGTGTGGCATCCCACCAGCCCAGAGTGCGCAATTCGCGCTCGATCAACAGCAATTGCTCGGCAACTTCAGGCAAGCGAACGTCCATCAGCGAGCCTTTTGACGAGCCAGCGCAGCACCGGCCGCATCGCCCTGCTTTTCACGAGACTGAGCGATCAACCCCCACAGGCTGGCTTGAAGGCTGGCACGCCCATTGGCGTACGTCAGACCGCGGCGGGCCAATTGTTCAGCCTGGGCGGCATCGCCCTGAGCCAGACGCACCTGGGCCAGACGGTAAAGCACCTGAGGTTCGCGCGGCGCAACACGCTGGGCGCGCTCAAGGCTGGAGGACGCACCGTTGAGGTCGCCGCTGCTTTGCTGTTGCTGCGCCGTGGTCAACAAGGCCAGTACCGGGCCATCAAGCTGTTCGTCTTCGGACAGACCGCCACCGCTGGACGGGATCCCGGTCGGTGCAGACGCAGCCGGCATGCTGTAGCTGTTATTCACCGGAGCCGGGTTGATCGGCGCCTGATTGACAGGCGCTGCGTCGACAGGCGGCGTATTGACGCTGAACGGGGCCTGACTGGCCGGTGCAGAGAAGCTTTCCCCTGCGCCCGCACCCGCCGCGCCCGGCACCATCACCACCACGCCATTGTCCTGCGGTACAGCTTGCGGCTGTTGCTGAACAGGGGCGGTGCTTCGATAAGTACCGTTGCGCGACGCAGCTGCGCGCTCGCTATTGGACACCTTGGAGCTCGAATCCACGACCGGAATCGAGCCACGTTCCACACTGGCGCAGCCGTTCAGCAAGGCCAGTGTCGTTAAAGCTGGAATCCACCATTTATTCACTTGAAAACCTCGATTGCCTAGTTCAACCAACCCTTGACCCAGTCCATCACCTCAGTGGCAGGTGCCGGAGCGCCGCCGCATGTTGCGCCGGGCTGGGGTTCACTGCCGCGAATATACGGCATCTGCACTGCATTCGGGCAGCTGGCGTCCGAACCCTGACCGGTCTGCGCATCGACCCACGCCTGAACAACGTTGTCCGGCATCGCCATGTCGAGCGGCAGCGGATTGGCCTTGCGCATGAAGCTGGTCCAGACCTGCAAGGCACCGGTAGCGCCGGTAAACGGAGTCTTGCCGTTATCGTCACGACCCATCCACACCACGGCGAGAAGATCCTGACTGAAACCTGCGAACCAGCTGTCGCGCGAGTCATTACTGGTGCCGGTCTTGCCCGCCAGGTTCAGCGAGCTCGGCAATACGCTGTAAACAGATTTGCCCGTACCTTCACGCATGACCCGCTGCATCGCGTTCTGGACCAGATAAATGGCACCCGGATCGAAACGCTGCTCGATCTTGAACGGATAACGCTTGAGCGGCTCACCTTCGGCGGTCAGCACACTGCGGATGCCACGCATCGGCGTATTGAACCCGCCGCTCGCGATGGTCTGATACATGGTGGCGACTTCCATCGGGCTCAAGCCGCCCGCGCCCAGCAGCATCGACGGGTAGGCCGGCCATTCACGGGTCACGCCCAGTTTGGCCAGTGTTTTGAAGACCGTCGGAATCCCCAGCTCAAGGCCCAGCTTGGCAGTCGACAGGTTGTACGAGTGCGCCAGCCCTTGATACAGAAAGATATTGCCGTGGGACTTGTGATCGTAGTTCTGCGGCTTCCAGATCTGGCCATCAGCGCCCTTGACCTGGAACAGTTCGTCGGCAATCCAACTGGTCAGCGTGTATTGGCTCGGACGTTCCAGCGCAGTCAGGTAAATAGCCGGCTTGACCAGCGAGCCAATCGGTCGTACTGCATCAATCGCCCGGTTGAAACCCGAGAACCCGGCCTCGCGACCGCCGATCAACGCCTGCACTTCGCCGGTCTCCGGGTTGGTGACGACCATCCCCGCCTCGACCTCATCAACACCCTTGCGCCCGGCGAGCTTTTTGAACGTGTCGTCCATGGCGGCCTGGGATTTCATCTGCAGGATCGGATCGAAGCTGGTGAAGATCCGCAGCCCTTCTTCGGTCAAGTCTTCGTCGCGGTAGTCTTCGCGCAACTGGCGCTTGACCAGATCAAGGAAGGCCGGGAACGAGCTGTCGGCCAGCGTGCCGGTTTTGGTCACACCCAGTGGCAATTTTTTGGCCGCCGCTACCACTTCGGGCGTGGCAACGCCTTGCTGCTCAAACAGGTCGAGTACAAGGTTGCGACGCTCCATCGCACGTTCAGGGTTGCGACGTGGATTGTAGAAGGACGGCCCTTTGACCAGCCCGACCAGCATCGCTACCTGGTGAATTTTCAGCTCGGACAGCGGTTGACTGAAGAAATACTGACTGGCCAGACCAAAGCCATGAACCGCACGCTGACCATCCTGACCAACAAACACCTCATTGAGATAAGCCTCAAGGATTTCCTGCTTGCTGTAATGAATCTCCAGCAAGACCGCCATCATGGCCTCAGTCAGCTTGCGGCTCAGGCTGCGCTCGTTGGTCAGGTAGAAGTTCTTCACCAACTGTTGAGTCAGCGTACTGCCGCCCTGACGCATCTGACCCTGCGAGGTATTGACCCAGATCGCACGGGCAATGGACTTGGGCGACACACCGAAGTGGTGATAAAAATCCCGGTCCTCTACAGCCACCAGCCCGTCGAGCAGATACGGCGGTGCCTGATCAAGCTTGATGAGGATCCGGTCTTCCAGATTTTTCGGGTACAAGCCACCGATCAGCAACGGCTCGAGCCGCGCCACGGCAAGCTTGGCACCGTTGCCGGAAGACAGGTCGGCAACCGAGTCGCCGGCGAAACGTACGCGCACCTGCTGTGCTGCGTCCGTGCCCTCGTAAAACTGAAAGCCACGTGTATTAAGGTCGACGGTATTGCCGTTCACCGCCGCAGCGCCAGGGCCATTCGCCACGCTTTCGCGGCGATAGCCCAGCGCGTCGAGTTCGATGAGGAAGTCATCGCGGCTCAGCTTCTGCCCGACGAACAGCTCCAGCGGCCGCGCATAAACCTTGGCCGGAATGGTCCAGCGCTTGCCGGAGAATTTCTCCTGAACAATCGCATCAAGGTAGATGGCCAGGCCGCCCAGCAGAACCAGGCCGACAATACCGAGCTTCAACGCCCAGCCCAGCCACTTGTTCAGGCTGCGGGGAGGTTGTTTTTTAGGGGAACGAGAGGTGCGGGATCGAGTCATGGGCGCGGATTATACGCACTTTACCGAGGATCGACAGACGCCCGAGTCAGCGGTTTGCAGCCTTGCGCCAAGCGGCCATAATAGCCGCATCAAGTACTTACATTTTGAACACATTCCTGAAGGATCGTCCGTGAGCCAGTCTTTGATCGCAGCCCTGCAGAACCCTGCCCTTTTCCCTCATCCGGTAGAGAATTTTCAGGTCATCGAAACGCACATTTCGTGGGTTCTGCTGACGGGTCCTTATGCTTACAAATTCAAAAAACCGGTGAACTTCGGTTTTCTGGATTTCACCACGCTGGCCTTGCGCGAGCATTTCTGCGAGGAAGAGCTACGCCTGAACAAGCGCCTGACCGACGATATGTATTTGGAAGTCCTGCCGATCACCGGCACGGCCCAGGCACCACAACTGGGCGGCGACGGCGAAGTCATCGAGTACGCCCTGAAAATGAAGCAGTTCTCGCAGGACGGCCTGCTGAGCACGTTGCAGACCAATGGCGAGCTGACCACCGCGCACATCGACGAACTGGCACGCCAGATCGCCGGTTTCCACCTCGATTCGCCGCATGTAACTGCAGAAAGCGAACTGGGCTCGCCTGATAGCGTCATGGCTCCGGTCGTACAGAACTTTGAGCAGATTCGCCCGCTGATCAGCGAAAAATCAGACCTGGAGCAGCTCGATGCCCTACAGGCGTGGGCCGAGTCGAGCTTTGAGCGCCTCAAGCCACTGCTGGCTCAACGCAAGGCCGATGGATTCATCCGTGAGTGCCATGGCGACATCCATTTGGGCAACGCCACGGTGATCGACGGCGAGGTTGTGCTGTTCGACTGCATCGAATTCAACGAGCCGTTCCGCAAGACCGACGTGTATGCCGACATCGGCTTCCTGGCAATGGACCTTGAAGACCGGGGCCTGAAATCGCTTTCTCGCCGCCTTGTCAGCCAGTATCTGGAAGTGACTGGCGACTACGTCGGCCTGGAACTGCTGAATTTCTACAAGGCCTACCGTGCAATGGTCCGTGCCAAGGTGGCCTTGTTCAGCCAGCCTGCGGATGCCGACGGTGTGCAACGCGCGGCAACACTGCGCCAGTATCGCAACTACGCCAATCTGGCCGAGAGCTACAGCGCTATCCCTTCGCGGTTTCTGACCATTACTCACGGCGTCTCTGCGGTCGGCAAAAGCCATGTCGCCATGCGCCTGGTGGAATCACTGGGTGCGATCCGCCTGCGTTCGGATATCGAGCGCAAGCGCCTGTTTGCCGAGGGCGGCGACAATCTGTACGGCGACGAGGCCAGCAGCGCAACCTATGCGCGCCTGCATGAGTTGGCCGGCAAAACGTTGCGCGCCGGCTTCTCGGTGGTGATCGATGCCACCTACCTCAAGCGTGAGCAGCGCGATGCCGCCGCGAAAGTAGCTGAAAACACCGGCGTGCCGTTTCTGATCCTTGATTGCGAGGCGCCACAGGCGGTGATCGCCAGTTGGCTTGCGCAGCGTCAGGCGCAGAACAACGACCCTTCCGATGCGACGCTGCAAGTGATCGAGGCCCAACAGGCCAGCCGCGAGCTTCTTTCTGCAGACGAAATTCTGTGCAGCAAGAAGGTGGCGACCAACATTGGCAGCGATCTGGACAGCCTTGTCGACAACCTGCGCCAACGCTTGCCAGGCCTCTGAAACCAACGCATGGCCGTTGAGCTGGTAATGCTTCACGGCCTGACAATGATGGCGATATACTGGCGCCATAATTCCAACGCAATCACAAGCACGAGGCCATCATGAGCCAGCCCAAACAGATCGACTCACCCCTTTACATGCTGCTGCGCCAGGATGACGTCGAAGGTTTCAATCAGGAAAAACCGCGAACCGGCACGATCGACATGACCGGCGGCGACTTTCGAGGGCTGGACCTACGTGCGCTGGACACAACAGGTATCGATTTCACCGACGCCTACTTTCGCTCCGCCGATCTTCGCGGCCTGGACTTGCGCCATATCCCGATGGAAGGTGCAAGCATCGCCCACGCGCAAATCTCGGGCGTGTTCTTCCCGACCGAGCTCTCGGCTGATGAGATTCTGATGTCGGTAAACTTCGGGACGCGCCTGCGCTATCGCACCCACTGAAACTGAAACCGTAAAAACGTTGCAGCCTGCATGCGCAAAGCATGACGGGCTGGCGATGTGTTGCTGATCACCCCACCCCTCTTGCTTCCGGCATCCCTTCTGAATGTGCAACCTCTGCGCCTTGTCAGCCGCCTGCTTGTGTCAATTCCAGCTCACAGCCCAGTCGCCCGCCAGCACGCCGGACCCGTCCAAAAGAAAGGTTGACTTACAAATGAGAATCATTATGATTATCACATCCAGTCGCGAGACTGGACGGTAACTGAAAGACCTTGGTTCGGACTTTCAGATTATCTCCTCATCAGGCTAATCACGGTTTTTGACCCGGCTCTTTGCCGGGTCTTTTTTTGTCTGTCTGAAAAGCGGCCAACCCCTCAAAAGCCGCTGCTGCTCGCTTCGAGCAGGCCCAGCCTTGCCAGCAAATCGTCCAGCAAACTGGAACCTCCCAGCCGCACCCGCCTGATATTGATCCACTGCGGCCCGAAACGGCCACGGGCCAGGGCCATGTACAAGCGCGCCTCTTCAAAGGTGCGAAGCCCACCCGCGACTTTAAGCCCGACCTGCCCGCCGACATCCGCCAGGGCTCCCAGCATGATGCGTGCAGCCTGTGGCGTGACATGAACGGCTGCCTTGCCGGTACTGGTCTTGATGAAGTCAGCACCCGACGCAATTGCATCGCGACAGGCGTCGAGGATCATTTGCGAGTCACGCAGGTCGCCGGTTTCAAGCGTTGCCGTCAACTTTGCGCGTCCGCTGCATAACCTCGCACAGGTCGCGAGCAGCTCCATACCGGTCTGCCGGTCACCGCCCAGCAGCGCGCGGAACGGATAGACGACATCGATTTCGTCAGCCCCGGACATCAGGGCTGAGCGCACCTCGGAGGCCACAAGATCGACGTTGCTGCCGCCATGCGGGAAGTTGACGACGGCCACCACTTTTATATCCCGCGCGTACATGCGGTCCAGGGTCGTTCGCGCCAGGCACACAAAGCGCTGCTGGACACACACGGCAGCGACAGGCCCCACGGGCGTCCACGCGCGCTGGCAGACACCGACAATACGCTGCTCGGTATCATCGATATTGAGGGCGAACAGCTCCAGCAACTCTATGGCCTTGCGCGCCAGTCGCTCATCATCTGCCGTCAGTTCTTTCATGTATTCACGCTCCTTAAACCATGAGCGGGAAGATATAGGGCTTGGCGCGCCAACAAACGCCGGCCGGTCACTGCGGGAAGAAAGCTACGCAAATACCGGAAACGTCCGACGCCACTCGGATCAAGCACTGGGCATGATGTGCCTGGGCGCAGCCGCCCGAATAAGCTGTCAAACTGAGCGGGCCGAGCACCGACCGTAAAAAATCTGGAGGCGTCTTGAAATTCCTTTGCGCATCGAGTCACTTGCCCGAAGCCCAGAGCAGAGGTTTCGAGCTGGGTAAACACAAGCTGTTGGCGGTACGTCGCCTGGGAACAGTGTTCATCTACAAAAACCGCTGCCCACACCGAGGCATTGCGCTGGAATGGCAGCCAGACCAGTTTCTGGACAACAGCGCGAGCCTGATCCAGTGCGCCATGCACGGGGCGCTGTTTTTGATCGAAAGTGGCGAGTGCGTGGCAGGGCCTTGCGAAGGTCAATCATTGACTGCACTGGAATGCCGCGAAGATGGCGAGGGAATCTGGGCATTGCTGCCCGACGACGATCACTGACGGACCCTGCCGCGCCCTCGCCTCAATCCAGCCAATGCACCTCGAGACGCCGGTCGATATGTACCGCTTCTGGCGTCAACTGCACCCCATACGCGAGGATCTGCACGCCGGCATCGACCGCTTCGCGTAATGCAGCGGCGTACGCGGGGTCGATCTCTTTGGCCGGGCGCACAGCCTCTACACCCGTGAGATTGACGCAATACAGCAACACCGCTCGCACGCCTTCACGGGCCAGCGTGGCCAGTTCACGAAGGTGCCGCGCCCCACGCTGGGTTACCGCGTCGGGAAACGCTGCCACCGCAGAGTCGTCGAAACCCAGGGTCACACTTTTCACTTCCAGATACAGGTAGCCGTCCGGGTACTCCAGACGAAAGTCCACACGGCTTTTTTCCTGCCCATAGGCCACCTCGCGCTTGAGCGCCGTAAAACCCTCAAGTTCGCGGATCACCCCGGCACGCAATGCTTCTTCGACCAGCGTATTGGCGCGTCCGGTATTGATACAGGCAAAGCGACCCTGCGGCGTCTCGCTGATTTCCCAAGTGCCCGGCAGCTTGCGCTTCGGGTCATTGGAGCGACTGAACCACACCCGCCCGCCGGGCATCATGCAGTTAAGCATCGAGCCGGTGTTGGGGCAGTGAATGGTCAGCAATTCACCGCTGTCGGTTTCGATATCAGCCAGAAAGCGCTTGTAGCGCACCAGCAGGCGACCCTGTTCGAGCGCTGGAGAAAAACGCATCAGGCGCTCCAGCTACGCAAACCACGAGCAATTCGCTCAACCGCCTGCTCCAAGCGCGGCAGGCTTTGCGTGTAAGCGAACCGTACATGATGCCCCGCCTGGAAGCGGCCAAAGTCCAGGCCCGGCGTAAAGGCGACGTGCTCGGTTTCGAGAAAATGTTTGCAGAACGCGAAGGCATCGCCGCCAAATGCTGAAATATCGGCATACAGGTAAAACGCCCCTTCCGGCTCGACGGCAATGCCGAAACCCAGTTCACGCAAGGCCGGCAGAAGAAAGTCCCGACGACGACCGAATTCGGCGCGGCGCTGCTCCAGAATCGCCAGCGTCTGCGGCTCGAAACACGCCAGCGCAGCGTACTGCGCCATGCTCGGGGCACTGATGTAGAGGTTCTGCGCCAGTTTCTCCAGGTCAGCCACCGCCTCCGGTGGCGCAACCAGCCACCCCAGGCGCCATCCGGTCATGCCGAAATATTTTGAAAAGCTATTAAGGACGAACGCCTCGTTGTCCACTTCCAGCACACTGCTGGCGTCCACACCATAGGTCAGGCCGTGGTAGATCTCGTCCACCACGAGGTGACCGTTACGGGCTTTGATCGCGCTGGACAGCGCCGCCAGTTCATCACGCGTCAACAGGGTGCCGGTGGGGTTGGCGGGCGATGCCACCAACGCGCCCACGCTGTTCGGGTTCCAGTGACTCGCTACCCGCTCGGGGGTCAATTGGTAACGTTCCTGCGGGCCGACCGGCACCAACTGCGCCTCGCCTTCGATCAAGCGCAAAAAGTGTCGATTGCACGGGTAACCCGGATCGGCCAGCAGCCAGTGCTTGCCCGGATCAACCAGCAGGCTGCTGGCCAGCAACAGGGCTCCGGAGCCACCCGGCGTGACCAGAATGCGTTGCGGATCAATGTCCAGCTGATAGCGTTGGGCGTAGAACCCGGCAATCGCTTCGCGCAGTTGTGGCAGGCCGCGGGCGGCGGTGTAGCGGGTCTTGCCGTCTGCCAGCGCCGCCTGCCCTGCCTTGATGATCGGCTCGGCGGTGGTGAAGTCGGGCTCGCCAATTTCAAGGTGAATGACGTCATGACCCGCCGCCTGCAATTCATTGGCACGCGCCAGCAACGCCATGACATGAAAGGGTTCGATGGCGCGACTGCGAGCGCTGTAGGGCTGGGACATGAGGATTCCTTTATTGGCGCGAGTATCAAAAACATGATTGTCATGACAACGACGCATGATTCTACCCAACCACCTGCCTGACGGTGCGTTCACAGGGTGAAAAAACCGGTCGTCGAACACTGGATAAAAGAAAGCTACGACGGTGCACAGCAGCTAGAGTTCATTTAAGTGAAGCGCAGATGCGACATGGCCATCTCGGCGAGCAGGCAGGGTCCTCATGCTCGACAACCGGGAGTAGCGCACTCCGATTTGATCTGGTAAGTTCGCCCGCTTGCAGCTGCAGGGCCGACGGGTGTCGGTGATGGAACAATCCTGCGCAATTGATTAGAAGAGTGAGAGGCGGTCCATACATGCCCACCCCAGAAAAGCAACAGAACCATCTAATCGGCGGCTTTGAACCCTATGTAGCGACAAAGGGCGAAGAGTACATGAGCGAGCCCATGCGCGCGCATTTCACCAAGATCCTGAACAAGTGGAAGCAGGACTTGATGCAAGAGGTCGACCGAACGGTGGATCACATGAAGGACGAAGCTGCCAATTTCCCTGATCCGGCCGACCGTGCCAGCCAGGAAGAAGAATTCAGCCTTGAACTCCGTGCCCGTGACCGCGAGCGCAAGTTGATCAAGAAGATCGACAAGACGCTGCAATTGATCAAGGACGAAGAATACGGCTGGTGCGAATCCTGCGGCGTAGAGATTGGCATCCGCCGCCTCGAAGCACGCCCGACTGCCGACCAGTGCGTCGATTGCAAGACCCTTGCTGAAATCAAGGAAAAACAGGTCGGTAAATGACCTGATGCCCGCTTTGAACAAAAAAGACGCTTCGGCGTCTTTTTTTTGTGCTCCCTCCAGCGTGGATTATCGTACAGACGCTCCGCGTCGCATGCCTTTCTGGACGCTCCGCGTCCGGTCTTGAATGTGCGGCGCGGCAGAGGTTTGTGACGCAGGAGCGTCACGCAAGGCATTCCGACGCTGG
>NZ_ATDK01000266.1 GCF_000444135.1 Pseudomonas avellanae BPIC 631
TTTCAGAGTTTCCTTAGAGGTTCATATGTCCATCTACAACCTGAGAATGTTCACACTGGTGGGGA
Source organism: Pseudomonas avellanae BPIC 631 (assembly GCF_000444135.1). Classification (GTDB taxonomy): domain Bacteria; phylum Pseudomonadota; class Gammaproteobacteria; order Pseudomonadales; family Pseudomonadaceae; genus Aquipseudomonas; species Aquipseudomonas avellanae. The sequence goes on from NZ_ATDK01000266.1 coordinate 66, forward strand.
TCACCCTGCTGACACAAGTGGGATTGGCCAACGCGGCAACCAACAACTCTCCACAGTCCAACAGCCGGGAGCAACAGAGCGTGTTGACCGACAGCCAATCACTATCGAGCGACGAGATGCTGGCACGAGACTGGAACCTCAGTCCTCAGGAATGGCAGCGCTATCAAACGCTGATGCAGAGTTCACGAGGTGTGTATTCCCCCGGGCTGGATCCGCTGACTGCATTGGGCATCGAAGCCCGCAATGATGAAGAGCGCCGGCGGTATGCAGAGCTCCAGGTCAAAGCCGAGGCGCAGCGCACGGCAAAAGAATTGGCGTATCAACGCGCATATGACGATGCCTTCAAACGCCTCTATCCCAATCTGATGCCCATCGCCAGTTCGGAGTCCCAAGGGGCGATTGCGAGGCCTGCTAACCAAGGCAATGGTCGATTGGCAGTGTTCGTCAAGGACGATTGCCCGGAGTGCTCAGTTCGGGTTAAGGCCCTTCAAGCTCAGAAGCAGCCGTTTGACGTGTACATGGTGGGTAGCCAGAACGACGATGAACGAATTCGCAACTGGGCGATTGTCTCGGGAATCGACCCTGCAAATGTCAGAACCCGACAAATCACCCTCAACCATGACGGTGGACGTTGGCTTGGACTGAGCTTGGGTGGCGAGTTACCCGCCGTTGTGCGCGAGGTGAACGGACAATGGCTGCGTCAGTGACGTGGGCAGGCCTTGCCCTGCTGTGCTTCGCGCTGACAAGCCATGCAGCCGAGCTTCCACCGCCGGCTTATCAGCTGGCGGCTCACGCCGCGAGTATTCCGTCGGAAGTGCTCTATTCAGTGGCACTGCAGGAAAGCGGGGCAAAGTTGCGTGGTCAGCTTGTGCCGTGGCCTTGGACACTGAATGTGGCTGGCGCCGGTTACCGTTTTGCAACCCGCGCAGATGCCTGCACTGCCCTACTCATAGCACTGGTTCAGACAGGCCCAAAGCATGTTGACGTGGGTCTGGGACAGGTGAACATGGGCTGGAACGGCCAGAGGTTCAAATCAAGCAATCCGTGCGAAGCGCTCAATCCCTACAAGAACCTGGATGTGACTGCGCAGATCCTGGCTGAACAGCGAGCGCTTGGTGGTGACTGGATCACCGTCGCCGGACGCTATCACCGGCCCACTGGCGGCGCTCAAGCTGCCAATTACCGCAAGGCCTTTGCCAAACATCTCAGCCGGGTAACCGGCATCCAAATGCTGGTGACCAATCCATGACCCGATCAGTGATCCTCGGCGCAGCGCTCTGCCTCCCATTTATGATCTGCCAGGCTGCAGAGCTCACCGTGGTTGAAGACAAAGGTGGTGACTCAGCGTTGCCTTACTACCGATCTCTCAATCCCGAACCCTCCTCTTCTGTCCAAAATGAACTGAGCTCTCAACTGGATCCTGTACCAGCACAGGGATTACCGGTACGCACCACTCGAATGACTCCAGGAGCGGTTCAGGGCCGAATAATCAACGCGCCAGGCCTGCAGCCTTTGTTCCTGATCGGGGACGATGAAACATCACAACGATGGCTACAAGAGCGCGGGTCGGTGCTGAAACAGATGCAGGCCGTAGGACTGGTGGTCAACGTGACCACACCAGAGCGACTTGCCGTAGTCAGGAGTTGGTTGCCCGACGCGCTCGTATCCCCCGCATCTGGTGATGAGCTTTCTCAGCGCCTAGGCCTGAACCACTATCCGGTGTTGATCACCCCAACTGCCATCGAGCAATAGGAGGTTGGGTTATGGCTCATGAATACGCCATCGAATCCTTACTTAGACCCGCCGTTGAGCTGTACACCGTGTACGTGTGCGCTGCAGGTGCTTTTCTATGCGTGTTCGCGCCTTGGGCGTTCGCACTAACTCCGCTGTTCGGCATCGTGACGTCCGCGGGCTTTCTGGCTTTGGGGTTAGTGCGCCTGAAACAGGCATGGCATGTGCTGCGCTATCGCCGAAACATCCGTCGACTGCCTCATTACACGATGACCAGTAAAGAAGTGCCGGTCAGCAATCAACGTCTCTTCATCGGTCTAGGCTTTCGCTGGCAGCAGCGCCATACCCAGCGGCTGATGGACACTTACCTGCCGAAGTACACCAGCTACGTTGAAGCCACCCCACTGTTCCGCGCAGCGCGCCGCTTTGAGGAGAGAGCGGAGTTCGCTCCATACCCTGTCCGGCTTCTGGCCAGAGCCACATCATGGGACGTGCCCATCAATCCTGTGCGACCCCTTCCACCCGTCGGCGGGTTGCCAAGGCTGCACGGCATCGAGCCATACGAGGAGAACGTCTCTCTCCCTTTGGGTGAGCGAGTAGGCCATTCAATTGTTCTGGGCACCACGCGTGTCGGAAAAACGCGCCTGGCGGAATTGTTCATCACCCAGGACATTCGGCGGAAAAAGCACGGCCAGCACGAGGTGGTCATCGTCTTCGATCCGAAGGGCGATGCCGATCTGCTCAAACGCATGTATCTGGAAGCCAAACGCGCCGGACGCCTGAACGAATTTTATGTATTCCACCTGGGCTGGCCGGATCACTCGGCACGCTACAACGCCGTTGGGCGTTTTGGGCGGATTTCGGAGGTGGCCACCCGGATCGCTGGGCAACTCTCCGGCGAAGGTAACTCGGCAGCATTCCGTGAATTCGCCTGGCGTTTCGTGAACATCATCGCCAGAGCCCTTGTGGCATTGGGCCGCCGGCCTGACTACCTGCAGATCCAGCAGCACGTGATCAACATCGAAGGGATCTTCCAGGAGTATGCCTCTAAATACTTTGATGAATATGATCCAAAGGCCTGGGAGGCGATCGTCGCCATTGAGGGCAAGCTCAACGAAAAAAACGTACCGTTCAACATGAAGGGCCGGCCGTTCCGCGTGGTGGCCATCGATCAATACCTGTCTCAGACGCGTGTGGCAGATCCGGTGATGGATGGCCTGCGCAGCGCGGTCCGCTACGACAAGACCTATTTCGACAAGATCGTCGCCTCGCTGCTGCCGTTGCTTGAGAAGCTGACAACCGGGCGCATGGCGGAACTGATCTCGCCTGACTATCAGGACGTGAACGATCCAAGACCCATCTTCGACTGGATGCAGGTGGTCCGTAAAAAGGCCGTGGTGTATATCGGCCTGGACGCCTTGTCGGACACTGAGGTCGCCGCTGCCGTCGGCAACTCGATGTTTTCCGACCTGGTCTCGGTCGCTGGCCATATCTACAAGTTCGGTGTCGACGACGGACTACCGGGCGGCGTCCCTGGCACCAAAGTGCCTATCAACCTCCACGCCGATGAGTTCAACGAGCTGATGGGTGAAGAATTCATTCCGATGATCAACAAGGGTGGTGGTGCCGGCATGCAGGTGACTGCCTACACCCAGACAATGAGCGATATCGAAGCGAAGATCGGCAACAAGGCCAAGGCTGGCCAGGTGATCGGTAACTTCAACAACGTGTTCATGCTGCGCGTCCGCGAAACGTCCACCGCCGAGCTGCTGACAAACCAGTTGCCTAAGGTTCAGGTTTTCACATCCACCCCGGCCAGCTCGGCGAATGACAGTGCAACGGGCAATACCGCGTTCACATCATCCAGTCATGACCAGGTGCAGCAGGTCAGCGTGCCAATGATTGAGCCTGCGCATGTCGTCGGCCTGCCCAAGGGCCAATGCTTTGCGCTCATGGAAGGCGGCAATCTGTGGAAAATCAGAATGCCTTTGCCTGGCCATGATCCTGATGAAGTAATGCCGGCAGATCTGCAGGCTTTGGCGGAAAGCATGCGTCAGACGTATCAGGTGGGCAAGGTCGACGACACTGGCTGGTGGTCAGCGCCCGGTTATCAGACGCTAAACGAGTCGCTGCCTGCAGATCTGCTCGACGACTTCAAAAAAATCGCTGTTGCCCCTGAGGATGCGGCATGACTCTCGGCGGGTTGAACGACCGGCGGGAGGTCATCTGATATGGCAGACGTTGCCGACCGTGCGAAACAGCAACAAGACCAGGAACAGACGCTCATCGGTTCACTGTTCACCCTGCCCTTCCGGTTCGCCGCAGTGATGTTCCTGTCTCTGGGGGGAGCCATCATCGTCGAATGGATCTGCATGTACTTTTTCTGGCCGGAGGCAGGTTGGCAGCATGCTCGTGCAATGCTCGATCATGAACTCAGTTGGCTCTCCAAAGGGTTCCTGCAGAGTGTGGTTGTTCAAGAGCCAGGCCGAACGGCGACATGGCTGGTTCAAACCACATATGACTGGCTGGTGGTCAAGACTGGGCTTCAGGACTGGGTTCAACACACCTCTGATTATGCTGCGACAGGACAACGATCACGCGGTTTCGATATGCGCTACATGCTCGGCGTGGGAGTCAGCAAGTTTCAGGATTACGGTCTTGCGGCGCTCTACACGACACTGGTGTTTTGCGTGCGTCTGGTGATCCTGACCCTCGCAATCCCGTTATTTGTGATGACGGCGTTTGTTGGTTTTGTGGACGGACTGGTGCGCAGAGACTTGCGGCGGTTCGGTGCCGGCCGTGAGTCCAGCTACCTGTATCACAAAGCTCGAGCAACGATGGTGCCGCTGGTGATCATTCCCTGGAGCCTCTACCTGGCTCTGCCATTCAGCGTGAGCCCTTTGCTTGTGCTCCTGCCATGCGCGGCACTGCTCGGCCTGGCGGTCAGCATTACGGCGTCCAGCTTCAAAAAATACCTTTAGGGATCCTCCGATCAACTCACCCCGCCGTGGCCGATAGCCGGACTTTTCCTAAAATAAGCCGCTATTTGTTGAAAAATCGATCGATTAATC
>NZ_ATDK01000267.1 GCF_000444135.1 Pseudomonas avellanae BPIC 631
CTGTTTGCGAAATAATTTACCCGTGTCCTGCAACCTAAGTTATTGATAAAATTTGAATTTTACGTTAGTTAGTAGCTGGTTTTTTCGAAAACAGTACACTAGGTACACGCTATAGCCGTGAAAAGACTGCTTGAAAGGCTTGCCCTGAGCTATTTTCTGTTCAAAACCGGAAGCCGGATTCCCCGTGACGTTGGTTATCATCTGCGTGCAGAGGCTTGCCAAAAGCATGGCGTCTTGGGCTCCACGTGAGGAAACATTGACGTTAAGCATCAACTTTACACGGGTGACTTCGCTTGCATTCCCTCTGCCATACAAAGCGATGTTGTTAGGTAATGCCTGGTTTCCCAATTCCTTGTAAGGTGTAGCGCAAGAAAAAATGCCATCGTAAAGCTCAATATAGCCGCTTTTGTTTGGCTGAAAACCGTCAATATCGGCAAGCGCGCTGCAGGCCGATAGAGGAGAAAAAGCTTCTCCACCGGCTGCATTAGAAGGTGAGGTCTCTCCTATAATTCCGACTGCCAATACAACAACCGCCAAGCGGGTCAATACCTCTTTCTGCGGCTTGAATTTTGGAGTTCCGGATAGAAATGCAAATGGATCCTCGGGCTCCTCAATCAAGGCGATAGCTTCGGTGAGGTTGTAGGTCTCAGGCATGCTCTGATACTCGACCAATGTGAGCACCAAGTTGACAGTCAACGTAGAGAAATCCTTGTTCGCACTCGGTGAAGCCTTTAAAGACTCTCTGATTCTGGGGCTCAGCTCAGGAACGACTCGATGGGAGATGAAAGTATGAAGCGCCTCTTGCCAAGCTTCGTCATTTTTAACCCCAAAGCCTTTGTCGATAACAAGGCTCGAGCTTTTTAATTTCAACTCTGGGAAATGCGCTTGCACTGCAGTGAACGTGGCACGTGCAAACTCGGCATACGCAGCGTGACGAACACGCCGGTGATAGAGCCCTCGATAAAAAAGAAAGGAAAATCCAGCCCACGTAATACAGATGGCTGCCATTAAAGCGTTCATCAAATGTCCTCAATCCTTAGAAAAAGCCTGATGGCTCGCGGGCGGCAAGATGCCATTATTCTACAAAATCAATCAGGAGAGCCCGAAAAATTTGGAGAAAATCGTACGGGAAGCATTGCTAACAGGAGACAAACTCTCGCGCCGCCTGGACGGGTTCATTCCGAGACAAGGCAAAAAATAGGATATTCGCTCTTTAAGCTCATGATTTAAAACAGTATTAAATCAGCGTTAATTTTCGCGTCATGCGATTCCTGGCTAGCCGTGTATGCTGATGCTTTGCCTTGCTTGAGGATGGGGTCAATGGCCTCGTTAGAAAGAATAGCCTATACGATATCGCTCAGTCAGTTGCCAGCCAATGAGCTTCATCGATGAAACCAGTCCAGGGCAATGGATTCACTGATAGACCCCGTACTCGATGCGCTCCAGGTAGTCTTCGACTGTCTGAAACCCGATGGGGTTGTCGATAACGTCCAGCGGTACGTCGCCGTCCAGGTATTTGCAGGGGCGCCCGAGCCACTCTTCTGCAAGCTTCTGATTACCGAACACATGGGTGGCGTGTTCCAGAACCTTTGCGTACTGGAACGCCACAGCACTTTGTTGTGAATTGAGGTGTGCAGGCTGCTTGCTGCTGCCCTGACGCTGGATTGTTCTTATGGACTTGCCCACGATGCGGCTCATGATTTTATTCGTCGAATAAAGATCAGAGATCGAAAGCATGTCTTGTACGTCTTTTAGTTCGAAGCCTTTAACGGTCAGCTTGTAGACCATGACCTGACTGAGCTGACCGGCATCGGTCCTGAGCAGATATTCCGTTGGTCTGCGGGCAGGCGATGCGGGCGCGACATTACGTGTGGTGGCGGAAACCATCATGTATTCCTCCATGTGCGACATTTGACGCAAGTATAGCGCCGTTTGACGCATGTGACGTGAGGCGTTGAGGCGCTGGGGTTTAGCGCCTCATTCTGGAGAGGTCGACACAGGGCGTGAACTCGTTATCTGTATGCAATAGTGTCCATGCCGTGAAAAGCACGTGCCTCAGTACGGACTCCCCGTAGGCCTAACCACAATCTCACTGACATCCACCCCATCCGGCTGCTCGATCGCGTACACAAGCGCCCGCGCAATCGCATCCGCCCCCAGCGCCACTTTTCGAAACCCTTTCATTGCTTCGCGCGCCGTCTCGTCTGAAATCGAGTCGGCCAGTTCTGACTCGACCACGCCGGGGCAGACGACGGTTACGCGGATTTTGTCGGTTTCTTGCCGCAGCCCATCGGAGATGGCTCTGACGGCGAATTTGGTGGCGCAGTACACCGCAGCGGTGGGGGAAACCGAGAGGCCGCCGATGGATGAGAGGTTGATGACCTGGCCATGGCCCTGCGCTTCCATCGTCGGTAACACAGCGGCGATGCCGTGCAGCACGCCGCGAATGTTGACGTCGAGCATCTGGTTCCATTCCGCGATTTTCAGCGAGGCGAGGGGCGACAGGGGCATGACGCCTGCGTTGTTGATGATGACGTCGATCTTGCCGAATTCCCGCTTGGCGAAGTCGGCGAATGCCTGCACGTCGGCGGCATCGGTCACATCCAGCGCGCGGAAACGTGCCGAGCCGCCTTGGGCTTCGATGTCTGCGGTCAGTGCCTTCAAGCGCTCGATGCGCCGTGCTCCCAGCACAACATGCGCGCCTTTGGCGGCGATGAGTCGGGCGGCCGCTTCGCCTATGCCGCTGCTGGCACCTGTGATCAGTACAACCTTGCCGTGGATGTTCGTCATGAGTGGGTCCCTTCGTAAAGTGCCCGGTTGCAGCGTGATGCTTCAACTGAGTGAGGGTGCGATGCTACGAGTCGGTGATGGTCGCGCGCTTGCCGATACCTGCGCGAAGCTTGCCTGATGCTGTCTGATAGCGTGTCCGATGCTGAGCAGCTGCCCAATGGCCGCTATGATGAGCGCGAGGCAAGGGAAGGGCGTGTAGCAAAACTCAGGTCAGATGGAGTTCTTCGTGGATACAAATGAGGCTGCCAACCTTCAGGGCAATAGTGTTTACCGCGCTGAAATCATACGGCTGATCACGCGCAGGTTTACGGCGCCCGGTGTGTATGAAACAGCGATTGCGCCGCTGCACGTCATCCATTGCGACGCGCCGTCCGAACTGATTCACGCTGTTCATCGGCCAGCCCTGTGCCTGATTGTTCAGGGGCGCAAGGCGCTTTGGCTGGGCGATGAGCAGTATGTGTACGACTCGCTCAGCTACCTGGTGGTCGCGGTGACTGTGCCCGTGTCCGGGCGGGTGATTGAAGCGAGTGCCGATGCGCCTTATCTGTGTATTCGTCTGGATTTCGACCCTGTGCAGATCGCTCAGCTCATCGCCGATGCGCCGCTCAGCGGGGTGCCGGATGAGCCGCAACGCGGTCTGTTTCTTGATCACATCGACCAGCCGCTGCTCGAAACGGTTCTGCGACTGGTGCGCCTGCTCGACACCCCACGGGACATCGGCATGCTCGCGCCGTTGGCGCTCCGGGAGCTCTACTATCGCCTGCTGCGCGGCAATAACGGCCGTCGGCTCTATGAAATAGCGGCTGGGGATTCACAGACGCAGCGCGTTACGCGCGCGGTCAACTGGCTGAACGCTCACTACGCCGAGCCGCTGCGTATCGACGAACTGGCGCGTGTGGCCAACCTGGGCAATTCAACCTTGCACCACCGGTTCAAGGCGCTGACCGCCATGAGCCCGTTGCAGTATCAAAAACAACTGCGCCTGCAAGAGGCTCGACGGTTGATGATCAACGAAGGTCTGGATGTCTCCAGCGCCGGCTACCGCGTGGGCTATGAAAGCCCGTCGCAATTTAGCCGGGAGTACAGCCGCCAGTTTGGCTGCCCGCCTTCAACGGACCTGAGCCGAGTGCGTCAGATCATCTGATGCAAACTGCCTGACATTACTGTCTGGGGGCAGTCAGTCGCGCATATTGATCCTGACTGATCCATCCCGTGAACGAGCGGTTGTCAGCGTTGATGAACTCGACCTGGGCCGCGCCATCCTTGAAGGCCAATACCCCGACAACATCACCTTTGACGATGTAGGCGCCACGGGTGGCTTTGGCATTTGCAGTTTTCTGTAGCCATGCCTTGTCGGCGCTCACCTTCACCAGGCTTATCCACTGCTTGCTGGCTGTTCGGGTCAGGTCCAGACCGGTTGCGATTTCCGGCATCAACACGTTCAGACAGCCTGAGTTATTCTGGCCTTCTTTGATGGTCAGCGTGACGCCGTCAGCCGAGGGCTTTAGCGTTCCCGGATAGGCTCCGTCGGACCAGGAAGCCACCGCGACATCTTTCCCGGCCTCGATAGTGCCTTTTAGATAGAACGCGCACCTGAAGGGCGGGTCTTCGCCGCGTTCTTCCTCATAGTAGCCCTCGACTTGATGCTCGGGCGTTACCGCCAGCATCAATTGCTCGTATTTGCCGGAACGTAGGGTCGTGCTGTCCGCGAAGGCGGATGTGCCAATCAGAAACGAGAGGGTTCCCGCGACGAGCCAGCGGGAAATAGAGGGGTTGTGCGGCATTTTTTCAGTCCGTTGTCAGTAAAGTGACCCATTGCGATCAACCTGCTTTACGCGATGTATCAAAATCAAGCGTCGCGCATTATCACGGTGTTGGTGAAGGCAATCATGTCATTGAACAGCGGATCAAGGAACGGCGTTGATTGATGTACTGCGGGCACTTGTCCAGTGCCCGCAGCGGCTTGCTTAGCAGTCTTCTTCAAGTCGCAACAGATCATCCAGTGGCTGACGCCGTCTGATCAACCTTTCCTGACCGTCATCCACCAACACTTCTGCCGCGTGGGTGCGGCTGTTGTAGTTGGATGACATGGACGCGCCATAAGCCCCGGCATCATGAAAAACCAGATAGTCGCCCACCTGCGCGACGGGCAGCAGACGGGACTCGACGATGCCGCCTTCGGCCTGCGTGAACACATCTCCCGACTCGCACAGTGGCCCGGCTACAACTGTTTTCTGCATCGGCAGCGGTTCGTCGCGCGAGGTGATCAGGGACATCTCGTGATAGCTGCCATACAGCGAAGGACGCATCAGGTCGTTGAACCCTGCATCGACCAGCGTGAAGTGCTTGCCGCCCATGTGCTTGGTAGCACGGACCTCGGACACCAGCACACCGGCCTGCGCGACCAGAAAACGGCCGGGCTCGATTTCCAGGCGTATGGGGTGCCCGAGATGGGCTTCGATGCGTTTTCTGGCGTGGTCCCACTGAGCGAAATAATGGCTGGTATTGATCGGCAGCTCGCCTGCGCGATAGGGCACGGATAAACCGCCACCTGCCGAGATGGCTTCAATATCGTGGTCCATTTCAACAGCCAGTTCTGCCATGGTGCTGCAGACTTGCTGAAGGTGTTGGTAATCGACCCCCGAGCCGATGTGCATATGCAGGCCGACCAGATGCAACCGGTAATGGCGGACGAGCTTCAGCGCATCCTGCAGGTGCGTATGCCAGATGCCGTGCTTGCTGTTTTCGCCGCCGGTGTTGGTCTTGCGACTGTGCCCGTGGCCAAAGCCCGGGTTGATTCGCAGCCATACACGGTGGCCAGGGGAAAGCGCACCCAGTTGATGCAGCATGTCGATCGAACCGACATTCACCTCGACCTGCGCCTCGACCACGCGCTGCAAGGTGGCTCGATCAAACACATCGGCCGTGAACACCACACCGGCCGTGCCTTGAGCAGTCTGGGCGCTGAAGCCTGCGTGCAGGGCGCGCTCCAGTTCCCCCAGTGAGACGGCATCTACCGCCGCGCCAGCGTCGCGCAACAGGCGCAGGATATGAAGGTTGGAACAGGCTTTTTGCGCAAAGCGCACCGTGTCGAATGCAGCCAGTTGCTGAACACGCTTTTTAATCAATTGACCGTCGTACACCCACAGCGGAGTGCCGTATTGATCGGCCAGTCTGGACAGCTGAGTGTCAGCGAGGGTTTTCATATCAACATGCCTCGGGTAAACGACGTGCCTGAAGCACAGGCAGAATGGAAATGACCAGCACCGGAAGCACGACTAGGCCGATGCCTGCCAGAGTCGTTGCGCCCAGTGGTTCATAGAGAAGGGCGACTGCGAATATGACGCCGAAGATCGGTTCGAGCGCCAGAAACATGCCGCCCGCGTTTGCGGGAATGGAGCGCATGCCCATGTTCCACAGCCAGCCTGCGCCCAGGCTGCAACCTACGCCCAGATACAGCAACGCAGCCGCGCCCTGGGTCGAGAAGTTGACCTGCCAGTCGTTGGTCAGGAACAAGGCAAACGGGATGAGCATGACGGTGCCCGGCACCGTTGTCAGCGCGGTGAAGGCATTGACCGACAGGCTCTGCATCCAGATTTTCGACCAGCGTACCCAGATGGCGACCACCACTGTCGAAAGCAGAACCAGCAAGCAGCCAAGGAAGTTGGCGCCGCTGGGCCATCCCATCACCAACAGCACGCCCGCCAGCGCGACCGTGCCGAGCAGCAGATGAAGCGCGGTCATCTGTTCGCGCCAGATCAGCCAGCCGACCAGCATCACCATCAACGGTTCAAAGCCGATCATCAGCGTGGCACTGGTGGCGCTGGTGTAGTGCAGCCCCATGAATTGCAGCAGGAACGTGGCCGGGATCATCAGAAAAGACAGCAATAACAGCGCGCCCCATCGTGATGGGGGAACGCTGCGCACCGACCTGCAGAAAACCGGCAGCCAGAACAGACCCGCCATGGCGAAGCGGGCCAGCACGATCAGCGGCGCGTCAGCGACACCGAAGGCTATTTTCCCTGCGACGAACGATGTTCCCCACAGAAATGCGGCCGCCAGCACATACAGATAAGGGATCATCAGGCGACCTCCACTCGGTGGGGGAAGTGCCCCAGTTCAAGCATCGATTGAGCATGCGGGCTGGGGTAATGCTCGTGGCCGACGATTGCGTTGATGATCGTTGCCGCGCGCCACGAATTCAGCGACAGATTTGGCTCGCTGACGCCGTGGCTGTACCTTGCCGCATTGAGCAGGAATATTTTTCCGGGCCCGCGATAACCGAGCGAGAAGTCCAGACGAACAACGGGCTCATCAATGGCAAACTCGATGTCGTCCAACAGGTTCTCCAGCACGGTGGGTATTGCGTCCTGCTTGTACCCGGTGGCCAGAACAATCCGCTCGACGTTGATGACGTCTGTGCCGCCGGTGTCCAGTTCCCGGATATCGAGCAGATACCCGTCTGCGTTTGGCCTGATGTCTTCGACCCGGCGCGAATGCATCAGCCGGCACGGAGCGACGTCCTCGACAAAACGCAGGTGATACAGCCGCTGATAAAGCGCTTCCAGTGTTTCCGGAGATATCCCGTCGCTGGTCAACGTGTGCTGCGCAAGCAACTGATGTTTTTTCGACCGTTCCAGGCCCCAGAAATACTCCACATAGGCCGGTGTGTAGAGTTCATTGGCAAAGTGCGATTCATCCAGCGGCGCCAGGTGCGTGCGCGAGCTTACCCAGACAATCTCGCTGGGCGGGACGCTTTGCCCCAACAGGTCCAGAACGATTTCCGCGCCGCTCTGGCCGCCACCGATCACTGCGACCCGACGCCCTGCCAGTGCCTGACGTTTGAACAGGTAGTCGCTGCTGTGAAACACCTGCTCCCCGAGAAGCGGCATTGCCATGACCGGAACAGACGGACGTGGCCCGGTGCCGACAATCAGGTTACGGGCGATGTAGGCACCGGTGTCGGTGAACACCTCGAACCCACAGGCGTGGGGTTTTACCGTTCTGACCTCCCGCCCCCACTGCACGGCAGGCAGGGACCTTGCGGCCCATTGCAGGTATTGGTTGAATTCCCGGCGGGTAGTTCTTTGAAAGCCGGCATTCACGTACTGATAAAGGCGCTTGTGCTGGTGAAGAAAGGCCAGAAAGGAGAAGGCGCTGGTGGGGTCGGCGAAACTGACCAGGTCCTTGAGAAAGCTGTTCTGAACCGTTGTGTTGTCCAGCAGCATCCCGGCGTGCCAGCAGAACTGACTCTGCTTCTCCAGAAACAGATGCCTGACATCCTTGAGGGGATGAAGGAGCGCCGCAACGCTCAGGTTAAACGGACCCGCACCTACTCCCACCGCATCAAATATTTGAGCGTCCATCGGTCTTCCCTACCTTGATTATCGCGTGTGCATCAAAGGTGCCACTGCGCTAAGGGCGGCATGATGGGCAAAGACGGGGCACTCATAAAATATCAATATTCAACACGTCCATTCATTTATGATATGGCCTTGTCGAAGGCAATGAGTCTGGTCCATGTCAGTGACGTTGCGCCACATAGAAGTGTTTCGAGCCGTCATGACCTCAGGCAGCGTGACGGAAGCCGCCAACATGCTGAACACGTCTCAGCCGACGGTAAGCCGCGAGCTGGCGCGTTTCGAATTGCTCACTCAGCTCAAGTTGTTCGATCGCGTACGCGGGCGGCTAAGGCCCACGGCGCAGGCGCTGTCACTGTTCGAGGAGGTGCAGCGCGCCTACTTCGGGTTGGGGCGTATTCTGAGCACGGCGGCGTCACTGCGGGAGTTCGAGCACGGTCAGTTATCCATCGCCTGCCTGCCGGTGTTTTCACAGTCATTGTTGCCGAAAGCGTGCCAGCGTTTTTTTGCCCAGTTCCCCAAAGCCAGCATGAGCATCACGCCACAGGAATCACCGTTGCTGGAGGAGTGGCTGTCGGCGCAGCGCTACGACCTGGGGCTGACCGAAGTGGCGAGCGCGCCGCCGGGCACAGAGCTGGTGCCGTTGATGGTTGTGGACGAGGTGTGTGTATTGCCCGTCGGCCATCCGCTTCTGGCAAAACAGGTGCTGGCGCCCGAGGACTTTGCCTCTAAACCCTTCATCAGCCTGTCCAGCCTGGACAGCTACCGGCAGCAGATAGACGAGATTTTCCGCTTGGCTCAGGTAGAGCGGCAGATGGTGCTGGACACCCACAGTGCCGCCTCGGTCTGCGCCATGGTGCGTGAGCGCATCGGGCTGGCCATCGTCAACCCGCTGACCGCGCTGGACTTCGTCGGGCAGGGTCTGGAGATCCGGCCGTTTACGGCGTCGATACCGTTCACGGTCAGCCTCGTAAAACCCTTGCACCGACCCGCGTCCAGGCTGGTCGGGCTGTTTGAAGAAGCATTGCGTGAACAAGCCTCGATCGTCGAGGCACGATTGGCGGCGATCAATGCGCCAATCGCTGCCGGGCCTTGAAGGGGGGCGCTTATGCAAAAGCAGGAAAGGCTGTTTCCTGCATGAGCTGCCGAATCGCTTGATGCCGCAATGACTGAAGAAACCCTATGGGCGGGATACAAATTCCAGCACCCGCTGCAGCATGGCGTCGCAGGCTTCAAGCTGTTCGATGCGGATGAACTCGTCCGGCTTGTGCCCCTGTTCCATGCTGCCCGGCCCGCAGACCACAGCAGGGATGCCCGACTGGTCGAACAGCCCGCCTTCGGTTCCGAATGCAACCGTGCCAAATGCGCTGGAACCGCAGAACCTGGCAATTAAATCAGCCGCCTGGCTGTGCATGGAGATATCCAGCCCCGGATAACTCGACAGCTCGGTAAAACCGATGTCGCTTTGCGCACTGATCGCCTGCATCGCAGGTAACAATGTGTCTCGGGCGTAGGCGTGCAGAGCGGTGACGATCTGTTGCGGGTCGAGGCCGGGGAGCGCGCGCACTTCGAAGTCGAAGCGGCATTGCTCGGGCACGATGTTCAACGCCGTGCCGCCGCTGATCACGCCTGTTTGAACGGTGGAGAAAGGCGGATCGAAACGTGTGTCCTGGGCCTCAGCGGTGCGTAAGGTCTGCGCCAGCCGACCCAGTTCGCCTATCAATTGCACCGCGTATTCGATGGCGTTCACGCCGCTGGGTGCATGAGCCGAATGGCAGGCTGCCCCATGCACGTCGCAGCGAATCGCGACCTTACCTTTGTGCCCGAGCACCGGCTTGAGTTCTGTCGGCTCGCCGATGACGCAAAGTATCGGTTTTACCGGCCGGGATTGAAGCGCGGCCAGCAAAGAGCGCACGCCCAGGCATCCGACTTCCTCGTCGTAGGACAGAGCGATATGCACCGGCATGCGCAGCGGCGCCTGCGTCAGCGCCGGGACCAGTGCCAACACACAGGCAATGTAGCCTTTCATGTCTGCGGTGCCACGGCCGTAAAGCTTGCCTTCGGCTTCGCTCAGCGCAAACGGCGGGAACGTCCAGGCCTGGCCGTCTACCGGCACCACGTCCGTATGGCCAGACAACACGATACCCGGCACGTCGGCAGGGCCGATGGTTGCGAACAGGTTGGCCTTGGTTCTCTGCGCGTTGTAGATCAGCTCGCAAGAAACACCGAAGCCTTCCAGGTAGTCACGAACACAGTCGATCAAGGCCAGATTCGACACTCGGCTGGTGGTGTCGAATGCCACCAGCCGCGCCAACAACTCGCGACTGGCGCTCATCGTTCGTCTCCCGGTACGCCGTAACCTGGCGCTGCGGCGGGGTTCAGGGCGCGGTCCAGATAATCCTGCATTTGTGGTCGATAGGCTTGCCAGAGACGGCTCAGCGCATCCACTGGATCGTGCTCGGCCCAGTCCACACGCAGATCAACAATCGGCCAGGATTGCTCGCCCACCACTTTCAGTGCAGCCGAGTGCACGGGGCCTGCTTCGCCGCCTGCCGCCAGACCGGCCTGCATCGCGCTCAGTAAACGGTCAGCCAGATGCCCGGTGCTGTGCTCGAACGCCTGAATCATTGCGTCGATAACTGTCGGGCTGGCCAGCATGTTGCCGGCCGCTACGCATTGATCGCCGCTAACTGCGTTATTGATACCAAGCGTTTCACCGCCACTGAAATGCGCGACTCGCCCCAGATGATCTATCGCCGTGATTTGCCGATACTCGCTGAACGGGCTGGCGCTCATGACGTCATCCAGCGCTTGGGTAGCTGACATCCCGGCCTCGATCAGGTCCAGCGTTTGCGGGCCCAGCGCCGGAAGGGTGATGTTCTGCGAAGACACTGCCCCGACACCCGCGCGCAACCAGGGGCAGCGTGCGCCCACGGCAATGCTCGATGAGCTGATAGCGATGCCCAATTGGCCGGTCTCGGCGCAACGTGCAGCAATGGAAAAAGTCATGGGCGACGGTCCTTATTCGGGGATGACGGCGATCACGTCGATTTCCATCAGCCATTGCGGCTGACCCAACGCAGAGACCACTAAACCGGTGGAAATGGGGAAAACGCCTTTCAACCACTTGCCGACTTCGTGATAGACCGGCTCGCGATAACGCGGATCGATAATGTAGGTGGTCGTCTTGACGATATGCGACAGGTCGCTGCCAGCCTCTTCCAGCAGTTGCTTGACGTTTTTCATCGCCTGACTGGCCTGCGCCGCCGGATCACCGAGGCCGACCAGATTGCCGTCGAAATCGGTGCCCACCTGACCTCTCACGTACACGGTATTACCGGCGCGCACCGCCTGGCACAAGTCGTTGTCCAGGCTTTGGTTGGGGTAGGTGTCCTTGGTGTTGAACATGCGAATACGGGTGTGCGTCGGGGTGGTCATGGTTAGCTCCAATGGGCGTTGCAGGCAATGTTCAAAGGCTGACGTTGCGCAAGCGGGGGGCGGGCGCCTCACGTTTGCTTTGGTCATACGCTCGGTATTTATGCTGCGTGGCGATTTGATCGACCACATGTTTGGCGTCGTGCCACACGCCCCAGATAAACGCCGAGCCGCGTCGCGATAGCCACGGCAGACCGACGAAATACAGACCTTGCTCGCGGGACACACCGCGTTGATGAACAGCCTTGCCTTTGGCGTCGAAAGCGTCGACGTGTAGCCAGCTGTAATCCTGTGAATAACCCGTGGCCCAGATGATGGACGTTACGCCCGACGCGACCAGGTCCAGCTCGCGTAACGGGTCGGTTATGCAGGGCGAGTCGGCCACTCTTGCACGGGCTGCCGGCTCCAGTGGAAGGTCCAGTCCGTTGCGGGTGGCATAGGCGTCAGCGGCATCGAGCAGCGACAGGTAGTTCGCGTCGCCGCTGTCCAGGTTATTGACCAGATCGCTCTGGAAACGGACCTTGCCATCGACAAAGCTTTCGGTCAGACCTGTCAGCACCATTCCGTTTTGTGCCAGGCGCCTGAAGTCCACGGTGTAACCACCTCGCGCACCACTGACAGCAATGGTCACGTGTTCTTTGCCAGGCTGCGCGGTTTCGCTGTCCCAGAGCCCCAGCACACCCAGCCACCAGCAGAAATCGCGGCCACGGTAGGCGCGTGGCGGGCGATCATGGGGGCCGACTGACAGATAGACGTTGCGCCCCGCCAGCATCAACTCCTCGGCGATCTGCACGCCGGACGAGCCTGCGCCCACCACCAGCACTGCGCCCTCGGGCAATTGCTGCGGGTTGAAATACTGCGCCGAGTGGATCTGATGCAACGCCTCGTCAACGGGGGCAATTGCCGGAATGACCGGCTTCTGAAACGGCCCTGTCGCCGACACCAGATGATTGACCACGTAGGTGCCTGCACTGGTCTCGACGGTGAACCCCGAGCGCTCGGTGTTGCGGGTGACGCGTGTGACTTCAACGCCCGTTTTGATCGGGGCGTCGAATGCGCGCGCGTAGCGCTCGAAGTAGTCGGCGACCTGTTCTTTACCGGCGAATCCGTCCGGATCCATGTCGAATTCAAGGCCGGGAAATCGGTCATGCCAGGCCGGCCCGTTGGCCACCAGCGAGTCCCAGCGACCACTGCGCCAGGCCTCGGCAACGCGATGCTTTTCAAGGACCAGGTGCTGAATGCCAAGACGGCTCAAATGCTCGCTGGTGGCCACGCCCGCCTGGCCTGCGCCAATGACGAGCGTATCGATTTCTGTGATGTGTTCGGTCATTTCGGCATCCTTTAACACGTGTTTTTCGGCATGTTGACGTTGTAAAAACCAATGAATCGTCAGGGCGCAGGCGTAACAAGGCCTACGGCATCCGCAGACGCGTATCCAGTCAGTAACAGGTGCGGTCAATCGAGCAGAGAAGGGTCTGCCTGAATCATCAGCAGCTTCATTTCTTCGAAGTGCTGGCGAGAGAAATCGGTGATCTTCTGCCAGTCACGCGCGGTCTTCTCGGCGACATCGTCGGGCAGCACTTTGAGCGGCTGGCCTGTGGACCAGGCAGTCACCAGAATCTGGCAGGAGCGCTCCAAGGTCCAGATGTCATCGAAGGCTTCGCCGACGTTGGGCGCAGTGACGATGACGCCGTGGTTGCCCATCAACAGGCGGCTCTTGTCCTCCAGCAAACCTGCCAATCGAGCGCCTTCGGCGGTCGTGTCGGCCATGCCGCCGTAGAGCTCGTCCACCGCGACCCTGTTGAAGTAGCGTGCGGTGTTTTGATCGATGGGTGGAATATGCGGTTTGGCCAGACACGCCACGGCCGTGGTGTAGACCGGGTGCAAGTGCAGCACCACGCGGGCATCGGGCAAGCGTTGGTGAACCTGCCCATGAATCGACCAGGCGGTTGCATCGACATCGGGACGGTGCGCCGCGTCGGCATCGTCAGCGTCAAGCAACAGCAAGTCGCTGGCGCGCAGGCGTGAAAAGTGTTTCCACTTGGGGTTAAGTAGAAACTGTTTGCCATCAGCCGAGATCGCGGCGCTGAAATGGTTGGCGACCGCTTCGTGCATGCCCAGATGGGCGATGATGCGAAAGGTCGCCGCCAGGTCTATGCGCGTCTGCTCTTCGAAGTTAAGGGCCATGATTGATTGCTCTCCGGTCGAGCGTGCCCGTCAAACCTGCCAGGCACGCTCTTTGGTTGTCAGGGCTTGGGCATCAGCGCGGCGATGTCATCTGCCGTGGGCGCCTGGAACTTGTACTTGTCCAGCAAGGCTGCGTATTCCGGGGTTTTGCTGTACTTCTCAAGCCCCTTCTCCAGCGCGGTCCTGACCTCGTTGTTACCCTTTTTAACGCCAAAGCCGTTGAGCACCGGATAGATCAGAGTTTCGGAAGAGATCACCACTTTACTGCCCAGCTTGTCGACCACACCGCGCGCAACGGCCGCGTCGGTAATCTGCGCTTCAACCGCATGTGCCAGCATTGCTTGAGTGGTTTGCGGATCAGTGCCGTATTCACTGATTGCAATCGGCTGCAGGCCATTTTTCACGCAGTATTCGGTGGAGAGTTTCTGCAACTGTTGCAGCCACGAGGTTGCAGCCATTGAGCCGATCTTGTGGCCACAGAAGTCTTCCGGAACCTTGGGCTGATAAGCGCTGCCCTTGACCGCCAGAATGGCTTCACCGCTTTTCAGGTACGGGATCATGTCGATGACTTTCAGGCGGTCGGCGGTGATGTACATCGACGAGTTGGTGATGTCGAAACGACCGCCCTGCAGCCCGCCGATCAGGTTGGGAAAGCGCGTGTCGATATTCTCTGCCGTCATGCCCATGACCTTCGCCAGGCCATCGAGAAACTCGATGTCGAAACCAGCCGGACGGTTCTTTTCCATGTATTCGTAGGGAAAGAACGTCATGTCGGAACCGGCAATGATCTTGCCCGGCTGCTGGAAGGCCGAGGCCACAGACGAGGACATGGCAACCACCGCGCCCAGCAAAGCCAAGGCAACGGGACGAACAATCAGACCTGACAGTTTCATAGGTATTCCTCGTGGAGTCAGTAGGGATCAGGCAATGGCGGCGTCTTTTCCGGCTTGCTGCACGAAAAACGAAGCACCTTTGGGTTTCTGCGGCAAGCGAACATGGTTTTCGGTGCTGCGTACCAGGCCGCTTTCCTGGCCTGCGACCATCAGCCCGCTGTGCTCGCTGGGCAACGGGTTTTCACCGAAGGGCAGCGCGTCTTCGGCGGCATAGACGCTGATGAACAGCGTGCGCGGGAACTCGGTTTCATTAGGGCTTGAAGCGTGCAGCAGGCGGGTGTGCATGAAGCACACAGAGCCTGACGGGCCATAACACGCAACCGGTTGCTGGCAATGCTGCTCAACCACCGCGTCATCCACGGCACCGGTGAAGCGGTCGTTCTGCCAGTGCGACCAGAGCGGCCCTTTGTGGCTGCCGGGCGCAACATTCAGAGGGCCGTTTTCAGGCGTTACATCGCTGATCATCAGCAGCGCCGTAACCAGATCGTCGTTGCTGTGTGGCGTAAAAAGAAAGTCCTGGTGCCACTTCACCTGAGTCGCGGTGTGGGGCAACTTGGAGTTGATCTTGCTGTGGTGAAAGCGCGTACCGCTGCCGCCGATCAGTTGCGCGGCAATAACTGCCATTTGCGACTGAAACGCCGAGTGCTGGTAGGCCGGCGAGATTTCCGTGGGTGATGTCACGCGGCGCAGTGAAGGGTGATCAGGCCGATGGTCGCTTTCAATGTCAAAACGCGGGCGACCGTCCTGAGTCTGCCCCCATGCCTGATGCTGACTGCGGCTGTCGTTTACCCACTGATCAAAGTCCTGTTGAAGGGCCGCCACTTCATCGGCTGCCAGCACGCCTTCCACCACGAGAAAGCCTTGCTCATGAAACTGGTCTATCTGCCATTGCTCGATCATGTTTTTCTCCTCTTCAACAAGGCCTCAGGCCAGTGAGACGTCTTTAAGAAAGGCTTCAACTCGCGGGTGCTGGCCGTCGCGTAGTGCCTGGGGTTTGTCATCGCAGATCACGCGTCCCTTCTCCATGAACACGATCCGGTCGGAGACCTTGAAGGCGAAGTTCATTTCATGGGTCACGATGACCATCGTGATGCCTTCCTGGGCGAGGGTTTCAATGACCTGCAGCACCTCGTTGACCTTTTCTGGGTCCAGCGCTGAGGTGGGTTCGTCGAACAGCATGATTTGCGGGCGCATCATCAGGGCGCGAGCGATGGCGACGCGCTGCTGCTGCCCACCGGACAACTGGTGCGGGTATTTCCAGGCGTGTTCCAGCATGCCGACCTTGTTCAGCAACTCGTACGCCTGCGGCTTGAGTTCCTGTGCGGGCGCCAGGCGGTGGTAACGCGGCGCCAACAGCAGGTTGTTGAGCACGCTCAGGTGCGGGAACAGGTTGAAGCTTTGAAACACCATGCCTATGTTCAGTCGGTAGGCGGCGTTCTCGACATAGCGCGGCTTTTGCGCGCCCTGGCGCACAAGGTGGATGAACGGTTGGCCGTTGATCTTGATATCGCCGTTGTCGATCTGCTCAAGACCATTGAGCAACCGGATCAGCGTGGTCTTGCCCGAACCTGACGGGCCAATCACCGAAACCACTTCGCCGGGGTTGATCTGCAGGCTGACCGCTCCCAGAACTTCGATGTCGTTGTAAGCCTTGTGCAAGCGCGTTGCCTGAAGCGCAGGGCCTGCAAAATCAATGACCGGACGCGCTACCACAGCAGGCTGGCGGGTCGCCAGTTCGAGCATCTCGGCGTCGGGCTCACGTGTGACCTTGCGCTGCGTCACGTCCAGATGACGCTCCAGGCGCTTGAGCAGAAAGTCGAATACCGTAACGACCAGCACGTAATAGAACGCCACCGCCGCCATGGTTTCCATCACCAGAAAGTTCTGTGAATAGAGGCGCTGGCCGACCATCAGAATCTCGGTCAGCGAGATCACCGAAACCAGTGAACTGAGTTTGACGATGGAAATGTATTCGTTGGTGAGCGATGGCAGCGCAACGCGGAGCGCCTGCGGGATGACGATCCGCCATTGTGTGCCCACGAAGCGCAGCCCCAGCGCCCGTGCGGCTTCGGTCTGGCCCTTGGCGATGGACAGCAGGCCGCCGCGATGAATTTCTGCGACATAGGCTGTTTCGCACATCACCATGGCAATCAGGCCTGCCCAGAACGGATTGGCCAACACGGCCGACGTCGCCGGTAACGCCTGCGGCAAGTTATAGACAAATATCAGCAGCACCAGTAACGGCAAGCTGCGAAACAACCAGATATAGGCTTTTGCCGGTAAATTGATCAGCGGCACAGATGATTGTTTGGCCAGCGCAAGAATAAAACCCAGAAAAATACTGATTACCCAAGTGAGTACACTGAGTTGAATAACCGTCCAGGTGGCCATCCAGAACTCGGTATCGCTGAACAGGCCGAACATGTACTTCCAGTCAAAGGTCATTGTCGGCTCGCTCGATAAATGGAACAGTGATGGGCGACGTGTCGCTGGAATTAAAACTGAACGCTGCCCCGTCCTTTTCTGAAGCCATCATGATTGATGCCAGGTTCATCAGACAAATAGTAAGTTTTGGCCCGGAGCATAGGAAAATCCTAAGCAGGGGGCTCGTATTCATATTTTAAACACGTGTACGGTAAAACCGGTGATATAAGCTTTAAAGCACTTCGCGCTTGATCGCACCTTTTTAGGGCGATCGATTATAAGTGCTGTAATAATCGCTCGTAATGGGTGCGCTGCCTGCAATCGTTGGGCTATCGGCCAATGGCTCAGCATCGGAAATTGCAGGCGAGAGACTGTGGCCAGCCAATAAATTCGGGGTCGCCTGGTGAATGCGTCAGTGCGTGAGCGTCTGGCACACTCCTCGCTAAGCATAGGTAAAAGCTATTCAGGTGCAGCCGCCCAAGGCCTGCTCATAACGAGGTATTGCGTGGCTCACTTTACATTGAAACAGCTCAAGTATTTCGTGACGGCGGTCGAGATGGACAGTATTGCCGAAGCCTCGCGGCAGCTGCATATTTCTCAACCGTCTATTTCTGTCGCTATCAAGAATCTCGAAGAGGCCTTTAATCAGCCGCTGTTTGTGCGCCACCACGCCCAAGGTGTTTCTTTAACTTCAGGCGGCGGCAAAGTGTATGAGAAGGCCAAGGAGTTACTGCGGCTTTCCGAAGAGCTCGAACAAGACTCTCGGGCCGAGAATGAACACGTATCGGGCACCATCGCTATCGGTTGCTTTGAATCAGCCGCACCCCTTTATATGCCCAGACTGGTTTCCGGCTTCAAGCGGTTATACCCGGACGTTACCATTCAGCTTTACGACGGCGAGCAACACGAACTGATGCACGGGCTGCACCGAGGCCGCTTCGATCTGGCATTTCTGTACGATCTGGAGCTGGGCACGACGATCAACAAGGAAGAGTTGAATGCACCGCACAAACCCTACGCATTGCTACCGGCGGCTCATCCGCTGGCGCAGAAAAAAACAGTGACGCTACTGGAGTTGAGCCACGAGCCGATGATCCTGCTGGATGCGGTGCCCAGCAGAACCTACTTCATGGATATCTTCACGGAAAAAGGCTACGCGCCGGTGGTTGCGTACAGCTCGCCGTCGATCGAAATGGTACGCTGCATGGTCGGCCAGGGGCTGGGGTTTTCTGTACTGGTCACCCGACCCCGAACCAACATGACCTACGACGGTGAGTTCTTGGTGCAACTGGACATCGAAGACGACATGCCAGCATCCACCCTGGTCATGGCCTATCTGCGCAACAACCAGCCGACCCGTGCCACTCGTCTGTTCATGGATTACTGCCGAACCATCGAACTGGCACCGCCTTCAGCCTGACGATTCGTGTAACAGCTCGACAAATGAGACTCCTGAGCGGTTTTTGGCCCTCACATCGTCAACAATCTGAAGTCAGGACATGTCCTACAGAATCGGCCGAAGGGTCGGATTGTAGGCTGAGATGATAGCAAATAAAATCTTGTGTTAACGAATAACGTTAAGCTTTAATCATGATTGTGAGTTTTAAGTGCGTGCACACGAGATATCTCTTTTTACAAGGCAAGACGCGGCTGTGGCCATCGCATCAACGGTCCCGAGGACGTAGAAATTGTCGATTATCACTGAGGTGCTCCAATGAACAAAAACGGAATGCGCCCCGTCCATCCAGGCGAGGTTCTGAAAGAGGAATATCTTGAGCCGATGGGGCTGACCGCCGCAGCGTTGGCCAGGGCCCTTAAGGTTTCTACGCCGACGGTGAACGACATCGTGCTCCAGCGCAGAGGTGTGAGCGCTGATGTAGCGCTGCGTCTGGCTGTATGCCTGGAGACGAGTCCTGAGTTCTGGCTTAACCTGCAGCTTGCCTATGATCTGCGCAAGGCAGAGACAGAGAAGGGCGCGCAGATTCGTGAGCAGGTCAAATGTCTGGCCCACTGCGGCTGATAACTGTCACCCGTCAGTGCAGTCAATGAGCCCTTATCCAGCCTTTTCAGACTCAGCCTTCTCAGCCCCACCGAGCTTGCCTTCCAGCTCGGCCATCTTGGCCTCCAGCGCCTCGAGGCGGGCACGGGTGCGGGCGAGGACGGCCATCTGGCTGTCGAACTCTTCGCGGCTGACCAGGTCCAGTTTGCTGAAACCGCTTTGCAGCAGTGCTTTGAACTGGGTTTCGAATTCGCTGCGAGGGACCGGCGTTTCGCCGTTGAACAGGCGCGAGGCGTGGCCGCTGAGGGCATCGAGGAAAGCTTTGGGCGCGAGCATGATGATTTTCCTGAATCAGATGGGCAGCAGTGTAACACGCAGCGTCTATAGTCAATTCCGAGGGCGCAAGGTGCACGCTTATGGCGCGCTGGGGCGGGCACATAAGCACTATTGTTGTGCATTACCCTCGTTGCAGTACCGGCCTTATGAAGCGAAACGCATCCAAGGGCCTGTATTCAATGAATATTCACGAGATGGCAAGCTTTCTGCTTAGTGGCTAATGACCCATGCACTGATGCAGTCGCTGTGACGAATGCAGTGCGGCAGGCGGAGCGGGGAAGTGTTTCGTCAGAAGCGGTTTTCTGGAGTTGGTCTGGCCTGATCAGGCGGCCGACACGTTACAAAGCCAGACACTGCGCTTAGACTTGAGTCGGGTTTGTTTTCCTGGGGCAAGTCCACCAATTCGGGAGAAAGTTTTCATGAAGCTAGTCACTGCCATCATCAAGCCGTTCAAATTGGATGACGTGCGCGAGTCGTTGTCTGAAATCGGCGTGCAGGGCATCACTGTTACTGAAGTCAAAGGCTTCGGGCGTCAGAAGGGTCACACCGAGCTGTACCGCGGTGCTGAATACGTCGTCGACTTCCTTCCTAAAGTGAAGATCGATGTCGCCATCGATGACAAGGATCTGGATCGTGTCATCGAAGCCATAACCAAGGCCGCCAACACTGGCAAGATCGGTGACGGCAAGATTTTTGTGGTCAATCTGGAACAGGCCATTCGCATCCGTACCGGCGAGACCGATACAGACGCAATTTAAGCCGCCAAACCCCAACGCCCCAGGAGAAAACAATATGACTCTGCGTCAATTCGCAGGGCTCGGTGCCCTGTTGTCCCTCGCAATACCTGGTCTTGCCCTGGCGGCTGACCCAGTGGCCGAGCCGGTGCTGAACTCTGGCGACACCGCATGGATGCTGACCGCGACCGCTCTGGTCCTGTTCATGACCATTCCCGGTCTCGCGCTGTTCTACGGCGGCATGGTCCGTTCAAAAAACATCCTGTCCGTGATGATGCAGTGTTTTGCCATCACCGGCCTGATCAGCATCCTGTGGGTCGTTTACGGTTACAGCATCGCGTTTGACACAACCGGTATGGAAGCTGGCGTCGTCAACTTCAATTCCTTCTTTGGCGGTATGGGTAAAGCGTTCCTGGCGGGTATCACGCCGGCAAGCCTTACCGGTCCTGCTGCATTGTTCCCTGAGGCGGTGTTCGTCACCTTCCAGATGACCTTTGCGATCATCACTCCAGCCCTGATCGTCGGTGCTTTCGCAGAACGCATGAAGTTCTCCGCGATGCTGATTTTCATGGGTATCTGGTTCACGCTGGTCTACGCGCCAATTGCCCACATGGTCTGGGGCGGCGTCGGTGGCTTGTTGTGGGACTGGGGCGTTCTGGACTTCGCAGGCGGCACCGTGGTGCACATCAACGCCGGTGTAGCCGGTCTGGTGGCTTGCCTGGTATTGGGCAAGCGCAAAGGCTTCCCGACCACCCCGATGGCTCCGCACAATCTGGGTTACACCCTGATCGGCGCAGCGATGCTCTGGGTTGGCTGGTTCGGTTTCAACGCCGGTTCTGCCGCAGCGGCCAATGGCACTGCCGGTATGGCGATGCTGGTTACACAAATCGCTACCGCTGCCGCCGCACTGGGCTGGATGTTCGCCGAGTGGCTGACGCACGGCAAGCCAAGTGCGCTGGGCATCGCTTCGGGTGTGGTTGCCGGTCTGGTTGCCATTACCCCGGCAGCCGGTACAGTTGGCCCGATGGGCGCGCTGATTATCGGTCTGGCGGCAGGCGTGATCTGCTTCTTCTGCGCCACCAGCCTCAAGCGCAAGCTTGGCTACGATGACTCTCTGGATGCGTTCGGCGTTCACGGTATCGGCGGTATCGTCGGCGCGATCCTGACCGGTGTGTTCGCAGCCCCTGCACTGGGCGGCTTCGGCACTGTGACTGACATCGGTGCTCAGGTCTGGATTCAGTTCAAGGGTGTCGCGTTCACTGTCGTTTACACCGCGATCGTGACCTTCATCATCCTCAAGGTACTGGATGCAGTGATGGGTCTGCGGGTTACCGACGAGGAAGAGTCTGTCGGTCTGGACCTTGCGCAACACAACGAGCGTGGCTACAACTTGTAAGCAGCCGCAGATGCAAAAAAGAATGCCCGGTCTCCGGGCATTTTTTTTGTCTTACATTTGTGGATAAACCGTGCTTTTTTGCTGTCATTGATCTTTCCCGTGTCAATGATCTCGGCAGCATGACGCAGCGCAGGTAACGATGTTGCAGCAGTCTTCGTCAACTTGCAGGGAAGCCGGTTTATTGCGCGCTTTGCTTTTTCCTCAGTCGAGTTAGAATGCGCGCCGAAGATGCGGAGAACGGTATGTGGCATCAATCCAGGATTGCCTTGCGGGCCAGGTCTCGCGGGTTTCATCTGGTGACTGACGAGATCGTCGCAGGCTTGCCTCAGTTGCGCGATTGTCGTGTCGGCCTGCTTCACGTATGGCTGCAACATACCTCGGCTTCGTTGACCGTCAACGAAAATGCCGATCCGGCGGTTCGTCGTGACTTCGAGCGTTTTTTCAACCGTCTGGTGCCTCAGGGCGTGGACGGCTACGAACATGACGACGAAGGCCCTGATGACTTGCCTGCGCATTTCAAGGCCAGTTTGCTGGGCTGCCAGTTGCTATTGCCGGTTACGGCAGGCCGACTGGCGCTGGGCACCTGGCAAGGTATTTACCTGGGCGAACATCGAGACGCTGGTGGGTCTCGTAACGTCCTGGCCACCCTTCAGGGTGAGTACGTATAACCGCTGGAGACAGCGGTTGTTGAATTTTTCCGGTTGCCTTAGGGTCTGTTCCCGTTTCACATTGGTAGCCACAGAAAAGCGCAGGCCATTGCTATGACGCTTTCATAGTTTCTCTTGAGTTT
>NZ_ATDK01000268.1 GCF_000444135.1 Pseudomonas avellanae BPIC 631
GATCGCCTTTTTGCGGTAAGCGAGGCATGGGTTTGGTTGGCCGAGGCTCGAATACTCGCGCGCCGACTCACTACATGATTTTGTCTACACCCTCCTAGAGGATCACCCAGTGAACTTGCGCCTTTATCCACATCAAACTTTAGAAGCCATTGAGTAAAACCTTCTGGGGCGGGAACCTGACCCGACCTTATGTCGCCGCGTTCATTCATGGCTATGACTGCCTTTGGCCGAGCGCCGCCAGCACTGGTGCCAATCTGAAACAGGCGATGCATCGCATCCCTTTCTTGCGGGCTGGTACTACCACCCGAAAGCCTTGCTGTAAAACTTTCGCGGTCCGAGAGCACCTCGCCAGCAAGCTTCACCAGCGACTCAAGTTCGACCGGAACACTCTGACGGGAACCCCCGTTGATAGCCGGGTCATATTCCAGGGCACCCATCGCCCGATGCCCTGTGTAAAGCAAACGCTCTACAGGGCTGAAGGATGCTTTATCGCGACCCTCACGCGCCAGCCACGCATCAATAAGGGCATTACCGAAATCATCAGGAAGTGAGTCCGAGAGGCACGCGGGAAGGCCTTTATAGACATCTGGATTGAGGCCGGGAAATGTGTATATCGTGCCTGCGCTCAGCGGCATCGTCAGCGGAGCTATCTCCAAGCCCCCACCGATAAATTCGGGGAAGTATTCAAAGCTCCCGATTCGCTTCTCATCGTCCCAGACCAGAGCCCCCACGGGGTTACCCCAGAGGCTCACACGAGCAGTGTTTGCTACCATCCGCCATCGTCCTTTTTCAATCGTTTGCCATGCAGAACTTTCGGCACGGCCGCTTCCGTGTCCCCACTGCTCCTGTCTTGTGAAATACGCCGGACCTTTGAAGATGCGCGTTGACGCACTGCCCCACTCATTTTGTACACCTGGACAGGAGAGACCGGGACATCGGGTACTATCTGGTTAACCTGATCGATAATGTCGAGAGCCCTCATCACCGCTATGAGTGTGGTCAGTTTTGCATGACCGCGCTCCAGTTGAACAATCGTAGGCTTGCTGACGCCAACCGCCTCAGCGATCTGCTCTTGTGTCTTGTTACGGTTCAGACGCTGACGCTGAATTCTCGCACCTAACTCAACTGCAATGGCTTCATCTGTCATGCCGAGAAAATTCATAGAGACAACCTTTCTTTATAAAAACCCGCTTAAACACAATTTAAGGAAAGAAATAATATCCTTATGAATAAGGACTCTAGACGTTACGAACCATCGCATCAAGGCAAATAAATCCTATCTTTACAGCCTTTTTTATGCGTTTAGATAAAGAAAAATTTTCCTTACAGGCCCTCGACATTGAGCAACGAAAAATAAAACCACTTCCCCACCGATTCGCTTGGACGACCATCCCACAGGGATTGAGCAACCATCGAAATCGACTCATGCGCCATTGTCATGCTAGAACACGTATATCGGGGCCAGGATCGCGCTGACGATCATTGAATCGCAATTTTTCAGGCGGGCAATCACTGAATCGCCTCAAAAAAACAAACGCTAAAATCAGGCAAGTCCTTGATATACGAAGATAAAATAAATATGGAAGCTAGCGGAGCCTTGGAACGCATGAGCGATCAAACGCACGAACACGTCGGCAGAGCCGAACCTGTTGCAGAGCCAGCCACCGAACCCACCAGCCCGGCAAGCACCCAGACGCAGCAACGCCAGCGCGCCAACCAGCTCGCCCAGGCATTGCGCAACGAACTGCAAAAGGCCGTGATTGGACAAAACGCAGTTATCGAGGACGTTCTGACTGCACTGATCGGCGGCGGTCATGTGCTGCTTGAAGGTGTACCGGGGCTGGGCAAGACGTTGCTGGTGCGGGCGCTCGCCAGTTGTATCGGCTGCGAGTTCGCCCGTATCCAGTTCACGCCGGATCTGATGCCCAGCGATGTCACCGGACATGCCGTGTACGACCTGCAGACCGAACAGTTCAAGCTGCGCAAGGGGCCGCTGTTCACAAATCTGCTGCTGGCCGACGAGATCAACAGGGCGCCGGCCAAGACTCAGGCTGCGCTGCTCGAAGCCATGCAGGAGCGGCAAGTGACGCTTGAGGGCCGCGCCCTGCCCATCCCGCAACCGTTCATGGTGCTGGCGACCCAGAACCCCATCGAACAGGAAGGCACGTACCCGCTGCCGGAAGCCGAACTGGACCGTTTCATGCTCAAGCTGCGCATGGATTATCCCGAGGCGCAGGAAGAGCTGGACATGGTGCGCCAGGTCACACGCTCAAGCCGTGCCGACATGCTCGATGTGCGCCCGCTCAGGGTCATCATGCAGGCCCGGGAGGTTCAGGTCCTGCAACGCATTGCCAGCGAGTTGCCCATTGATGAGCATGTGCTGGATTACGCTGTGCGACTGGCCCGCAGTACGCGGACCTGGCCCGGTCTGAATCAGGGCGCAGGGCCGCGCGCGTCGATCGCCCTGGTGCGTGGCGGACGAGCCCGTGCGCTGTTGCGCGGCGGCGAGTTTGTAACGCCGGATGACATCAAGGGCTGCGCGCTGGCCGTGTTGCGACACAGGGTCAAGCTCTCGCCGGAACTGGACATCGAGGGCCTGTCGGTGGATCAAGTGCTCAGGCAGATCCTCGATCAGGTCTCGGCACCGCGCCTGTGAAACAGGTCCTCAAACCGGCTGTTGCGATGCTGTACTGGCTCGGCGGGCTGGCGTGCCTTGCATTGCTGCTCGGGACGTTGCAGGCGCTGGGGATCGACTACCCGGCAAAAATCGACAGCCTGTACTGGGGCGCATTGCTGGCCTTGGCGGGCCTGAGCCTGCTTGATGCATGCTGGCTGCTCAGACGCCCCTCGCCGCGCATACAACGCGAGCTTGCGGGCAGCCTGGCACTGGATCGCTGGAACGAAGCTCGACTTGATCTGCAGCACGACGGTGCCAAACCGCTCACGTTAAGGGTGTTCGACCACCTGCCGCAGGGCCTGGAGCATGAAGACCTGCCGCAAACCATCACCCTGCCTGCTCGCGGCAAGGGCAGCATCGGCTACCGGCTGCGCCCGTCAAGCCGCGGTCATTTCACGTTTGAGCACTGCGAAATCAGTCTGCCGGGGCCGTTGCGGTTATGGACGGCACGTCGCCACGTGGCATTGCAGAATACAACCCGCGTCTACCCTGACTTCGCCCGACTCTACGGCGGCCAGCTACTGGCTGTGGATAACTGGCTGAGCCAGTTGGGCGTGCGCCAGCTGCAACGTCGCGGGTTGGGGATGGAATTCAATCAGTTGCGTGAGTTTCGTGAAGGTGACAGCTTGCGCCAGATCGACTGGAAGGCCACTGCCCGCCAGCGAACCCCCATCGCCCGGGAGTATCAGGACGAGCGCGATCAGCAGATTGTGTTCATGCTCGATTGCGGACGTCGCATGCGCAGTCAGGACGGCGACCTGTCGCACTTCGATCACGCACTCAATGCCTGCCTGCTGCTGAGTTATGTAGCACTGCGTCAAGGCGACTCGATAGGCCTTGCGACGTTTGCCGGCGAGCAGGACCGTTATCTGGCGCCGGTCAAGGGATCGGGCCAGCTCAACCTGTTACTCAACTCGGTCTACGACCTGCAGACCACTCGAAGACCCGCTGACTACAGCGCCGCCGTTCGGCAATTGATGGTGCGTCATAAAAAACGCTCACTGGTGGTGTTGATCACCAACCTGCGCGATGAAGACGACGAGGAACTGCTGGCGGCCGTCAGGCAACTCGGCAAGCACCATAGAGTATTGATTGCCAGCCTCAGAGAGGAGGTACTCGACAGCCTGCGTCAGTCGCCGGTGCAAACCGCTGATGAGGCGCTGGAATACTGTGGGACCATCAGCTTTCTAAATGCGCGCACTTCCCTGCACGACCGCTTGCGTGCACAAGGCATGGCAATAATGGACGCAAGGCCTAAGGAGCTGGGGCCACAACTGGTCACTCGTTACCTGAGCTGGAAAAAGGCGGGCACCCTATGACACTCTTGAATCTGCCAGCCGACAGAATCAGGCTGACGCTTCATAAGAAGGGTAAAAACAGAAATACCGCTGCAACAGCCGGATGAAGTCCAGATACTCCGCCGAGACCTGAGACAGCTTGAAGCCAGAATCGTAACTGCCCGGTGTCTCGTCTTCGCGACACCAGAGGCACTTGGCGCTGACCTCAAGCGTCTGTCCAACGGTGTTACCCGGCAGTTTCAGGCATAAATCGAATTTAGCCCCCACCAGCACCGGCAGATCGCTGATAAGCATCAGCCCTTCCCCGGACACATTGCCCAGGCACCCTACCGGCTTGCCGGTGTGGCGATTGAAAACCTGCAGATAGTCCTGCAATTGGTGCCGTTCGATTTTTCGCTCTGTATGCATGGCAGGCTGCCTTCCGAGGCCAATGTTGCGTTCACCTAACACCGTTTTCTTGCCGAGGACTTCAATTGCAAACGCTCCGGGAACGCTTTTGAAGAAGCTCGTTACAGTTAGTACGTTGGTGAACACAGCCTAGATCAGAATTTTTTTAAATCCACCCGAATACGACACCTGCCCTCCAAACGAGGGTAACTACTTTGAAACGGATACGTTTCGCACAGGAGCCGGTGCGGGCACAGGCCTGGCGGGCTGAGCCTGGGGGTAGTGGCCCAGTTGAGCCAGCGTGTCGAGCCTGGCGCGCGCACGATACGCATATTCGCTGCCAGGGTACTGGTTCATCAGGAACTGATAGGTCTGCGCAGCATCGACGTACAGTTTTTGCCGCTCAAGGCACTGGCCGCGCAGCATCGACACTTCCGGCTGCACATAGCGCCGCTCGCGACTCTGACGATCGACCTTGGAAAGATCGAGCATCACCCGGTCGCAATCGCCCTCCTGATAGGCCCGGTAGGCGTGATCAAGGTTGGAGTTCATTGCCCAGCGGGTGCAACCGCTGAGCGCAGTCAGTAATACAACAATCGTTACAATACGCATGGGAGTCTCCTGTTCTCTGCCCTGTATCGGCCTGACAGCCCGTTTCTTCAAGCAAATCGAGTGCAGACTGTCAGCCGATTGCCCTTCACCACAGCAACACGGTAGTGCAAAGGAACAATGACTAAATACACAGACAGGAGTAGCCTCTCGCTGCGCTTCAATTAAGGAGTTTGTGCATGACCGTTCGCCGCACCAAAATCGTCGCCACACTTGGCCCTGCCAGCAACTCGCCGGAAGTCATCGAACAACTGATCCTCTCGGGTCTGGACGTTGCTCGTCTGAACTTCTCTCACGGTACTCCGGATGAACACAAGGCACGCGCCAAGCTCATCCGCGAAATCGCCGCCAGACACGGGCGCTTCGTCGCTCTGCTGGGCGACCTGCAGGGTCCTAAAATCCGTATCGCAAAGTTCACCGACAAGCGAATCGAGCTGAAGGTCGGTGACAAATTCACCTTCTCGACTGCTCACCCGCTGACCAGTGGCAACCAGCAGATCGTGGGTATCGACTACCCGGATCTGGTCAAGGATTGCGGCGTAGGCGACGAGCTGTTGCTCGACGACGGTCGCGTGGTCATGCGCGTCGACACCCAGACCGCACACGAACTGCACTGCACCGTGCTGATCGGCGGTCCGCTGTCCGACCATAAAGGCATCAACCGTCGTGGCGGTGGCCTGACTGCTCCGGCGCTGACCGAAAAAGACAAGCAGGACATCAAGCTCGCTGCCGAAATGGACCTCGATTACCTGGCCGTTTCCTTCCCGCGCGATGCCGCCGACATGGAATACGCCCGCCAACTGCGTGACGAATCCGGTGGCACTGCCTGGCTGGTCGCCAAGATCGAACGCGCTGAAGCGGTCGCCAACGACGAAGTGCTCGATGCACTGATCCGCGCCAGTGACGCTGTGATGGTTGCCCGTGGCGACCTGGGCGTTGAAATCGGCGACGCTGAACTGGTCGGTGTCCAGAAACGCATCATTCTGCACGCACGTCGCCACAACAAGGCGGTGATCGTAGCGACGCAGATGATGGAGTCGATGATCTCAAGCCCCATGCCGACCCGCGCCGAAGTGTCCGACGTGGCCAACGCCGTGCTCGATTACACCGACGCCGTCATGCTCTCGGCAGAAAGTGCGGCTGGTTCCTACCCGGTCGAAGCCGTACAGGCCATGGCACGTATCTGCGTCGGCGCTGAAAAGCACCCGACCGGCAAAACGTCCAGCCACCGGATCGGCCACTCGTTCACACGTTGTGACGAAAGCATCGCGCTGGCCGCCATGTACACCGCCAACCACTTCCCTGGCGTGAAGGCGATCATCGCACTGACCGAAAGCGGCTACACCCCGCTGATCATGTCGCGCATCCGCTCCTCGGTGCCGATCTACGCGTTCTCTCCGCACCGTGGCACTCAAGCGCGCGCGGCGATGTTCCGTGGTGTCTACACCGTGCCGTTCGACCCGGGAGCCCTGCCGCCAGGTCAGGTCAGCCAGGCCGCCGTCGACGAACTGCTCAAGCGTGGTCTGGTCGAGCAAGGTGACTGGGTCATCCTGACCAAAGGCGACAGCTACCACACCATCGGTGGCACCAACGGCATGAAAATCCTGCACGTTGGCGACCCATTGGTCTGATAGCTCGGCGCTGCAAGCCAAGGCCCCGTCTCGCAAGAGCCGGGGCCTTTTTGTATTGTGTCAGCTCGGGAACTGGGGCTTTCAGGCTTCTGCCCGTAGGGCGTGGGAGCGACCGGGGCCTTCGACCAGAATCAGAAGCGGACTTGTGCATAGCGATGCATCGGACGCAGAGCACGCTTCTGCCCGCAGGGCGTGGGAGCGAACTTGTTCGCGAAAGCTTTATTCCGGGCGATACATTTTCAGCGGATGTAACGGCCCTTTCGCGAACAATGCGGATCGCCGCCCCGGTCCCACGGCCTTCGGCCAGAATCAAAAGCGGACTTGTATAACGCTAAGCGCTGAAGCATGCGGAACGAGAGCTTTAACTAACGAGCCCCTTACTCCCGCGCCACAAACACATCCGCCAGCAATTGATTACGCGGCAACCCTGCCAGATACAACCGCTTGGCAAACATCTCAACGCTGTCGGCACTGCCACACAACAGCGCCATCGCATGCCGCGACAACAGGCGCAGCTCGGCCAGGGTTGTCTGCAGCGTTTGCGTGGTGATCAGTTGAACCAGCACCTGTGGATGACGTTCAGCCAGAGCCAGCAGCTCATCAGCCAGATAATGTGCCTGGCTGTCGCGGGCCAGATGAATCAGGCGGATACTGCCTTGATGCTCCTGACGCAACGCCTCGCGCAGCACGCCCCATAAAGGACCGAGGCCGGTGCCGGCCGCCAGCAGCAGCAACGGCTTGTCCTGCCAGTCGGGGTCATAACGCAGCGCCCCGCCACGCAGTTCGCCAAGCCGCATGTCGTCGCCGATCTGCAACTGGCGGGCGGCATCACGGAATGCACCGGGCAAACCGCAATCGATATGAAATTCCAGAAACGCATCCTCGCCCGGAAGACTGGCCAGCGAGTAAGGTCGGGCAATACCGCTTGCGGTCCACAACACTTGGTGCTGCCCAGCGCTGTATCTCAGCGGACGCAACGGTTCGAGCCGCAAGCGCAGCACCGTTGGGCCAAGCCAGTCGCAGCCAACGACCTTCGCAGGCAAGCCATCGCGCCGGGGGTCGAACACCTCGACGGTCAGATCCCCCACTACTCGGCACTGGCAGGCAAGCCGCCAGCCCTGCTGACGCTTTTCAGCGGGCAAGGCCTCGGGCAATGCATCATCAGGCTCGCCCTTTACGCAGCGCACCAGGCACGCATGACAACTGCCGGCACGGCAACTGTATGGAACCGGCACGCCGGCATGGTTCAGGGCGTCGAGCAGATTGCCGGCCGAGGGCACCGACCAGCTACGCTCACCCACATGCAATTGAGGCATTCAGACGCCCTGCGCAGAAAATAACGGCGATTGTACAGACTGGCTTGTCGGGCGGGTTATACTGCCGCGCCTTTTTGCGCCCGCTACAGCTAACCTTACAGCTCTGGTTCAAGCCGCAGTTCCAGACTGCCGCCGATAGCGTAATTGAATGTTCCCGTCCTTACAGAGGAGCGCGCCGCATGACCGTGATCAAGCAAGACGACCTGATTCAGAGCGTTGCAGACGCACTGCAGTTCATTTCCTATTACCACCCCGTGGATTTCATCCAGGCCATGCACGAGGCGTATCTGCGTGAAGAATCGCCTGCCGCCCGCGACTCCATCGCCCAGATCCTGATCAACTCGCGCATGTGCGCAACCGGTCATCGCCCGATCTGCCAGGACACCGGCATCGTCACGGTTTTTGTGCGCGTCGGTATGGACGTTCGCTGGGACGGCGCCACCATGGGCCTGGACGACATGATCAACGAAGGCGTGCGTCGCGCTTATAACCTGCCTGAAAACGTCTTGCGTGCCTCGATCCTCGCCGACCCGGCAGGCGCTCGTAAAAACACCAAGGACAACACCCCGGCCGTTATCCACTACTCCATCGTTCCGGGTAACACCGTGGAAGTGGACGTCGCGGCGAAAGGCGGCGGTTCGGAAAACAAATCGAAGATGGCGATGCTCAACCCGTCCGACTCGATCGTCGACTGGGTGCTGAAAACCGTGCCAACCATGGGCGCAGGCTGGTGCCCGCCGGGCATGCTCGGCATCGGCATCGGCGGTACGGCTGAAAAAGCCGCCGTCATGGCCAAGGAAGTGTTGATGGAGTCCATCGACATTCATGAGCTCAAGGCGCGCGGCCCGCAAAGCCGCATCGAAGAAATGCGCCTGGAGCTGTTCGAGAAGGTCAACCAACTGGGTATCGGCGCTCAGGGCTTGGGCGGTCTGACCACCGTGCTCGACGTCAAGATCATGGATTACCCGACCCATGCCGCCTCGCTGCCGGTGTGCATGATCCCCAACTGCGCCGCCACCCGTCACGCCCACTTCGTGCTCGACGGCACCGGCCCGGCTTCGCTGGAAGCGCCATCGCTGGACGCCTACCCGGAAATCGTCTGGGAAGCTGGCCCATCGGCCCGCCGCGTCGACCTCGACACCCTGACCCCGGAAGACGTACAAAGCTGGAAACCGGGCGAAACCGTGCTGCTCAACGGCAAGATGCTCACCGGCCGCGACGCTGCGCACAAGCGCATGGTCGAAATGCTCAACAAGGGCGAAACCCTGCCGGTGGACCTCAAGGGTCGCTTCATCTACTACGTCGGCCCGGTTGATCCGGTACGCGAAGAAGTCGTCGGCCCGGCAGGCCCGACCACCGCCACGCGGATGGACAAATTCACCCGCCAGATCCTCGACCAGACCGGCCTGCTGGGCATGATCGGCAAATCCGAGCGCGGCCCAACCGCAATCGACGCAATCCGCGACCACAAAGCCGTGTACCTGATGGCCGTCGGTGGCGCTGCATACCTGGTGGCTCAGGCGATCAAGAAATCCCGAGTCGTGGCCTTCGCCGAACTGGGCATGGAAGCGATCTACGAGTTCGAGGTCAAAGACATGCCGGTAACCGTTGCCGTGGACAGCACGGGTGAATCCGTACACATCACCGGTCCGCAGATCTGGCAGAAGAAGATCAGCGACAGTCTGGCGGTGGAAGTGCAGTAAGTTTTGACGTGCAACACGATGAAAAAACCCGGCGCAAGCCGGGTTTTTTATTATGGGAACAGGCAGAAACTCTTACAGAGGAACCCTGTAAAGCTTTAATAGCAATCCATAATAAACCCCAAGATAACTTTCAAAAAATTTAAAAACCTTTCAATACTCCCGGATAATTCAGGCTTCAACTCTGCAAAAAAAATACCAAAAAACAGCTCAGAAGCGAATACATTCTCCGCAACACAGATGCATGGGCGATATTTATATTCTCCAGCTCGCACTAATTTGCCGGGTATATAAACCAGAGAAAAGCAAATAGTAAGCCCACCTAAGGAACCTCCGAACAAGTCTCAAATATGCGAAAATCGCCTGACCACCTGATCCGAGCCGCCCATGAGCCAAATGAGCTTTTCCGACGTTGAGTACGCAGGCAAACGCAAGCAAACCCGCCGC
>NZ_ATDK01000269.1 GCF_000444135.1 Pseudomonas avellanae BPIC 631
CGTTTGGAACGCTAAGGGAGAAGATATTTTGAACAAAATACAGCGAGCCCGCGCGGCAATGAGCACGCAGGCATGAGAGAAGTTAATTTTGAGACGGCACACTAGATACCGGCGTCACATTTTTTAGAGCGCGCTGCTACTTGACCGCAGCTTATTCCGTTGCCTTGATCCAAACAGGCACAGCTGATTCGGGCGGGCGGTGACGGTCTTCAGAGGCAGCAGCTTCCTTTGCTCTCGAATGAGCCGCTTTTGCTTTCTGGCTAGCTTGATTGGCTTCATCATTATGACCTTCCGCCAAATGAAAATGTGCTTCTTCCTCATGCTTGGCCGCATCGCGGGCGTGGTCCTCTGAAGTTTTGTCACAGCCAGATAAGGTCAATATAGAAAATATGATTCCCGACAAGCCAAGATTTTTTTTCATATTTAAGCTTTCTTTGCTAAAGATAGTTGGCGCATCTGTAGTTGATCCGCATTGATTTTAATTAGAGACCCCTGATATCGCTGCTACACTTCTGCCATGCCAGCTACACGCATTCTCAAACGTCGGTGAATTGATTGCAGGCATGCAGGATCTTTGATGTCCAGCCCGCTTTGGCTGGGTGGCTTACCCGTCCAGCGGGGAATGATGTGGAAGTGAAGGTGATAGACAGTTTGACCAGCAGCCGTACCATTGCATTGGAGAACCTGCACTCCGTCAGGACAAAGCTCATCCACCACAGCAATGCAAATTTTTTGAACGACTTTTGTTATTTGCGCTAAAGCCTCAGGAGCGACATCAAGTATGTTACGCGCACGAGAGCTCTTTGAGATGACGAGGACATGGCCTAGTGATTGCGGGAAGATATCCAGAAAAGCCATTACATCATCATCCTCAAAGACACTATAAGATGGAGCGTCTCCTTGGATTATAGGCAGAAAAGGATTTAGGGGGTTGTAGGTTCCATGAAGATCCATAATGATTCTCATCTGGATTAATGTGCTTGAGGTTAAGTAATCTTAGTAGATGTTGCCATATAAATTCGCCGAATGGTAGTCAAAAATTAAACGCAGTGAAGGCAAAAGGCTATTGCTCTTTAATATGATGGAGCCAATAAGAGTACGTTA
The DNA here is from genome assembly GCF_000444135.1 of Pseudomonas avellanae BPIC 631. Lineage (GTDB taxonomy): Bacteria > Pseudomonadota > Gammaproteobacteria > Pseudomonadales > Pseudomonadaceae > Aquipseudomonas > Aquipseudomonas avellanae. The sequence goes on from NZ_ATDK01000269.1 coordinate 1,105, forward strand.
GTGCCAACTTGGTAGCGGCTAATTTAAGTTGTCGTACAAGTTAATACCTGACCGATTGGTTAGATTGACTATTTCTGTTTGAATATGGTTTCGATATGTTCCTGGACGATCTGCGCGTACTGCTATTTTTACATAGAGTGCCCTGATGCAGGTTATCCTCTGGCAATGCCACTGCGGTCAAAATGATCAGCGGCATAGCTGAGTCCGTTTCGTGACATCGGACCGAACGAGCTGTTCCAGCTGGGCGCGTCAGACTAAAACGTGCGCCCGGTTTGTGGCGCGAAACTCTTCGGCGCCAGCCACGCCGACAAAGCTGCAGAAGTCACGCAGATCGGCCTTGTACGCACGGCGCATGCGCGGTTTGCGGATATTGGCGAACCACTCGACCGCTGCCGGTACTGCGGCCAGCTCCTGGAACTCCAGGGCAGTCAGTCGCCGCACGCCGGCGTTGGCCATCACCAGCTCGCTCATGCATTTCGCTCTGCATCGTACCGCGCTTTGATGGCCGGCGACTCGGGGAAGCAATCAGCTAGCGGATCAGGCGCTAAGGTCTCGGCTCCGGTATCAGGTGCTGCCAACGCTCCTGTTCCAGCTCCATCTGCCGGGCTCCGCGCAACTGAGCCTCAACTTTCACGCTCGCTGCGCCAAGACGAGCACGTACTTGGCACCAGAAATCTTTCCGACGTGGCGTATTCGTGCAGAGGTACGATAGGCAGCCCGTGCAGCTGCCAAAAGGCGCCAGAGGACAGCCGAGCCGATGCCCTGTCGCTGGGGCGTCACCTCAATCATGTTGATGTACAGCCGGTCGCCAAGCGGATTGATGCTTTAGTCGATCTGACCCGCACGCTGGCCATCCACCTCGATTTGATCAATAAAGTCAGTACCGGGATACAAAAAATGACCTGGTAGCGATTCGGTGAGCTCGTTCACCAGGGTGATCGGACGCAAAATCACATCAGCGCCGTGTCGTCTACTGAAAAACCACAAATTCTGCTGAAAGTCGTCATGTGTCCGCCAAAGTTCGACGGGCCGATAACGTATTTATCACCACTTTACAGACTTGATTTCAAAGGAGAAAGCGCGATTACCATGGGTTTTGAAGCATAGGTTTAGTTAGTTATAAATCAATCATTCGTTGTCCAAGGTAGGTGGCAGCAGTTGCCGCCGGAATTCAAAGCTCAGTGATGACCACATACTGACTTGATTCCATTCGGGTGCGCTCAGCAGCGATACAACAGCGCCCATCAACTTAAGGCCTGTCAGGCGGGCGGCTCCGTAGCAATGAGGCTTTTGTTCTTTATGAAGACCACAACTAACAGCTCCGGCTCCGAGTTACTGGCACAGTTGTACCAGAGGATGCGAAACGCCTACCCGGCGCTTTCGCGCAACGTTGTCAGAACTCTCATAGCCGAGTTGCCTTGGCTTAGCTCAAACAACCGGAGGGTATGGGCGAAGCTGGAGTGTCTGCAGCGTACTGGTTCTTTCAAATTGCGCGGCGCCTATAATGCGCTGCACTTGCTTGCCCCCGACACGGCATCAGCAGGCAATCATGGGTTGGCAATTGCCACGTTGGCGCGTGAACTCGGCTTGCAGGCCAACATCTTCCTGCCGTTGACCGCTTCGGAAATCAAGATTCGTCGGCTGCGGGCAGTCGGGGCGCGAATCGTCCAGGGAGGTGGCGATGTCTATGAGGCCTATATGGCGGCCCATCAGGAGGCATAGGAAAACGGCGGATACTACATCTCACCATTTGACCACCCTGGCGTGGTTGCCGGCCAAGGGGCACTGGCGCTGGAGATCGCTGAACAGGATGATCGGCGGTTTGATCACATCCTGCTGCCATTAGGCGGTGGCGGCCTGCTCACCAGCTTCGGCTGCGCGGCCGCGAGGCTATGGCCGGAGACAAGGTTGCACGGAGTACATCCGGCTACTTTCGGTCGTAATCTAGTGTACTGTTTTCGAAATAAGTTACCCATAACCTGCAAGCTAAGCTATTGATAAGATTTGAATTTTCCGTTAGTTGGTGGCTGATTTTTTCGAAAACA
>NZ_ATDK01000270.1 GCF_000444135.1 Pseudomonas avellanae BPIC 631
GTACTGTTTGCGAAATAATTTACCCGTGTCCCGCAACCTAAGTTATTGATAAAATTTGAATTTTACGTTAGTTAGTAGCTGGTTTTTTCGAAAACAGTACACTAGGAACTTGAAGATTGAATGCTTGGGCTACTCTGTACGCTTCACTCATCTACAGCAAAAAAAACCGAATGATGGTCATGATATCGATTTATGTGGAACCGAAGCGGTCAGGTTGGCCACTCAGTGAGTGTTCAATCAACTGCAAGGTAATTCTTATGAAAAAGAAAAGTTTCATCTCGCTGAGGTCGGCTCTGTTTGCATGCATCGCAGTTTTTGGCTTGTCCAGCACAGCATTCGCGGACTTCAGTCTTAACGATTATCGCCCGCCATGTGATCCATTGAGCGCGGCTGGGAAATGCGGCTAGCCTCTTAACACCCCTGTACTGGTCATACGCGGTGGGGCTCCCCTGCAATGGAGGGCGAGCCCAACTTTAGCGTTATCGCTCGGATGTTCACGGGCCAAATGTTTGTTTGAAATTCACGGATAGGCAATGTAATCCACCCCACAAAGTAGCGGGTGTATACGCTTCTGCCCGATAACGACCTTGAGAGCCACCAAGGGGCGTCCAGTAAAACGACCTGTAGCCTACATGCCGGTCGAGAAAATCCCGCACCTGTTGCAGCCTTCTGCCCAGGTCCATACCTTCCAGTGACAGTTACGTCCCATCGTCGCATCGGTGCGCACGTTTGCCGGCGATTCCTGCCCCACTAACGCTGGTTCAAGAAGGCATGTTTCGTCTCGCGAGTGCTTACAGCACGACTTTAGCCGAATTCTGCTAATTCCCTGGGTTCATGCTTATTCATCCCGGCGCAGGGAACCGATCTGGGCGGAGCGCTAATCAGTCCTTTCGTGCACCGCTATACCGCTGACAAAAGGAGTACACCAATGAATCCAGCTCAGATCACGCGCTTGTCTCAATCATTCCTGCCGAGTATTTCCCCTGCGTCCTTCGAAGCCGAGAGCAGCCATGCGCAATCGCCGCAGCAGACTCGTACCCATGCGTTCGTCGCCTCCGGTGAATTGAACGCCGCATTCGGGCGCACTTCCACCTCGCCGACGCAAGATTTCACAAGGCTGTTGGGTGCAGTGCAGCGTGAACTGGAGAGTGAGAGTACATCGTTTCCTGCTGTTGCCGAACTCGCCAATCAGCTTGCCGAGGCTGCGATGGGCGAGCATTGGCCGGGGCACGATGAGCAGCAGGTGCTCAAAGGGGTGATTGACCGCTGCACAAGCCAGCTGGCACATACTCCCGTGTCCCATCCTTCTCGTGATGCATTGTCTCAGGTCTGCGAAAGTCTGAAAACTGCGCGGCTGCATCAGTCAATAAGCCATATGCTCGGTGAGTCGCACGCGCCGGTACGAGGCGTTCCGGATCTTTTGGCCTTGATCCATATTGATCCCAAGGTTCTGGCCGATAAGCCAGTCAGTATGCCGTCCCATGTGAAGTTCGGCAGTTTCATTTGCCTGGCCAGAGCTCGCGCAGCGCAACTGAGTGAAAGCCTCAATAGTAATTCTGGAGATGTCGCCCATTTGCTCCATCCTCATGCCGATACGCTTTTAGGCCTTGAGAAGCTGCCTGAGGCTTTGGCTGCATTAACGGAGAATTGCCCAGATACATCTACGCAGGATGATCTACGCGCCCTGGCTGAAGAGGCTGGGGGCTTGCTGCAGCAGTTGCGTAGTACTGGTCTCTTGCCCCGATCAGGAGAGATATCGGGCGAGTCGGCCGAAACGTTGGTGCCCAGTTGCGAGGTCGTCGAACCAAAGTTGACGTTGGGCCAGGCGTTGCTCAAGGCGGGCGGTGATGGGCCGCTCGACGGCCAGCGTGTTCATCTTGAAGGTTTGCGCCACGCTCCGACACATGTAGCTTCCAGCGATTCTGGATCGCGCGCGCCCGCGCGAGCGGCTGGCGATTCGCAAAAAGCGGCTGGCCTTTATGCAGAGAAAAAGAGGACGAACTGGACTCACGCAACCGGGGTCGCTGGGAAAATCGCTCACAAGATTGAATCCCTATTGGGGATGCGAGATGCGCAGTCTCGTGTCCAGGCGTTCGTCGCATTCATGGCCGATGGTAAGGGGAAGGCGGACGCAACAACGCTCGATCTAGGCGACGGGTGGATGAGGGTAACGCGTGTCATCAAGGGGGCGACCGCTTTGATCGACTTCAAGTGCGGCAGTGATGGGCAGGTTGTAGACGCACGACATCCCGGCAGATTTCCCTTATTGCCCGAAGGACATGAGCGGGAAGCCTTCAACACTGTACTTCAAGAATTGAAATTTAGGGGAGCTGAGACGTTGTCCAAAGTCCCTGTGTATTACGTCAACAGAAATACGCGGGGTTACGTTATTCCTACGCATGGCTACGTGGTCGCTGGTCATCCCAACCGCGGACGCAAGAGCGGAGCCGTGTTGTATGGCGTTGGGGGTGATCCGAAACGTGGCCCTGTTGCCTTGGATGAGAAGCTGCTTAATAAGCTTGTCGGCAGGTCTGATTCGAAAACTTCTTGCACGTTATCGGCGTCTGTCAGGGCAGCGATTTCGTTGCTCGCTGGATCGTCATTTGCTACTCGCGAAGAGTTTCATGATGCCTATTGTGAAGTCAGGGGAGATGCAGTCGATCCATTGGAACTCCACAATGAGATCTCTTCCATCTATCGCCTTTTGCCTTTGTCCACGATGGAAATGTGGCCAAAGAAAGCCGATGATTACAGGGTCGCAAGGCCGGCAGCCCCGGAGCGGGATCTTCGCGCATTTGAAAATCTGCCAAAAGACATCGGGCGTAAAGCTCGGCTGAAGATAGTATCTAACGTGGACAGCATTGACTTGCTGGAAGCCAAGAGGCAGTTTACGCTCCATCAGCTTTACCAGGACGAGGTGTTAGGTCGCGACGGAACAGGAGTTTCCTCCACAGGGTTACAGTCGAGAGTGGACGCTCAACGCCGTGACTACTTGCTGGCTTCCACCCCCAAATTTCAAAGATTGCCGCCGCACGCAACTGACAAGGTCGGGAATTGTAACACCGGTGCGTCATCACCCCTTCAGCGGGCAGTGGATACCTATACCGAGAAGAATAACTTGCCTCCCGAGAAAGTCACTGCGGCTAGCATTTTCGGTATTGGGTCGAGTCATCGACTGGCTATCTGGGATCCATTGAGCGGTTCCTCATCCAGGAAGCCCTTCGAAGACCGTTGAAGGAGTGATCATGCCTGCGACCTTTCAGACAGGTCGCAGGCTGATTCAACCATTTTTTTCAAGCGACGCGCCATCAATTGCCTTCTGATCTTCTTGCCTGATTACACGAGGCCGCGCCTCGGATATTGACCCTTTTTATACTGCTCTTGAACCGGCATTGATGTGCTGGTTCAGCCTGTACCTAGCTGTGTGAACCAGCTCGTCCAAACTCCAGGGTGGGGATTCCACGCGCACTTGGACACCCATTCCACGAACACTTGGACAGTGATTCCACGCTGACTTGGACACTGATTCCACGAGCATCTGGACAGTGATTTCTCACTGACCAG
>NZ_ATDK01000271.1 GCF_000444135.1 Pseudomonas avellanae BPIC 631
GCACATGCGCGATTAATCGATCGATTTTTCAACAAATAGCGGCTTATTTTAGGAAAAGTCCGGCTATCGGCCACGGCGCGGTGAGTTGATCGGAGGATCCCTAAGTGGGGTTCGTGGGGCGGATACCATGCATTTCATACCAGGAACGCTCAAATCAGGTCACCGAACAGCAAGGGATCCGGGCGTCAAGCATCCATACGTACAAAACATGTCCGGAAGGCGAAAGCATTGATTAACGTTACTCCTTACACTAAAGTAAGGATAATCCATTGATAGAGGAGCGAAGCTCATGGCCACTGCCACACTCACATCCAAGGGGCAGGTAACAATCCCTGCCCAAGTCCGCGTATCACTTGGCCTGGATACGGGTGACCGGATCGAGTTCGTCGAGCTGCCAGACGGCAAGTTCGCTATCATGGCGGCCACCCATTCGGTCCGGGACCTGAGAGGCTTGGTTCGTAAACCAGCCAAAAAAGTCAGTATCGAGGACATGAATAACGCCATCGCTGCACAAGGATCCAAAGCCATATGATCGGTCTGGATACCAATGTGCTGGTGCGTTACGTTGCCCAGGATGATCCGAAGCAATCGCCGAAAGCGTCAGCACTGATCGAGTCGTTTTCGATAAGCGGCCCGGGGTTTATAACCGCCGTGTCCGTGGTTGAACTGGTGTGGGTGCTCCAGTCCTGCTACGAAAGTACCAAGAGTGAAATCATACTGGTGCTGGAAACGTTGCTGCGGACTCGCGAACTAAAAATCGAGAACGCTGATGTGGTCTGGCAGGCGCTTCGCCTATTTTCGGATTCCAAAGCCGACTTCGCCGACTGCCTGATCGAGCGGAGCGCCATAGCTGCCGGATGCGACTATGTGGTGTCATTCGATAGCAAAGCAATCAAGACGACTGGAATGCGAGCAGTAGGCTGATAAGCGCATCGGGCCTTCATCAGTAAGCCCGCCCCAGCCCCAGACTAATACACCAACCGCCCAACTCTGCTACCGTGCCCGCTCACAATATGCACTGGATGTATCGAACAATGAACTCACGGAAGACACTGGCTATCGCGCTGACAGCCTGTATCAGCATTCAGCTGGCGCCTGATGGTTTTGCAAACGAACGCAACGGTTATGGGCCAAACACAGTTGTTCTGAGCACAGTAGCATCAGGCTTGTTAACGACGATGGCTGCCGACAAAGTGGCAGATTTTTTCCGGCCCGCGCGGGACGATGCGTTGGCGTTCATAGGCTCGGATGGCGAGATCCGTGGCGCACAATTTGAGCAGGCTGTTCAGCACTACCGTTCTATTTCCACGCAACCCCGGATGTCCGAGCGGCAACTGGCTCAGGCCATCGCAGCGATTTACTGACGGCGCTGAGCAAGTACGGGGCTGTTTATCCAGTCCTAAGCCAGTCGCCTCATGGACAAATCCATCTGCCCCATCAGGTCTCTCTGCTCTTTCAGGGAGAGCACCAGCCGCGCGATGGATCGGCTGGTGGATAGCTCGGACAGAGGCATACCCGCCACAGACAGCTGGATGTCACCAGATACGGGGTCGAAAAGCTTCACGGAGAAGCTTTCGTTGGCCGCGATGACGCACTCGCACCTGGAGGGCAAAAAAGCCGTTTCAAGAACTCGCTGAAGATCGGGTTTTGAATACATGGTGCGTCCTCTGCTGGTCTAATTGTTTGACCCAGTGTAGACAAGTTTCACGCACATTTGTTGCAGACCTGCGCCAAGCGCTGTTCCGCTTCTGCTCCCCTTCCGAACGCATGGCTGCGTACGATGTGAAGGCCACCGGCTAGCCAGGGCTTTGACCATCGATCATGGCAACCTGGGCGCTGGGCGTTGACTGAGGAATATCACACCGTCAACTACCGAAAAAAGACGATTATCAAGCCAAACAGAACAACGGTAGATATCGCTTCTTTTCTGGAAAAAAACAACGCTATGATAACCTGCAATATCACAGCAACAAAAACAAGCAGGCCTCGAAATACTTCTCGATTACCGGAATTTTCAGCGGATATTGCGGGCCTGTACTGAGGTTCCATCCAGTCATATTCCGAACCTTGAAACAACGCGTAAAGTAACAAGCACCAAAAAGACGCAGAATACAAAGCAAGCCGAAAAAGGATCTTTGCTACCTTCATACTTTTCACATCACCAACTTATAGATACAAACCCAGGCACTCAAAATAAAATCTTCGCGCCTGGCATCTTTATCACACCGATCAACAAATAGTTCGTACTGCGACAGTGACCAGCGCCCTCATTCTGCCTTCAACGGAATAAACACCGCAAACGTCGTCCCAAGCTCCGCTTTCGACATCACTTCGATATGCCCGCCATGCGCGTCAACTATCTTGGCAACAATAAACAGGCCAAGCCCCAGGCTTGAATAAGGGCCGTTGTCGGTCATCTGCTCAGGAGAGTAGCGACCCATCGGGTTGAAAATGAATGGGAGCACATCTTCCGGGATCGGACTGCCAGTGTTATGGACAGTGAATTGAAGTGTGCCTTCGCAGGCTGTCAGCATGACTTCGACAGGATCGCGGCTGTTGCCATGCTGGACGGCGTTGCCGATGAGGTTTGAAAAAACCTGCTCCAGCCGATCGCCATCAAAAACGCCGACCACCGGTTCGCTTGAAGTCAGGCGAATATCCGCCTCGGGGTTGACCGTGCGGGACTCGTCGACGATGCGGGCGCATATGGGCTGGATGTCTATCTCGGTTTTTTTCATCGGTATGCCGGGACCGATCTGTGAGCGGGTGAAGTCCAGAAGGTCACCGACAATCTGGCTGGCTCGTTTCACGCTGCAGTAGATTCTTGACGCAACCTTGGTCGACCTCGGACCCAGATCGCTGGTACGCAAAAGTACGTCTGCACCCAACAAGATGGCGCTCAGCGGGGTTCGCAAATCATGCCCGAGAATGCCGAGGAAGATATTGCGCGAAGCTTGGACCGCGCCGGTGTAGCTGGAGATGGATTCTGCAAGCGCCTGATCGATTGCCTCGTTGAAGCGGATCATGTCGCCCATCTGCGAATGTGTGTCGCCTCGTTCCTGAGCCATCCAGAGTTTAATGACGCTGGCCCGCAAGGCCCGAAACTCAGAAACCACCTGATCGATGGTGAAGCCAGACATGAGCCGGGTCATCGCGTGGTTTTTCGCAGCAGTGCCCTCTTGCGAAATCACCTGCCCCTGCGACTTGTCGATCTGCTCTTGCGAAGATTGTGTGGTGCTCAGATCTGATGCAATGGCTTGAAGCATTTGCCCGGCATGGTCCCTGAGCGCAGAGGCGTCGAGAGGATCGCCTGGCGTGCTCATGGTGCGAGCAAAATCGGCCCACTCCTTCACGATCGGTTCGATGTTCTCAAGAATGAAGCCCGATAAACGCATAGCAATTCATACCCGAAATAAACCGAGCGAATTGCTGGTTCAAGGGCCCAGTTAAGCACCAATACCGATCAAGCGCACGGTTTAGCCCGCCAGCGCCTGTAAACGCGCCTGAACGGCGTCGTCAAAAATGATGTAAAGCTTCTCGGCATCGGCGGGGCGAAGTTTTCCGCCTTTGCCCTTGGTGGTTTCCAGGCGGTGGATGTATTCGATTTGCAGCGCGCCCTCGGCTTCTATATCGGCGCGAGTGCTGGCGGCGTCAAGCGCTCTCACCAGATCACTTATTTCTGCCTGAATGGCCTTGGGCAGCCGTAACTGGTCAATTTGTTCCTGCATGCTCGATTTCCGGTTCAGTACTGTAGGGCGGCAGGAGATCACGCGATGCTGTGCAATGCAAGGCCGCGAGGCTGCTCATCGAGCGGACGAGCACGCCGCTCGCCCTTCAAGAAGGCTTTTGAGGCTATAGGTCACGACCCCCAGAATGATCAGGTCGTCGTTGTCGGTCACGTGCAGCGGCGGGTAGTCTGCGTTTTCGGACTGCAGAATCACGACGTGACCACGCATGTGCAACCGTCGGCATAGTTGCCGCGCATTGAGCGAAGCGACGACGATGTCACCGTGCTCTGCGTACTGACTGCGATCGACTACCAGCATGTCGCCGCGGGACATGCCGCACCCTCGCATGCCCTCATCCTCGACCCTGGCCAGGTAAACATGCGGCTCGCGAACGCCACACAGCTCCGCAATCGAGACGTGCCGCTCGACCACGGGTGACTGGGAGCCAACGGCTGACATGGAGATGAACGGGAGCTTGATGCCCCCTGCCGAAAGCGGGCCGAGGAATGTGACACTCATGAGGTGAGCCTTTTCTGATTAGCTGTATGCATATACAGTTAATCGTTTATCGCGCGTCAGGTCAATCTCGAATGCCCGGCGCTTCGACAAAAGGCATTGGCTCAAGCTGTCAGGGCGCGGCAACAGCCTGCGACAATTGCGTGATCAACGCGACCGTCAAATAAAGCCTTGGCGCGATGCTCGACAGTTCGATGTATTCATCATCCGCGTGCAAACCGGCCCCGACCACGCCCATGGTTTCCAGTACCGCGGGCTTGGCGCTGCCCGGCACATAGGCGTAGCCCGCATCCGTGCCGAAACGCATGGCAATCGGCTCGATGCTGCGACCGATTTTTGCGTAAAGCGTTTGCGCAGTTTTTGCCAATTGCTCGGAGCCGGGGTTTTTGGCCAGCGGTGGGCGACCTTTTTCCATGCGCAAGGTTACTTCGGTGCCATCCACGAGGGTTTTGTTTACGATACGCTGGCCGTCAGCCAGTACCCGGTCGCTCTCGCTTGGGTCGGAGTAGCGCATGTCCGCTTCGGCCGAGGCGCTGGAGGGAATGATGTTGCGCTTCTCCCCGCCCTTGATCAGCGTCCAGTTAACGGTAGTGCCTTTGCCTGGGTCGCCAAGGTCCTTGAGTTGCAGCATCTGATGCGCCAGCTCGATGGCTGCATTGCGCCCGGCTTCGGGGGCGGAACCTGCGTGCGAAGACTTGCCCTTGACGTCGAGCAGCAGACCGTTGATGCCATTGGTGGCGACCGTCACGGCGTCCTTGTCCGGTGGTTCGTAAGAGAAAACGTAATCGTGCTGGCGAGCCAGTTCAGCAATGACTTTTTTCGAACCGCTGGAACCGGTTTCTTCGTCAGGGTTGAACAGCACGGTCAGTGTGCCGAAGTCCTTGAACTGCTGGTCCTGCAACAGTTTCAGCGAATGCAGGATCATCGCTACACCGCCTTTGGCGTCCGCAACTCCGGGGCCGTAGGCACGCTCGCTGTCGAGCCGAAACGGACGCTTGGCGGCGGTGCCAGGGCCGAACACGGTGTCGTAATGGACCATCAGCAGAAAGGATCGGGTGCCGTTGCCCTTGAATGTGCCGACAATGTTGTCACCGGCCGAGGGGTCCGCAGGCGTCGTTTTAACCTCGGCGCCCAGAGCCTTGAGGCGTTCGACCAGTAGCGCGCTGACGGTTTTCAGGCCCGGTGCCTGGCCGGTGCCAGTGTCGACGTCCACCAGTTCCTTGACCGTCGCCAGATAGGCTTTTTGTTCAGCCTGGGCTTTGTTCAGCAGTTGATCGGGTGACAGATCGGCGGCCAACGCGCTCAGAGACAGCAGGGAAAAACCGAGGGCGGCAACAGTGAAGAAAGATCGTGGGTGCATGCTGGTTCCTTCAGATCAGTGCAGTGAGATGCGACATCTTTAACCCAACACAGCGCTCAACACCAGATTGCCTGCAATGAACGCTTCTGGCGGCCGGCTTATGGGGTTAAATTCAGAATGAGGGAACAAGCAGTCTGTGGGAGGCTCAAAAACAGTCTCGACACGGTATTCACGGCAGTGCCGCTTCTTAACGTCCACCCTCCATCCGCACGCGATATGCCCTGCGGCCTTGAGTGGGCGGCATCGCTCGGGTAATGTCATCCAACCGCACAGGACAGAGCACGCTCATGACTTCCAAGCTGGATCAACTCAAGAAATTCACCACTGTTGTCGCCGATACCGGCGATTTCGGCGCCATCAAAAGCCTCAAGCCCCAGGACGCCACGACCAACCCTTCCCTGCTGCTCAAGGCCGCATCAAGCGAAAGCAACGCTCAGATGCTCGCCGACGCGTTCAGCGGCGCCAAGGGCGACATCGGTCTGGCCTGCGACCGCTTTGCCGTTGCCATCGGCCAAGAGATTCTCAAGGTTGTACCGGGTCGCGTGTCCACTGAAGTGGATGCACGTCTGTCGTTCGACACCGACGCACTGATCGAGCGCAGTGAGCGCATTATCGGTCTCTACGATGCTGCAGGCATCAGTCGCGATCGGGTACTGATCAAGCTGGCCTCGACCTGGGAAGGTATTCGTGCTGCCGAGAAGCTCGAGAAGGACGGTATTCAGACCAACCTGACGCTGCTGTTTTCCTTCGCTCAGGCCGTTGCTTGCGCCGAAGCCGGCGTGTTTCTGATCTCGCCGTTCGTGGGCCGCATCTACGACTGGTACAAGAAGTCGTCGGGCACCGATTATGTCGGCGCAGACGATCCAGGTGTGCAGTCCGTGACGCGCATCTACAACTACTACAAGGCCAACGACTTCAAGACCGTCGTGATGGGTGCCAGCTTCCGCAATCTGAACCAGATCGAACAACTGGCGGGCTGTGATCGCCTGACCATCAGCACCGAGTTGCTCAAGCAACTGGCTGAAGACACTGGCACGCTGGAGCAGAAACTTGCGCCGGGCAATGCCGGTGAGGCGCGCCAGAGCCTGACCGAGAGCCAGTTCCGCTGGGCGTCCAACGAAGATGCCATGGCCACTGAAAAGCTGGCTGAAGGTATTCGTCAGTTCGCTCGCGATCAGGAAAAACTGGAAGCGCTGCTGTCTGCCAAAAAGTCCTGACAATATAAAAGGGCGGCACCCTCGCGGGTGTCGCCCTTTTTATCGCCTGCCATTCAAGCCCGTAAGTGGGTCGCCTAGGCTCTGTACGAAAAGTGGCTGCGCTCGGTGATGCTGCGTTAAAAACAGGCTCGTGCGCGAGTCCGATCGGAATGCTCATTTACAACCCGTAGAGTCGGGCGCGACCCCGGCCGTTCCTCGCCTGTTTTTGCCTTGCCTGACCTTCGCTCGCCGACTTTTCGTACAGAGCCTAGCGCTGACCTTCCAGCGCGTTGACCAGATCGTGGAATGCTTCACGATTGGAGTCGTTCAGGCCCATCAGTATCTTGTGCGCTTCAAGCACCTTGGCCTTGACCACTTCTTCGCACTGATCCTGTGACGGCAGGTCAGTCAGGCACTCAGGGCGCGGCAGAGGCCGGTCAACGATATTGAACACTTGATCGAAGCCCATCGACTGCAACAGGCGCGTAATGTCTTCGTGGGTGGTGACCAGTGTTGGCAGGAGGCCTACCTTCTGACGCGACAGAATCGACAGCTTGGCCAGCAAGCCAAGCGTGGTGCTGTCGATGCTGCGCGTCTCGGTGAGGTCGATCACCACCGCGGAAAAATTCAACGCAGTGAAGATGCGCTCGATGGTCGCATCCAGAGCCGAACACAGCGTCAACCGCACTTCACCCACGAACTTGAGAACGAAGGTGCCTTCCTGCTCGGCGAACTGGATTCTACCGGTACTCATTCAAGATTCCTGCTTAACACTAACAAGGCGATATCATCCGGCATCTCCCCAAGTGTTGCCAATTCAAAAACCCGCTGCAAGCCATCCAGGCTGCCGCCAGCCGTCTTCACCAACTCCGGAAGAATGGCTTCTTTCTCTTTGAGTGTATCACCGGGTAGCAGATCCAGTATGCCATCAGACAACATGGTCAGACTGAAGGACGCTGGCAGGTCGATTTCATGATCCTGATACGTCGCTTCATTGAACAGCCCGACAGGAAGCCCACGGCCGTCCAGATAGCGCGCCTGCCCCTCGGAATACAACACCGGCAACGGCAAGTGGCCGCCGACGGCATACGTCAGTTTACCTGACTCTTCATCAATGACACCGCCGACCATCGTCACATGCTTGCCCAGCTTGCAGCTAATGAGCCCGCGATTGATGTGCCCCAGCACGTCCGACGGCTTGAATTCGGGCAACGTGCCACCGCGCTTGGACTCGAACAGCAAACGCGTGGTCATGAATTTCAGCAGCACCGTAATGAACGCCGATGAGGCGCCATGGCCAGAAACATCCGCCAGATAGAACGCGACACGCCGTTCGTCGACCCGGAAGTAGTCGACGAAGTCGCCGGACAGGTACAGGGACGGAATGATCTGATGCGCAAACTTGAACTCGGCAATTGACCAAGGGGTGATGGGCAGCATGTTGATCTGTACTTGCCGGCCTGCGTCCTGGTCTTCCTGCAAAAGATGAAGGCTGGCTTCGAGTTCGCGATTGGCTTTTTCCAGCTGTTCACGATAGACCTGATTTTCATTGAGCAGGCGTGACCGATCCAGTGCGCGGCGCACCGAATGCTCAAGGACCGCGAGGTCTTCAAGCGGCTTGATCAGATAATCGGCAGCACCCAGGCGCAGGGCTTCTACCGCATCGCTCATCACGCCCGCACCAGAAACCACGATGACAGGGGTCTGAGGCGCGATAGCGGTGACCTGACGGATCAGCTCAAGACCGCCCATCTGTGGCATGCGCAGATCGCAGACCACCAGATCGGGGTTCTCTTGCTCGAATATCTGAATTCCCTGCAAGCCGTTGCTGGCCTGCAGAACACTGAAGCCACTGTCTTCCAGGTAGGCGACAAGGCTTGCGCGCACTACGTCGTCGTCATCGATAATCAGCAGCTTGGCACTGGTTTTTGGCATGGGGGCAAACGGCGCCAGATCAGGTTGGCGTAGGCGGTCCGGTATTGCCGGAACCCGCTTACTGGATTCGCTTCTAGCCTCTCCGTAATAACACGCGCACAACTGGGTGTGCCTTTCGTGTTTCAGAGGTGCCCTTCAAGGCGCAGACGGTACTCCCATCCGACGGGTGTTTCAAGCATGCTCCTGCCCTCACTTTGCGCTCTTTACATCGCAAATCACCCAGAGTTATAAGAACTGACACATCAGCAACTAAATCGAAGGACTGTACATGAGTCGAAATGATCGAGACTACGAGGAAAAGCGGGATTACATCCGCATGCGCGTCGATGCAGACGTCAACCTGATTCACGCGGGCCAGGTGATTCCCGCCGTGTGCATTGACCTTTCCAGCTCGGGCATGCAGGTACAGGCGCCCCGTGCATTCCAGATCGGCGACAAGCTCAGCGTGCGCATCGATTCCGATCATGCTGCGCTCAAGGGGCTTGAGGCTGAAACCGAGGTGGTATGGGTCAATGATGAAGAAGGCGGCGGACAGAAACTGGGGCTTTCAATCGTGTCCATGAGCTGAATGCGAACGGAACCGGTTCACACTTTCAAAAAAACAAAGGCGACCCTAGGTCGCCTTTATTGATTTACGCAGATACAAATTGACGATTAAAAATCGTCTTCGACCTGTCCGTCCTTGAACTTGAACTCGCGGTTCTGCAAGTAGGCGTTACGGATGAAGGTGTAGCGATCACCACTGACCAGGCGCTCGGCGGACAGCAGGCTGGCACGCGTGTCGACCAGATTGACGCCCAACGCCGTGTTGCGGGTGGGTACGTGATCGATGTAGCGGTACGGGGAGGTGTAGGTGTCCGGGTACTTGGCAATGGCGTCACGCACAGTGCTTGGGCCCAGCAGCGGAATCACTACGAACGGGCCGCTTGGCACACCCCAGTAGCCCAGTGTCTGGCCGAAGTCTTCATCACTGCGTTGCAGGCCCATGCGGGTGCCGACGTCAATGAAGCCCAACAGACCGAACGTGGTGTTGACGATCAGGCGTGCGGTATCTACACCGGCCGCTTCAGGTTTGGCCTGCAAGACGTTGTTCGCCAGATTGCCGACATCGCCGATATTGCTGAAGAAGTTATGAATACCGTCTTCGACAAACTGCGGAGCGATGTACTGATAACCCTTTGCCAGCGGCTTGAGCGTGTAGGCGTCAAGGGTATCGTTGAAGCTGAAAATGGAACGGTTGATGCCTTCCCAGGGATCGCTTTCGGCTGCCTGTACGGCCACCGGGACCAGCGCCATGCCGGCGCAGAGGGACAATTGCGTCAAACGCTTGATAAAGCCTGCACCAGTGACGGGCATAGCTGACACTCCTGATCGAGATATCGAAATAATGACGCGGGTGCTACGCCCCACACGCTAAGGTGAGGGAGTATAAAGCCTTCTGTCGAGAATAAGGCAGGTCTGTCAGTCATGCGGGACCGATAAACTTCGTCATCGCAGATTCATCGAAGTGTCACAAAAGGTCGGTAGCGTTTCTGAATATTTCTGAGAGACATTCATGCTCGCGCCGCGACTCACGCCTTTACCAACCTTTCCTGCCCTGCTGTTCGGCCTCAGTGGCTGCCTGGTGGACTTCGGTGCACAGGCCGCGATGTCAGACACGCCCGACGATGAGCACGCGCAGCTTACGCCTGGCGCGCAGAACGCATTGAAGGCATTGCGTGATCAGGGGATGCCCTGCGCGTGGATCGACGAGCTGCCTGAAGCCCTCAGCACTCCTCTTGCAGCCCCCGTGAACGACTGGATGATTGCTGCACCACGCCCGACTGCCGGCTGGCCTCGGCCTGATGCCTGCTGGATGGCACTGATGGCATTGAAAGTCAGCCAGTTGGAGGGTTGCGTGCTGATCAGCGGCGACCCGCGTCTGTTGCAATCCGGCCTGAACGCCGGGTTGTGGACGATCGGCCTGGCGTCGTGTGGCCCACTGTGCGGGCTTTCCCCGTCGCAATGGCAGGCGCTGAATAACGCTGAGCGGGAGCAGCGGCGTGCGCAGGCCACGCTCAAGCTTTATTCGCTGGGTGTGCATTCGGTCATTGACCACCTCGGTGAGCTGGAGTCATGCCTGGCCGACATTGCGCTGCGACGCAGCAAGGGTGAAAAACCGTGATGCGTGCACAGGCAAGCTTACTGGATTAGTCTTGAGTCACTACGGACCTTTAGCCGTTCGGCGAAGTCCATGAGACAGACTTATCAACCAAGGAGCACGTCATGCCCGCCCGCGAACTTCAAGAACAACTCAATACCCTGCGCGAGCAACTTGAGCACAATCCGCCGATGTCAGAATCCGAGCGGGACAACTTGCACGAACTGATGCAACAAATTGAAACTAAAATTCAGCTTGAACAAGCGACTCATGAGCAGGACAGCAGCCTGGCAGATGGCGTGAACCTGGCCGTGGAGCGTTTTGAGCTGGAGCATCCGACCATTGCCGGAACGCTGCGCAACATTGTGCAGACATTGGGCAATATCGGGGTTTGATCGAGTTGGGTTAGTACTTTGGCTCGTTCCGCGCATTAAAGAGTCCTGATGAGCGCGGAAAACGAGCTTCTGCCCGGAGGGCGTAGGAGTGGACTTGTCCACGAAGGGTTGCGAAGCGGCCCTGAAACCGGTGACCTCGGTTGTGTCCGATGTACCGTATGTATAGATTTTGCTGCCGGTTCCCGGCAGTTCGCGGACAAGTCCGCTCCTACAAAACCGAGATATAGCGAACAAGCGAAGCGTCGCCCGGTCCGATCCCACAAGGGGGCGTCCAGCTCTGCGTCATACAGCGGTTTTGCGATGTCAGGGGTGTTTGTTTACGGTTCAAGGCACAGACGAAGCTACTGTCGAGCCAGCCTGCGATTGTCCACGTTGAGCACTTCGGTGCTGCGGTACGGGTTGATGTCCAGGCCGCCGCGGCGTACATAGCGGGCGTAGACGGTCAGTTTTTCCGGTTTGAGCAAACGCTGCAGGTCGAGAAATATTCTTTCCACGCACTGCTCGTGAAAATCCGAATGCTGGCGGAAGCTGACGATGTAAGCCAGCAGGCTGGCATGGTCCAGTGCTGCGCCGCAGTATTCGACCACTACGCTGCCCCAGTCGGGCTGGCTGGTGACCGGGCAGTTGGATTTGAGCAGGTGGCTGTGCACGCTTTCTTCGATGACCCGCGAAGCATTACAGCGCAACAGTTCGGGTTGCGGCCGGTCGTAGCTGCTGACGGTGATATCCAGCTCGTCTATGCACACACCCGGCAATGCCGCGACACCCTCCCCTTCGATTTCCGCCAGGCTGCGAATGCGCACACCGACCGGTTTGCCAGCAGCGGCTGACAAGTCTTTTTCGAGCGCTGCCTGTACCTGTGCAGCCTCATCGAACGCAGTCTGGTTCAGCGAGTTGAGGTACAACTTGAAGGACTTCGACTCAATGATATTTGGCGAATCGGCCGGAATGCTGAACTCGGCAATCGCAACCACGGGCTTGCCGGACGGCAACAGCCAGGACAGCTCGTAGCAATTCCAGAAATCGACACCCTTGTAAGGCAGCGTCTGCGCAGTCAGCCCAAGCTCGGCCCATTTTGCGGCACGCGGGATGGGAAACAACAGGGACGGCGTGTAGGTGGCGATGTATTCACTGGATTTGCCCAGCGGCGAGTGTTCGGCTGCGGGATGCATGGCGATACCTGGATCGAGAATTAACGCGGCGAGTTTATAGGGTTTGCAGCGGGCTTTCAGCGCAAATCCGCTTCAGCCCGCAAGCCTTCGCTATGCGAAATACGCTTGATCACTCATAACGCAGCGCATGCGCCGGCTGGATCTGCGCGGCGCGCCATGCCGGGTAGACCGTGGCCAGAAAGCTCAGGATGAAACCGGCGCTGCAGATTAGCAGCACATCGCCGCCCTGCAGCTCGGAAGGCAGGTTGCTGATGAAGTACACATCGGAACTGAAGATGTGCTGGCCGCTGACACGTTCGATCCAGCCCACCAGGCTGCTGACGTTCAGGGCGGCAATAATGCCGAGAACACCCCCGATCAACGTGCCGACGATGCCGATCACGGTGCCCTGAACCATGAAAATCGCCATGATCTGCCGCGGCGTCGCGCCGATGGTACGCAGGATGGCGATGTCCGCGCCCTTGTCATTGACCACCATGATCAGCGTGGCAATGATGTTGAACGCGGCGACGGCGACGATCATCAGCAGCAACAGGCCGATCATGGTCTTTTCCATTTTCATCGCGCTGAACAGGCTGCCTTGTGTGTGAGTCCAGTCATCGGCGTGATAGCCCTCACCCAACCCCGCAGCGATGGCCGTAGACACCTGAGGCGCCTTGTACAGGTCTTTGAGCGCCAGACGCACGCCCTGCACCTGATCGGGTTGCCAGCGTTGCATCTGCGCGGCGTCGGCGATGTTGATCAGCCCCATCGAGCCGTCCAGCTCTGCGCCGACCTTGAAGATCCCCACCACCGTCAAGCGTTGCAGGCGCGGCGTGATGCCGCCGGGCGCGCTGCTGACTTCGGGCACGATCAAGGTCAGTTTGTCGCCGATGGTCAGACGAAAGCGCCGCGCAGTCAGATCACCCAGCACCACCCCGAACTCGCCCGGCTTCAGGTCTGCGAGGCTGCCGCGGGTCATGTGCTGAGTGACGATGGACACTTCGTGCTCCAGCGCAGGATCGACGCCGCTGATCTGGATCGGCTGCATCGAACCCTTGTAGGAGAGCATGCCTTCCATGTCGGTAAACGGCACGGCAGCAGTGACTTCCGGGTTTTTCAGGGCGGCGGCGGCCAGCGGCTTCCAGTCGTCCACCGGCTTGGCGCCGGCGATCACTGCATGCGGCACCATGCCCAGAATCCGCGAGCTCATTTCCCGCTGGAAGCCGTTCATCACCGACAAGACCACGATCATCGCCAGCACACCGAGTGCCAGACCGATCATCGAGGTCATCGAAATGAACGAAATGAAGCTTTTGCGGCGTTTGGCGCGGGTATAGCGCATGCCGATGAAGATAGGTAACGGTCTGAACATTGGCGAAGCACCGTGGAAAATAGCGTCGTAAAAAATGTAAAACCCGGCCCGATGAAATGCGCCGGGCCGGTGAATCAGGCTTCGACCAGACGTCCGCCTTCCAGACGCAGGATGCGGTCCATCTGCCTGGCAAGGCTCATGTCATGAGTCACGATCAAAAATGCCGTACGCGACGAGGTGCTCAATTCACGCATCAGGTCCTGAATACCCTGTGCGGTGTGATGATCGAGGTTGCCGGTAGGCTCGTCGAGCATCACCAGACCCGGCTGATTGATCAGAGCACGAGCAATGGCGACACGCTGACGCTCGCCGCCGGACAACTCCGAAGGCTTGTGCGCCAGGCGATGACCGAGGCCGACGCGCTCCAGCAAAGCCGTGGCGCGCTGGCGCGCCTCGGGGATGGCGGTGCGGCCGATCAACAGCGGCATGCAGACGTTTTCAAGTGCGGTGAACTCAGGCAGCAAGTGGTGAAACTGATAAACGAAACCCAGCGCCCGGTTACGCAGCAGGCCACGGGCCTTTTCGCCCAGTGCCGACAACTCTTCGCCCGCCAGCCAGACACTGCCTTCGGACGGCGTGTCCAGCCCGCCCAGCAGGTTCAGCAAGGTGCTTTTACCCGACCCGGAAGTACCGACGATCGCGACCCGCTCACCCGGATGCAGCTCCAGTTGCAGACCGGACAACACCACCACCGACTCCGGGCCTTCCTCATAGGACTTACCCAGGTTGCGGCAACTCAATACTGCTTTATCAGACATGCCCGACTCACTCATAACGTAACGCCTCCGCCGGCTGGGTGCGCGCAGCACGCCAGGCGGGATACAGGGTGGCGAGGAAACTCAGGACCAACGCCGCACCGCAGACCTGGAACACGTCCTGGGCCATCAGTTGCGAAGGCAGGTAATCAATGAAATAGACATCGGCATTGAGAAACTTGTGGCCGATCAGCCCTTCGAGCAGCGAGATGGCCGCACTGACATTGAGCGCCGCCAGAATGCCCAGCGCCGCACCGATCAGCGTGCCGACTACGCCGATCACGGTGCCCTGCACCATGAAAATCGCCATGATCTGCCGGGGTGTAGCGCCCAGCGTGCGCAGAATGGCGATATCGCCTTTCTTGTCGTTGACCACCATCACCAGCGTGGAAATGATGTTGAACGCCGCGACGGCGACAATCAGCAGCAACAGCAGGCCGATCATGGCTTTTTCCATGCGGATGGCCTGATAGAGGTTGCCGTGGGTACGCGTCCAGTCACGGGAATAGAAATTGTTTTCGCCCAGCTTCTGCGCGATTTCCCATGAAGTGCGTGGCGCAGCGAACAGGTCATCGAACTTCAAGCGCAGGCCCTGCACCTGATCGGGCTTCCAGCGGTGCAGGCGGGCCAGGTCGTCGAGGTTGGTCAACCCCAGAAACCCGTCGATCTCGCCAGCGCCAACGTGAAAGATGCCGGTCACTTCAAAACGTTTCATGCGCGGGAACATGCCGGCAGGCGTAACCGTGACTTCGGGCGCGACAAAGGTCAGCTTGTCGCCCACCACGACACCCAGTTTGGCCGCCGCCTTGTCGCCGATCATGATGCCGAAACTGCCCGGAGAAAGGCTGTCGAGCTGCCCCTGCTTGATGAAGTGGTCAATGATCGACACTTTACGCTCTTCGGCCGGGTTGATGCCGTTGAGCAGCACCTTCTGCACCTTGCCGTCATGGGTCAGCAGGCCCTGCATTTGCGTAAACGGCGCAACCGCCAGCACCTGAGGGTTTTCCTGAACCTTTGCGGCCAGGCCACGCCAGTCGGTGATCGGGTCGGCGGATTCGATGGTCGCATGGGGCACCATGCCCAGCACGCGGGTACGCATCTCGTGATCGAAACCGTTCATGACCGATAACACGACTATCATCACCACAACGCCGAGGGCGAGGCCGATCATGGACGTCAGGGAAATGAAGGAAACAAAATGATTGCGTCGCTTCGCACGGGTGTAGCGCGTGCCGATGAATACAAATAGAGGTCTGAACATGTAGGATTTTGTTCGCAGGAATGAGGACGTCCATGTGGCGGGCCTTGCCGTGCAGCTTTACACTCGAAACTCTCTGACCACCGCCGCTAGCTTGGGTTCGCCATGTCGACATTAGATGAAGCAGGACGCCGCGAATACTACCGTATCGATGACAGCGTCGCACTGGAAATTAACCCTTTGTCCTCCGCCGATCAGGCGAGCCAGGACGCCATGCATGACACGTCGACCCTGTTCGACCTGCTCAGCGAACTGCACGTCAGCGAGTTCGAATCACAGCATCTGATGCGCCAGCTCGACGAGCGCGACCGGGTGCTGAACAGCTTTCTCAAGTCTCTGAGCAAGCGTATCGACCTGCTCGGCGAGGTGGTTGCCCACACTGCATTGGGCAAGCTGGGGGCACCTCAGCCGGTCAAATTGTCCGAAGGCGGGATTCAATTCAATTCGCAACAAGGTTTTGCAGTGGGCGAGCAGCTGTCGATCAAGATGGTGCTGATGCCCCAGGCTGCCGGCCTGATGCTGCGCGCCCGAGTCTCGCAGTGCGATGCGCTGGCCGATGGCAATTTCGACATCAGCTCCGACTTCGTCAACCTGCCGGACGCCCAGCGTCAGTTGCTCGCGCGCCACGTGCTGCAACGCCAGGCTCAGCATCGGCGGCAGGCTCTGGAACAAGGCCAGCCCTCCGGCAACTGAGCCTGCCCTGACTTTCTCATCTCATACAGCAGTTGGCGCCTTACAGGCCAGGAGTAAACGTGACGCTTATCTACGGCCACCGCGGCGCCAAGGGCGAAGCACCGGAAAACACCCTGGTCAGCTTCCAGGAATGCCTCAAACACGGCGTGCGCCGTTGTGAACTGGACCTGCACCTGTCACTGGACGGCGAGTTGATGGTCATTCACGACACGACCCTCAAGCGCACCACCGACCGGCGCGGCAAGGTCAATGAGCATGCCGCCGCCGACCTTGTGACCTATGACGCGCGCAAGGGTGGCCCCGGCTGGGTCTCGCCCTGCCCGATTCCGCGCCTTGAAGAACTGTTCGAGCAGTGTGACTTCGAGCACTGGCAGTTGGAAGTCAAAAGCGCCTCACGCACCCGCGCAGCCAATACCGTGCTGGCGATTCGCGAAATGGTTCAGCGGCATGGTCTGCTCGACAAGGTCACCATCACCTCCAGCTCCCGCGAAGTGCTGCGCGCCGCTCAGGACCTGACCCCGGACATCTCGCGCGGGCTGGTGGCCGAATACGCCTGGCTCGACCCGTTGAAGGTCGCGCAGAGCTACGGCTGTGAAATTCTGGCATTGAACTGGACACTGTGTACCCCGGAGCGCCTGCAGAAAGCACAGCGTCAGGGCCTGCATGTGTCGGTGTGGACAGTCAACGAGCCTGCACTGATGCGCAGGCTCGCTGATTTCGGCGTCGACAGCCTGATTACAGACTTTCCCGGTTTGGCCACTGCCACGCTCGGGAATCGCTGAAATCGGTCTCCCCGGCCGGCTCAGGCCGCCGGCCGGAGTTGCTCAAAAAAGCCGGTTGAGGCCGTCGTAGGCCGCAACCCGGTAGGCTTCGGCCATGGTCGGGTAGTTGAACGTGGTGTTGACGAAATACTTGATCGTATTGGCTTCGCCCGGTTGGCTCATGATTGCCTGGCCGATGTGCACGATCTCTGACGCCTGGTCACCGAAGCAATGCACGCCGAGCACTTCCAGCGTTTCGCGGTGGAACAGAATCTTCAGCATGCCGACCCGTTCACCGGATATCTGCGCACGGGCCATGCCCTTGAAGAATGCCTTGCCGACTTCGTAGGGCACCTTGGCCTGAGTCAGTTCGTGCTCGTTCTTGCCGATCGAGCTGATCTCGGGAATGGTGTAGATCCCGGTCGGCACGTCGTTGACATAGCGCCAGCTGCCGTTGTCGACCATGCTGCCAGCCGCTGAACGACCCTGATCGTACGCAGCGCTGGCCAGGCTAGGCCAGCCGATCACATCACCCGCGCCATAGACGTTGGAAACACTGGTGCGGTAAGCCTCGTCCACTTCGATCTGACCGCGGCCGTTGGCCTTGAGGCCGATGTTTTCCAGCCCCAGCTTATCGGTATTGCCGGTACGACCGTTGCACCACAGCAAGGCGTCCGCCTTGATTTTCTTGCCGGACTTGAGGTGCAGAACCACACCGTTATCCAGACCTTCGACCCGCTCGTATTCCTCGTTGTGGCGAACCATCACGTTGTTGTTGCTGAAGTGATAGCTCAATGCCTGGGAGATTTCCGAATCGAGGAAGCTCAGCAGTTGATCGCGGTTGTCCACCAGTTCGACCAGAACACCCAAGCCGCTGAAGATCGAGGCATATTCACAGCCGATCACGCCCGCGCCATAGATGATCAGTTTACGTGGGGTGTGGCCGAGGCTGAGGATGGTGTCGCTGTCGTAGATACGCTTGTGGCTGAAATCGATATCAGCCGGGCGATAAGGGCGTGAGCCGGTGGCGATGATGATCTGGTTGGCGACCAGTTTTTCCACCACACCATTAGGGCAGACCACGTTGACACTGGTCTCGTCGGCAAAGCTGCCGGTGCCAAAGAACACATCGACGCGGTTGCGGGCGTAGTAGCTGGTGCGCGAGGCCACCTGCTTGGAGATGACCATCTCCGCGTTCTTCAACACATCCGGAAACGAAAACCAGCGCGGCTCGCCGATGGCCCGGAACATGGGATTGGTGTTGAACTGGATAATCTGTTTGACCGAGTGACGCAGGGCCTTGGACGGAATGGTGCCCAAATGGGTGCAGTTGCCGCCCACTTCCCGACGGCTGTCGACCATGGCGACTTTGCGCCCCGCCTTGGCGGCGTTCATTGCCGCGCCTTCTCCGGCAGGGCCGGAACCCAGTACTACCACGTCGTAGTTGTAGACAGCCATGCGTACTCCTTTAAACAGACCGAGGCGCCACTCTGGCATCTCTGGCTAAATCACGCGGCGCAGTCTAGCGCTGCACCGAGGCGGCGAACATTAACCCTTGGTCGCGTCGAAGGCCAATTTTTGTCTGTGTGCAGCACAAGACTTACTGCGGGGACCTCACAGCCAGGCGATCAAACGACGCGTTGCTGCGAATGATAAAGCGCTTATCGGCACGAATCACAAAAAAAGCAGGGATTTTGTGTTCCTGCGCATAATTCCAGCCCCGCTCCGGGCCGAGAATCAACAGCAGCGAAGAGAGACCGTCAGCCATCAGCGCCGAGGGGTGAAGCACCGTGACCGAGGCCAGACCATGATTGACCGGGCTGCCGGTCAACGCGTCGAGCGTGTCGGAAATATGCCGCCCGTTACCGTCCCTGTAACGACGGTAATCGCCCGAGGTCGACATGGCATTGCCCGTCAGAGGGAACATTTTTTGTGCGTCGTACCCGTCATCGCTCGGCGCATCGAGGGTTACACGCCAGGGCGAGCCATCGGGCTTGAGCCCGCTGACTTTCAGTTCGCCAGTGGCTTGCACCATGTAGTCATGCACGCCAAGCGCGTCCATCCGCTCGGTGATACGGTCTACAGCGTAACCGGCGGCGATGCTGTTGAGGTCTACTTGCACAGCAGCGTTCTTGCACAACTGCTGCCCGACGATGCGCAGGTTGCGATAGCCCACCAGCGCGCGGGTCCGGGCCAGCTGCCGCACCAGCGGCATCTGTTCAAAAAGCGCATGAGCGCCCAGCCCCCACAGGTCCATCAGCGGCTTGACGGTCAGGTCGAAAGCACCGTCGCTTTCACGGGACATCTGCTCGCCAACGCCGATCAGGTGCAAAACCGACGTGGACATGATCTGGCAGCTGTTGGCTGGCAACGCATTGAAACGTTCGATGTCCGAGTCACTGCGCCAGAGCGACATCTGTTGATCGACGTCAGCCAGAATGGCTTCGACCTCCGGGCGCATTACCACCGGGTCAGGCTGCCCGGCGCCGCGGACGTACACCACGGAATAGTGACTGCCCATGGTCGGCCCGCCAAAGCTCTCCAGCTTGCGCTCCTGACCACAGCCGCCACACAGCAGCAACACAAGACACGCTGCAATCCTGTCAACCCCTCGCAAATCCATGCCCCACATTATCAAAAACACCCAAAGTGGCTCGCCGTCAGTGGCAGATGAAACAGAAAGCTGTCCGTGAAGACTTGCTGGAAATGCACAACACCGACCCGACACAAGGCCGGGCTGAACACTGAGTGGTCAATGACCTGCGCAGGGTTCCCACACGGTCTGTGTGTCTGCCTGCCTGCACCCGAAAAGTGATGGCTCGACGTATTGAACATTCTCAAGAATCAAAACCTGTCAAGCGTCTGTTAAGTGATAGCAAATCGTCGAAACGGTTGTTTTTGAGCCCTGTTACACATACTGTTACAAATATGCATTGCTGGTCGCACACACGTAATGGCGATGCATACGGGATAAAAACGACAACGGACTCCAAGCCGATGAGCCTGAGCGAGTAACTAAATAGCCTCCACAACAAGCACAAGCAAGGGCAAAGCGATTTTTCGCGTTGTCAGCGGTAACTTCCTCGAAATGTTCGACTTCATGGTCTACGGCTTTTACGCCACGGCCATTGCCAAGACCTTCTTCCCGTCCGACAGCGCATTCGCATCGTTGATGCTGTCGCTGGCGACGTTCGGCGCAGGCTTTTTGATGCGTCCGCTGGGTGCGATATTTCTCGGTGCCTACATTGACCGTCACGGACGCCGCAAGGGACTGATTATCACCCTTGCCATGATGGCAATGGGCACTCTGTTGATCGCCTGCGTGCCGGGTTACGCCACGCTGGGCGTGATTGCACCGCTGCTGGTGCTGCTCGGCCGACTGCTGCAAGGCTTTTCGGCGGGTGTGGAACTGGGTGGTGTTTCGGTCTATCTGGCCGAAATCTCGACACCGGGCCGCAAAGGCTTTTTTGTAAGCTGGCAGTCCGCCAGCCAGCAAGCCGCCGTGGTATTCGCCGGCTTGCTGGGCGTTGGCCTGAACCACTGGCTGAGCCCCGAGCAGATGGGCGAATGGGGCTGGCGCGTGCCGTTTCTGATCGGCTGCCTGATCGTGCCGGCAATCTTCATCATCCGCCGCTCGCTGGAGGAGTCCCCGGAGTTCGAAGCCCGTACGCATCGCCCCACCTTGCGTGAAGTGGTGCGCTCCATCGGCCAGAACATCGGCCTGGTGATCGGCGGCATGGCGCTGGTGGTCATGACCACCGTGACGTTCTACCTGATCACGGCGTACACCCCGACCTTCGGCAAGAACGAGCTGAACCTGACCGACCTTGAAAGCCTACTGGTGACGGTCTGCGTCGGCGTGTCCAACTTCATCTGGCTACCGATCATGGGGTCGTTCTCGGACCGCATCGGCCGCAAGCCATTGCTGATTGCAGCCACCGTGCTGGCCATCGCCACCGCCTACCCTGCCCTGTCGTGGCTGGTAGCGCACCCAAGCTTCGGCAACCTGCTGATGGTCGAGTTGTGGCTGTCGTTCCTGTATGGCTCCTACAACGGGGCGATGGTCGTGGCGCTGACCGAGATCATGCCGGTCGACGTTCGCACCACCGGCTTCTCGCTGGCTTACAGCCTGGCAACGGCGACCTTCGGTGGCTTTACGCCTGCGGCCTGCACCTACCTGATCCACGAACTGGGCAACAAGGCAGCCCCAGGCATCTGGCTGACCGGCGCCGCCGTGCTGGGCCTGATTGCGACGCTGGTGCTGTTCCGCAAGGGCGGACAAAAGCTTGAGGCCCCCGGAGCCGCTGCCACCGCTTGATTCATCGCGGCAACAGTAATCTGCAAAAGGTAAACGAAAACCCCGGCCCGAGCTGACCTCGGCCGGGGTTTTGCTTTTTCAGACAGCGCGTTTCCAGGGGCGGAAGCTGAGCCAGAGCAATACGCCCGGCAATTGCAACGCCACCATCAGGCCCAGCGACCACTGATAGGCCTCAAGCGGATGACCGGCACCCTGCGCCGCAGGCCACAGATTGAGCACCACACCCATCAGCCACTGAAGAAAAAACGCCAGCACGAACACCACCAGGTTGAATGACGAACTGACCCTGCCCGCCAGTTCCGGCGACACCGATTGCGCCACGATGGCGTAGTTCATGGTCGTCGAGGTGCCGAAGAAGCTGAAGCCCATGGCAATCAGATAAGGCGATACCGGCAAGCCGCTGGCCATCAACACCTGGAAGCCGATGAAGATGACCATCCCGGTGCCACAGATCATGATCGGCTGTACGCCGAACCTGCGCAGGTAATCGGTGATCGCGCCGAACGTCAGAGACCCCGCCACCATCGCGACGGCCCCGAACAGCAGCACACTGGCCATCGCGGAATCACTCAGGCCGGCCATGTCGCGCAACCAAGGCCCCATCCACAAAGACAGCACCGACATGTAGATGGCGTGTGCGAACACCGAGTACAACGCCAGACGCCAGAACGTCCACGACGAGTACAGTTTGCCGACCGCAGCAAACATGTCGCTGTATCGAGTATTTTTGCTCTCGTAGGCTTTGGGAACGCTGAAATGTATGACCACAGCCACACAAAAAGTCAGCAGCGCCAGAACCAGAAACGCTTCTCGCCAGGTCAACCAGTTCAGCAACGCATGCAGTGGCGTGGTCGACGCCATGGCGCCCAGCCCGCCAATCGACAGCAGGCACGCGGTGCTCAGCGGCAAACGCTCGACCGGCAACCAGATGGCACACGCCTTGATCGCACTCATCAGCGAACCCGCCACACCCAGGCCGATCAGACCACGCCCGATCAACAACCCTGTCTCGGTACTGGAGACACTGAAAATGACCGAACCGGCGACCGCGAACAACATCATCGGCGCCTGCACGCTGCGCGGGCCATAACGGTCGAGCATCACGCCAAGCGGAATCTGCGCGGCGGCGAAGGTCAGAAAGTACACGCCGGTCAGCAAACCCAGACTGCTGGCGGGCAAGCTCAGGTCAGTTTGCAGATCGACGTAGATCACCGCATTGACGGTACGAAACAGGTAGGAAACGAAATGCCCCAGGCCAAAGGGAATGAAAATTGTCAAAAACAGCAGAAAGAAGCTGCTCTTGAGCTTTTGCTGCGAAGCGTCCATGGCAGAACCGCTCATCCTTTCTCCACTTCATTATCCATAAGGGCCACAAGAAAAATCGCCTTACAGATTCTCATGGCACGCCACAAAACAAAACGGGCCGAACCCTGTTTGCACAGGATTCAGCCCGTTTTTTATCGCTGCCCGGTCAGACCGGGCAACGCATGCGCTTGACGCTTATTGCGGAAACGCTGGCGGATTGACGTCTGCCATGTCTTCCATCACGCGAACAACCTGATGGCTGTAACCGAATTCGTTGTCGTACCAGACGTACAGCACAACGCGGTTATCATTGACGATGGTGGCTTCGGCATCCACTACACCAGCGTGACGCGAGCCGACGAAGTCGGTGGACACGACTTCCTGCGAGTTCACGAAGTCGATCTGCTTGTGCAGGTCCGAGTGCAGCGCCATGTAGCGCAGGTACTCGTTCATTTCTTCGCGGGTGGTCGGCTTCTCGAGGTTGAGGTTGAGAATGGCCATGGACACGTTCGGCGTCGGAACGCGGATTGCGTTGCCGGTCAGCTTGCCGGCCAGCTCAGGCAGAGCCTTGGCAGCTGCAGTGGCAGCACCGGTTTCGGTGATGACCATGTTCAGCGCGGCGCTGCGGCCACGGCGATCGCCCTTGTGGAAGTTGTCGATCAGGTTCTGGTCGTTGGTGTACGAGTGAACCGTTTCAACGTGACCGTTGGTGATGCCGAACTTGTCATTGACCGCCTTGAGCACCGGCACGATGGCGTTGGTGGTGCAGGATGCCGCTGAAACGATCTTGTCGTCGGCGGTGATTTCACCGTGGTTGATGCCGTGCACGATGTTCTTCAGCTTGCCTTTGCCTGGCGCGGTCAACACCACGCGGTCGATGCCAGGGCACGCCAGATGTTGGCCCAGGCCTTCGGCGTCACGCCATACACCGGTGTTGTCTACCAGCAGCGCGTCCTTGATACCGTACTGGGTGTAATCCACCTCGGTCGGGTTCTTGGCGTAGATCACCTGAATCAGGTTGCCGTTGGCGGTGATGGTGCTGTTGGCTTCGTCGATGGTGATGGTGCCATCGAACGGGCCGTGCACCGAGTCACGACGCAGCAGGCTGGCACGCTTGACCAGGTCGTTTTCCGCGCCTTTGCGGACCACGATGGCGCGCAGACGCAGGCCCTCGCCACCACCGGTCTTCTCGATCAGGATCCGTGCCAGCAGGCGACCGATACGACCGAAACCATACAGCACAACATCAGTACCCTTGCGACGGCTGGTGCTCTGCTGACCCACTACACTGGCAAGTTCTTCGCGCACGAACTGCTCAGGCGTGCGGCCATTGCCTTCGGTCTTGAACTTCACGGCCAGCTTGCCCAGGTCCACCGAAGCGGCACCCAGTTTGAGCTCGCTCATCGCTTTGATAAGCGGGAACGTTTCATGTACGGACAACTCAACCGCATCGGACTGACGGTGACGCGCAAAGCGGTGGGCTTTGAGAATCGCGATGACTGAACGGTTGATCAGGCTGCGGCCATAGATCGAACTCACCACATTATTATTGCGGTAGAGCTGACCGATGAGAGGGATCATCGCTTCGGCGAGTGCTTCACGATCAATCCATTCACCAAGACACTGGTCGGGCTTCTGAGTCACGGGAACCTTCCACATGTAGGGGCTGAAAAAAGGGGCTACATTATGACCGCGCCAGTGTTTATGAGCAATGCGCGGCTGTCAGATCATCCGGCACTACATAATTTTTGCCCGTAAATACGTGGTAATACTGCGGAAAACTGACAGCCACCACCTTCCCCCGTTACAATCGCCGCCCCTGTCGCAACGCCTGGAGCCTGACCTTCCGTGCCAGTTCTGCGTCTACCGCTTCTTTCTGCCGCTGCAGGCAAACAACACTGGGGCAATCTTCCCGGTGCCGCACTGAGCCTGGCCATTGCCGAGGCCGCCAGCGCGGCCAAGCGCTTCACCCTGCTTTTGACCGCCGACAGCCAGAGCGCCGAGCGGCTTGAGCAAGAGCTGAAGTTTTTTGCGCCCACGCTGCCGGTTCTGCACTTCCCGGACTGGGAAACCCTGCCCTACGATCTGTTTTCGCCGCACCAGGACATCATTTCCCAGCGCATCGCCAGCCTTTATCGCCTGCCGGAGCTGGAGCATGGCGTTTTGGTAGTACCGATCACCACTGCCCTACACAGACTCGCGCCGACCAAATTTCTGCTCGGCAGCAGCCTGGTGCTGGACGTCGGCCAGAAGCTCGACGTGAACGCCATGCGCACACGTCTGGAAGCCAGCGGTTATCGTTATGTGGATACGGTTTACGAGCACGGCGAGTTCACCGTGCGCGGTGCGTTGATCGACCTGTTCCCGATGGGCAGCAAGCTGCCGTTTCGCATCGATCTGTTCGACGATGAAATCGAAACCCTGCGCACCTTCGACCCGGACACTCAGCGCTCCATCGACAAGGTCGAGTCGGTACGCCTGCTGCCGGCCCGTGAATTCCCGTTACAGAAAGAAGAAGTCACCCGTTTCAAGGCGCGATTCCGCGAACGCTTCGACGTGGACTTCCGGCGCAGCCCGATCTTCCAGGACTTGAGCAGCGGTATCACGCCAGCCGGTATCGAGTACTACATCCCGCTGTTCTTCGAAGAAACCTCGACCCTGTTCGATTACCTGCCGCAGGACACTCAGGTGTTTTCCCTGCCGGGCATCGAGCAGGCCGCCGAGAATTTCTGGAACGACGTGCGCAACCGCTACGAAGAACGCCGCGTCGATCCAGCCCGGCCGCTGCTACCCCCGGCCGAGCTGTTCCTGCCGGTGGAAGACTGCTTTGCACGCCTGAAAAACTGGCCGCGCGTGGTGGCCAGCCAGCAGGATGTCGACGCTGGAGCCGGACGCGAGCGCTTCCCGGCCCAGGCCCTGCCGGACCTTTCGATTGAAGCCAAGGCCACTCAGCCGTTGGCAGCGCTGGCAAAGTTTCTGGATGATTTTCCCGGTCGCGTGCTGTTCACCGCCGAGTCCGCAGGACGCCGGGAAGTGCTGCTGGAACTGCTCGAACGTCTGAAACTGCGACCGAAAACCGTCGACAGCTGGCTGGACTTCGTCGAGGGCAAGGATCGCCTGGCAATCACCATTGCGCCGCTGGACGAAGGCCTGCTGCTGGACCAACCGGCGCTGGCACTGGTCGCGGAAAGCCCGCTGTTCGGCCAGCGCGTCATGCAGCGCCGCCGTCGCGAGAAACGCACCGATGGCGGTAATAACGACGCCGTCATCAAGAACCTGACCGAACTGCGCGAAGGCGCGCCGGTGGTGCACATCGATCACGGTGTCGGACGCTACCTGGGCCTGGCCACGCTTGAAGTCGAAAATCAGGTCGCCGAATTCCTGATGCTGGCCTACGCCGAGGACGCCAAGCTGTACGTCCCGGTCGCCAACCTGCACCTGATCGCCCGCTACACCGGCAGCGACGACGAAATGGCGCCGCTGCATCGCCTGGGCTCGGAAACCTGGCAGAAGGCCAAACGCAAGGCCGCCGAACAGGTTCGCGACGTGGCAGCCGAACTGCTCGACATCTACGCTCGCCGTGCAGCCCGCGAAGGCTATGCGTTTGCCGACCCGAAAGCCGATTACGCCACCTTCAGCGCGGGTTTCCCGTTCGAAGAAACCCCGGATCAGCAGACCACCATCGAAGCCGTGCGCGCCGACATGCTCGCGCCCCGGCCGATGGACCGCCTGGTGTGCGGCGACGTGGGCTTCGGCAAGACCGAAGTGGCCATGCGCGCCGCATTCATTGCCGTGCACGGCGGGCGTCAGGTCGCGATTCTGGTGCCAACCACCCTGCTCGCCCAACAGCACTACAACAGCTTCCGCGACCGCTTTGCCGACTGGCCGGTGACGGTCGAAGTCATGAGCCGCTTCAAGTCGGCCAAGGAAGTCAGCGCAGCCGTCGCCAACCTGGCCGAAGGCAAGATCGACATCGTCATCGGCACGCACAAGCTGTTGCAGGATGACGTGAAGATCAAAAACCTCGGCCTGGTGATCATCGACGAAGAACACCGTTTCGGTGTCCGCCAGAAAGAACAGCTCAAGGCGCTGCGCAGCGAGGTCGACATTCTGACCCTGACGGCAACGCCGATCCCGCGCACCCTGAACATGGCCGTGTCGGGCATGCGTGATCTGTCGATCATCGCCACGCCACCGGCGCGCAGGCTGTCGGTGCGCACCTTCGTCATGGAGCAAAACAAGCCGACCATCAAAGAAGCCCTGTTGCGCGAGTTGTTGCGCGGCGGGCAGGTCTACTACCTGCACAACGACGTCAAGACCATCGAAAAATGCGCGGCGGACCTGGCCGAACTGGTGCCGGAAGCCCGCATCGGCATTGGTCACGGCCAGATGCGTGAACGCGACCTCGAGCAGGTGATGAGCGATTTCTACCACAAGCGCTTCAACGTGCTGATCGCCTCGACCATCATCGAGACCGGCATCGACGTGCCGAGCGCCAACACCATCATCATCGAACGTGCCGACAAGTTCGGCCTGGCGCAATTGCACCAACTGCGCGGACGCGTCGGGCGCAGTCACCACCAGGCTTATGCCTACCTGCTGACACCGCCACGCAAACAGATTACCTCCGACGCCGAAAAGCGTCTGGAAGCGATTGCCAACACCCAGGACCTCGGCGCGGGCTTCGTGCTCGCCACCAACGACCTGGAAATACGCGGTGCTGGCGAACTGCTCGGCGACGGCCAGAGCGGCCAGATTCAGGCCGTGGGCTTCACGCTGTACATGGAAATGCTCGAGCGCGCGGTCAAGTCGATCCGCAAAGGCGAACAGCCTAACCTTGATCAGCCGCTGGGCGGCGGGCCGGAAATCAACCTGCGCGTGCCGGCGCTGATCCCGGAAGCCTATCTGCCGGATGTGCATACGCGCCTGATTCTCTACAAGCGCATTGCCAACGCCGCTGACGAGGACGCCTTGAAAGACCTGCAAGTCGAAATGATCGACCGCTTCGGCTTGCTGCCGGAGCCGACCAAGAATCTGGTGCGCATTACCCTGCTCAAACTGCAAGCCGAACAACTGGGCATCAAGAAAGTCGACGGCGGGCCGCAGGGTGGGCGTATCGAGTTCGCGACCGAAACCCCGGTCGATCCGTTGACCCTGATCAAACTGATCCAGAGCCAGCCCAACCGCTACAAGTTCGAAGGTGCCACGCTGTTCAAATTCATGGTGCCCATGGAGCGCCCTGAAGAGCGCTTCAACACGATCGAAGCGCTGTTTGAGCGCCTGACCCCGAAAACTGCCTGAAGGATTCACGCATGCGTCTGTTTCGTTCATTGATCCTGCTGCTGACGCTGGTCGCGCCGACCGCGTTCGCCGACGGCTCGTATCAGGTCGAAATACTGCTGTTTCGTCAAAACGGCGAGCCGGCCTCGACCCGCCAGCTTGCCCCGGAAAACTGGGACAAGGGCGCGCAGCGGATCGATTCGAGCAACGAGCGCAGCCCGGCACTGAATGATCTGGCGAGCAAACTGCAAGGCAGCGGCAATTATCAAGTGCTGATGCAGCGCGCCTGGCAACAGACCATCAGCACCGAGCCAGGCAAAATGGCGGTCAGCAGCGGTGAAGAGAAGCTCGGGCATTTCCCCATCGAGGGCACCGTGAGCCTGGCGATGGCACGTTTTACCGATATTGATGCACAATTCTGGGTCAACCAGCTGGACCCGCATGGCGTGGTCATCAGCAGTGAGCGATTGAAGCAGACCGCCAGGGTAAAAAACGGCGAACTGACCTATCTGGACAATGGCAACCTCGCGTTGCTGATCAAAGTTTCTCCTCTTTGATCTTTACGTACGCAAGGGGCGCTACAGCGCTCCCTTTCTTTTGAGCATCGCTGCGGCGTAGGGCCTTTTAAAACTTGTCGTCCATTCTCGAAAAAGTCCTGGCTTCGGCCTGGACAGACTTATTCAACGATCGAACGCTTGAGCGGGGGCGCGACTACGCCCGGCAAAAACGCATCGTGCTGGAAGACTCCAGCCCGCAGATCATCCGCACCGCGTGCCGGGGCTCGGGCCTTGAAATCTATACCCAGACCCTGCTGTTCAAGGACCCGGATCGCTACAAGAATTACCTGACCTGCAAATGCACCTGCCCGGTACGCAACGACTGCAAGCACTGCGTGGCGGCGTTGCTGTTTCTAAAGGACCCGCAAAACCGGCCACTGCTGCAAGCCGCGCTGAGTTCGCATCAGCGCGAAACAGAGCAGCACGTCGAGCAGCAGATCGCGCAAAAGCCCCGGCTGCCGGAACGCCTGATCGATGATCTGCAACCGCGCCCCAGGTTGATTCTGGCCAGCATCGAGTTCAGCGCCTACGAGCCACG
Source organism: Pseudomonas avellanae BPIC 631 (assembly GCF_000444135.1). Lineage (GTDB taxonomy): Bacteria > Pseudomonadota > Gammaproteobacteria > Pseudomonadales > Pseudomonadaceae > Aquipseudomonas > Aquipseudomonas avellanae. The sequence continues at coordinate 29,262 of NZ_ATDK01000271.1, forward strand.
TAACGGGCGCATGCAGCGGCATATTCAACATCGCGCCGCGCTTGCCTTCGCCTATGGCAAGCATTACGCCGTCGGTACCACCAACGTGAGCATTCTGGTCAGCTCGCTGGGCAGTGATCTGGTCAACCAGAAAAGCGACATCATTGAACACACCGAAACCGAGACCCTGCGCATACGTCGTCAGGGCGAAAAAGAGCGGCAGCTGCGTCAGGAGCTTGCCGACCTGGGCTTCAAGGTCGCCACCCGGCAGAGCAAGGCGCTGCCTGACAGCGCGGGCGACATGTACGAGTTGCCCAACGACAAGGCCTGGCTGCATTTTGTGCTCGATGACCTGCCACGATTGCGCGAACAGGGCTGGGAAATCGAGATTCAGGAAGAATTCGGCTTTGACGTCACGCCGGTAGATGACTGGTATGCAGTCATCGACGAAGAGACCGAACGCGACTGGTTCGACCTGGAGCTGGGCATCATCGTCAACGGCGAACGCCTGAGCCTGCTGCCGATCCTGATCAACCTGATCCGCAGCCATCCCGAACTGATGAGCCCGTCGGCGGTGGCCAAGCGCGGTGATGAAGAACAACTGCTGGTCCAGCTCAACCACTTCACCCAGAGCGGCGGTAGCCCGGTGCAGATCGCCCTGCCGTACGGCCGGCTCAAGCCGGTACTGGCGACATTGGGTGACTTCTACTGGCGGCAGGACGGCAACAACGCGCTGCGCATGAGCAAGGCCGATGCGGCGCGCCTGACCCAACTCGAAGACCTGCCACTCACCTGGCAGGGCGGCGACCGCCTGCGCCACTTCGCCGAGCGCCTGATCAACATCAAGGACGCGCCGGTCAACCTGCCCGACGGCCTGAATGCCACGCTGCGCCCGTATCAGCTGGAAGGCCTGAGCTGGATGCAGTCGTTGCGCGAGCTGGAAGTCGGCGGCGTGCTGGCCGATGACATGGGCCTGGGCAAGACCCTGCAGACCCTGGCTCACCTGCTGATGGAAAAACAGGCCGGACGCCTCGACCGCCCTGCGCTGGTCGTCATGCCGACCAGCCTGATTCCCAACTGGCTGGATGAAGCCGAGCACTTCACCCCGGACCTCAAGGTGCTGGCGCTGTATGGCGCCAATCGCCATCAGGACGCGGGCAATCTGCAGGATTACGACCTGATCCTGACCACTTACGCGCTGCTGCCCCGGGACATGGAGATGCTCGAAAAGCAGCCGCTGCATGTACTGATTCTCGATGAAGCGCAGTACATCAAGAACCCCAACAGCAAGGCCGCGCAGGCCGCGCGCAACCTCACTGCCCGTCAGCGCCTGTGCCTGAGCGGTACGCCGCTGGAAAACCACCTGGGCGAGCTGTGGTCGCTGTTCCACTTCCTGATGCCCGGCTGGCTGGGCAACAGCAAGGAATTCAACAGCAACTACCGCACGGCCATTGAAAAGCACGGCAATCAGGACCGCCTGCATCACCTCAATGCGCGCATCAAGCCGTTCCTGCTGCGCCGCACCAAGGAACAGGTCGCCACCGAGCTGCCGCCCAAGACCGAAATCATTCACTGGGTCGACCTCAACGACGCCCAGCGCGATGTGTACGAAACCGTGCGCCTGGCGATGGACAAGAAGGTCAGGGACGAGATCACCCGCAAGGGCGTGGCGCGTAGCCAGATCATCATTCTCGAGGCGCTGCTCAAGCTGCGTCAGGTGTGCTGCGACCTGCGGCTGGTCAACCACGACATGCCGGTCAACAGCAAACAAGGCACGTCAGGCAAGCTCAACAGCCTGATGGAAATGTTCGAAGAACTGCTGGCCGAGGGCCGCAAGATACTGCTGTTCTCGCAGTTCACCTCAATGCTGAGCCTGATCGAAGAAGAACTGAAACAGCGCGGCATTGCCTATGCCCTGCTGACCGGCTCGACCCGCGACCGACGCACGCCGATTCACGATTTCCAGAGCGGCAAGCTGCCGATCTTCCTGATCAGCCTGAAAGCCGGTGGTACGGGCCTCAACCTGACCGCGGCCGACACCGTGATCCACTACGACCCATGGTGGAACCCGGCAGCGGAAAATCAGGCGACCGACCGCGCCTACCGCATCGGCCAGGACAAGCCGGTGTTCGTTTACAAGATGATCGCGCGCGGCACCGTGGAAGAGAAAATCCAGCGCCTGCAACGGGAAAAATCCGCGCTGGCAGCCGGCGTACTGGATGGCCGTACCACCGGCGACTGGAAGCTGCGCGATGAAGACCTGCAGGCCCTGTTCGCGCCCTTGCCTGCCGCGCCAAAGAAGACCCGCAAGTGAGCTGAGTTTAGTGGGCGGCAGCGTGCTGGAGAACCTGCACGCAGGACAGGACCGTGGCGTATTCGCCGTGCAGGTTGGCCAGCGACATCGCATGCACGTCTTCGGCACTGCGCGGCGTGCCGAAGAAATCCTTCTGGTCGAAGGTAAAACAGGCGTCATGCGCCACCACCACTTCAAACCCGAGATTGCCGCCGCTGCGCGCGGTGGACTCGACAGAATTGTTGGTAATCACCCCGACAATGACCACCTGCCTGATCCCGTCGGACCGCAGCCACATTTCCAGAAACGACCCGCAAAACGCGTCAGGCACCTGCTTGCTCAGCTCCCGTTCATCGGCGTGCGGCACGAACGCAGGTTGATACTCGACACCCGACTGCTCGGGCCAGAACACCGATTGGGGCGAGGTCGAGAAATGCCGGACGTGAATCACCGGCCGCCCGGATTGTCGCCAGGCATCCAGCAGCGCGCCTATATTCGCCTCGGCCTGAGGGTTGTTACGCCGCCCCAGTTTGGGGTGATTGATGCCCTGCTGCATGTCGATCAGGATCAACGCGCTGTTGCTTTGAATATCCATGACGAATCAGTCCGAACGTTTGGTTCAGGGAGACTATCGCAATCAGGGTCTATTCTGGTCGCAATCGTAGACGGCTTCTGGCCTGTCCGAGACCTGCCCAACGGAGAACATCATGATCGAACACCTCAAACTCGCTGGCAAAGTCGCTTTGGTGCAAGGCGGCTCTCGGGGCATTGGCGCAGCCATCGTCAACCGCCTGGCCAAGGAAGGCGCGGCCGTCGCGTTTACCTACGTGAACTCTGAAGTCAACGCACTGGAGATTCAGGACAGCATCAATGCCAATGGCGGACGGGCACTGGCCATTCGCGCAGACAGCGCCGATGAGAAAGCCATCCGCGAGGCCGTGCAGACCACCGCCGAAACCCTGGGCAGGCTGGACATTCTGGTCAACAACGCCGGCGTGCTGGCCATCGCACCGCTCAACGAGTTCAGCATGCAGGACTTCGACAAAACCCTGGCCATCAACGTGCGCAGCGTGTTTATCGCCAGCCAGGAAGCCGCCCGGCATATGGAAGAAGGCGGTCGCATCATCAACATTGGCAGCACCAACGCCGACCGCATGCCCTTTGCAGGCGGCGCTACCTACGCCATGAGCAAATCGGCGCTGATCGGCCTCACCAAAGGCATGGCCCGCGACCTAGGCCCGCAAGGCATCACCGTCAACAACGTCCAGCCCGGCCCGGTCGACACCGACATGAACCCGGAACACGGCGAATTCGCCGAAAGCCTGAAAGCGCTGATGGCACTCCCCCGCTACGGCAAAAGCGAGGAAATCGCCAGCTTCGTCGCCTACCTCGCAGGCCCGGAAGCGGGCTACATAACCGGCGCCAGCCTGACGATCGACGGCGGCTTCAGCGCCTGAACCACCTATGGCAAGCGGCCCTGCACACAAGGGCCGCATCGCCTGCCAGGGCTTTTTGCTGGCGAATAAGCATTTATTTGCTTAACCACATGAAAAATCTGAAAAAAAGTTTTGCGTTAGGAAAAGCTTTCGACTACATTAGCGCGCCTCGACAGACACAACGTGTCGTCGAGATACGGTGAGGTGTCCGAGTGGCTTAAGGAGCACGCCTGGAAAGTGTGTATACAAGAAATTGTATCGAGGGTTCGAATCCCTCCTTCACCGCCATATTTGAAACACGCTAAACCCCTGAATTCATTGAAGAATTTCAGGGGTTTTGTGGTTTCTGGGGTCTGAAAAAATGGCCGTGGGATCGATATGGGACAGCGCTACCATTTCTGCCCCACCCCCTCCAAAAAAATCGCAGTCAAAGCGACCTCTCTACGACCTACATTCCAGGCTGCCTACGCCAACCCAGCGCAGAACCAGCAACATCGCGTCGAAAAGTGGCCCCTTCATAAACCATGGAGTTTGGCCATAATCATTCCCCGGAAGGTCACGACGGTCGCAGGGCAGAGATACCCCCGCGCTGTAATGGAATTAAAGGATTCAAAAGGATTTATGTATGCCTGTGGATGAACGGATGCTCGATGCAGATGCGCCCAAATTGTTTTTTGATGACGTGATCCGGTTTTTGAAAGGGGTCAAGGCAATGAGTGCGTGCGCATCGTGCAGCGCGCAGTCCTGGGAAATACCTGTCGGCTCGTTCGAGCACTCAGAGGTCGTGCTGACCCAATCGGGGATGACACAGGAATCCGTCATGCTTATGTGCAACAACTGCGGCATGCAGCGTGCTCATTCGGCCAGGTTCATAGGCAACTGGCTACTGAAAGACGCAGAGACGTCTGCCGATGAGTGAGTGCGGTCTCATATTCACAAGAAACCATCTGCCCTCGCCACGGCTGTCGATTACAAGAGCTGACATGAAGACCCCGAAGGGAGATACTCCAGTCATGACCGAGATCACGCGCAATGAGATGAAGGATACGCTCTCTGCCATCGAGAACAGGATGGACAAGCGTATTGATCGAATGGAGCAAGCGGAGCTTCAGAGGTACGAGTGGGCGGCGCGCGAGCATGAAGCCTACCGCCGTGAGCAAGAGGCGCGCGACAGGCTTTACTCGGAGCGTTTTGAAGCGACAAATCGCCTGATGGATGCAAAGCTTGATGCAATCAATGCTTCCTTCGAGCAGGTAAGCAGCAAGGTCGATGGTTTTTCAAACACCCTTGCTGGTTTTTCGACCACCATCGCTGGCTTTTCAACCATTCTGCCCGAGCTTCTCAAGGAAGTGAAAAGCTCTAACCGAAACACCGTTCTGGCGACTCTCGCGATCGGGGTTGCAACCGTTTTAGGCCTCTGGGGTGCGAACTCCACGATTATTGGCAGCGCCGGTTCAATCTTTCAATCCGGGTACGAGCAAGCGGCTAATGCACAAGACGTGAAAAACCTCATGGAGGAGGTAAAGGCTGGATCTGATGAGACCAAGGCCTTGCTTGAGGCAATCAGGGCACAACGGTCTTAGTCACCGCCACATCGAGACGACCCAGGCCTACTGACGGTGTGCTGACTACTCTGGAAAATCACCCCTGCCTTCACTGGTCTAAAGTACCCTCTCCTGAACTACCCCAGAGCCTTCACCCTAATGAATGACCGCGCACGTGAACTGGCGTCTCGTCTGATCCGCAATTTCAATGAAGCGTCACTCGAACATGAAGTTCGTGAGCCGCTGTATGAAAGCACAGCAGCGCGCCTCGGCACCGGGACTGTGGCACACAAGCTTGGGGCTTCCATCGACGTCGTCGCGCCCGGCAAGCGCTCATGCCCTTATCATTTCCATCACGCTCAGGAAGAAATGTTCGTGATCATCGAGGGCGAAGGCAGTTTGCGTGTTGCCGGCGAGATGCTTCCGATCAAGACGGGCGACGTCCTGTTTATTCCGGCGGGTCCTGAATACCCCCATCAGATCATCAACACGTCACAGGCACCGCTGAAGTACCTGTCGATCAGCACGCGGGAGACGCCCGAGGTGTGTGAATACCCGGACTCCGGCAAGTATCAGGCGATGGTTTCAGCCAACGGGGCACGCGTGTTCACCTCCAACCAGCGGACCACTGAAAACGTCGATTACTGGGACGGCGAACCCTGATTTCATTTGTTTGAAAATTGTATCCGGCAGTTCACGCTTTTTTCACGTTCGCGGGTTTATTGTTAACTCAATTTGCGGATTCCACGACACTTGGACACTCAGCCCACGATCATTTGGACACTCATTCCAAGCTCACTTGGACACCTGCCCCACGTCCACTTGGACAGGCAGTCGGAGCGCA
>NZ_ATDK01000272.1 GCF_000444135.1 Pseudomonas avellanae BPIC 631
ATAATCCCAACTGTCGTGCCGAAATTTTTCAATGATCGTGCGACGCTCCGCGTCGCATGCCGTTCTGGACGCTCTGCGTCCGGTCTTGATTGCGCTGCGCGGCGTCAGCCGATTTCCCTCCAGCGCACCCCGCCGTTATCATCGCCGCATCTTGTGAAGGACTTATCCGATGCTCAATGGCCTGTGGCTTGTTTTTTTTGTCGTGGCGACGATTTCTGCGCTGGTGCAGTGGCTGGTGGGCGGCAATGCGGGGATTTTTGCGGCGATGGTCGAAAGCATCTTCGCCATGGCCAAGCTCTCGGTCGAAGTCATGGTGCTGTTGTTCGGCACCCTGACGCTGTGGCTGGGCTTTTTGCGCATTGCAGAGAAGGCCGGGATCGTCGACTGGCTGGCCAAGGTGCTCGGGCCGCTGTTTCTGCGTCTGATGCCGGAAGTCCCGCCAGGCCACCCTGCGCTGGGCCTGATCACCCTCAACTTTGCTGCCAACGCTCTGGGGCTCGATAACGCGGCCACGCCTATCGGCCTGAAGGCCATGCGCTCGTTGCAGGAGCTCAATCCGAGCAAGACCGCCGCCAGTAACGCGCAGATCCTGTTTCTGGTGCTCAACGCTTCATCCCTGACCCTGCTGCCGGTGACAATCTTCATGTACCGCGCCCAGCAAGGTGCTCCCGATCCAACCCTGGTGTTTCTGCCTATCCTGCTGGCCACCAGCGTCTCGACGTTTGTCGGCCTGTTGTCGGTGGCATTCATGCAGCGCCTGCGCCTTTGGGACCCGGTGGTGCTCGCCTACCTGATCCCCGGCGCACTGCTGCTCGGTGCGTTCATGGCCTTTCTCGGCACACTGTCGGCCACAGCACTGGCGGGCCTGTCGTCGATTCTTGGCAACCTCACGCTGTTCGGCCTGATCATGATGTTTCTGATGATAGGCACGTTGCGCAAAGTGCTGGTCTACGAAGCGTTCGTTGAAGGCGCGAAAGAAGGCTTCGATGTCGCCAAGAGCCTGCTGCCTTATCTGGTCGCCATGCTCTGCGCGGTCGGCGTGCTGCGCGCATCCGGCGCACTGGACTTCGGTCTGGAAGGCATTCGGCATGTGGTGGAGTGGCTGGGGCTGGACACACGCTTCGTCGATGCGCTGCCGACCGCGATGGTCAAACCATTCTCTGGCAGCGCGGCCCGGGCGCTGCTGATCGAAACCATGCAGACTCAGGGCGTGGACAGCTTCGCCGCACTGGCGGCCGCGACGATTCAGGGCAGTACCGAAACCACGTTCTACGTGCTGGCGGTGTACTTCGGTGCCGTGGGCATCCAGCGCGCCCGACACGCAGTGGGCTGTGCGTTGCTGGCGGAGTTTTCCGGCGTGGTTGCGGCAATCTTCGTCTGCTACTGGTTCTTTGGTGCCACCGCCACCTGAGGCGTCACTGAGCCGGCGTTGCGGGCGCTGACTCAGCCGGAGCAGGCGCCGGAGCCTCTGGCTTCGGCTGGCTTGCCTCAGGTTGTGCCGGTGCCGATTCAGGCGCAGCCTCGTCGCTCGAGTCGCCACCCGGCTTGAGTTTGATGATCCGCCCGGTCGGTCGCTTGACGGCCGGTTGATCGTTGTCGGTCACCACGAAGCGCAGTACGCCGATCATCTGACCGTCCTCGGTCAACACCCGCACCTGCCAGCGCCCTGTCACGTCCTCCGGGAAATTCTGCTTGCGGGTCCAGGCGCGATAGCCTTCCTTGCGCCCACCGTGGATATCCAGGGCAATGCGGTCCATCTCCTTACCTTCGTGCCACCAGACATGGTAGATGCGCTCGTCCAGGCCGCGTGGCGCGTTGATAGCGGTGTAGGCGTACAAACCGCCATTGCGCAGCTGTTTGACGCTGATCAGCGAGATGCTGTCGCCCGGCGTCCGGTTCTTGTTATCGAAATCCGGGCTGACGGCCACTTCGGTCAGCCAAAGAGTCGCCGGTGGTACCCACGAACGCAGCAGCCAGCCCGCAGCGCCAATGGCCAGAATCATCGTGATCACCGTCAGCGCATTACGCCAGGTATTCAGTGCGAAGGTCGACATCAGGCTGGGGACCGACAACAGCATCGCCACGCCCAGCGCCAGTTTGTAACTCTCGGCGGTGGTCAGGTGCAGAATGATCGGTAGCGCGGTAAGCAGTGCAGCGAACAGGGTCAGCGTGTGCAGCGTCATGAACAGCCAGCGTTTGGGTGCCAGCCATTTGTAGTACAAAGGGTCGATGATCGAGATCAGCCCGGCCGCCCCGAGTGCCGCCGTGAACACCGCCTGACCGCTGTTCCAGGTGGTGGTGATGAAAAAGAACGGCAGCACAAAAAACAGGCTTTCCTGGTGGATCATCTGCGTGCCGTAGCGCAGCAGGCCTTGCGGAATCTCGCGGCCCAATGCCTTGTTGAGCAACCCGACCATGGTGTTTTCGACCATCAGCCACAGCCAACTGATCAGCATCACCACGGCGATCCAGGTCGCCAGCCCTTCCTGGCGGTCGACCAGAATGAAGCTGGCGATACCGGACACGAAACCGAACGCCGCAATGAGCCCCGGGTAGCGCTGCATCAAGTCGAGCACGGGTGTCACAAAGCGGTTCAGATCACGCATTTCAGTTGTTCACTCGGTTTGAAGCATACAAAAAACGCGCAGCTTAACAAACGCTGCGCGCGGCACGCACCAAGGGTGCAGGTCGGCGTCAGAATTCTATTTTTTGCCCCGTGCCCGCCAGCGCCACACGGCCAGCAGCACGATCAGGCCCAGCACGCCACCTACCAACCAGTACAGGCCGTCATAGCTGAACAGCGGTTTTTCGATGCGCATATAGCCTGGCTGTGCGAGTAACTGGCGCATGGCCTGGTTGGCGGTTTCCAGCTTGACCGCCTTGATGCGCTTGGCCGGATCCTCGAAACGGCCCTTTTCGTAATCGTTGAGCGCGCTCCAATAATAGTCGGCCAGCGCACTATTGCCTTGCGTGGCCCACGATTGCCGGTCGATGGCGAGCTGCTGCAGCCGCGCAAACGTGGCGGGCTGCATACCGTCTTTTTGCAGGCGCTCAACCAGTGCCCGAATATCCCGCTCGGCTTCATCGGCATCATTGCGTTCGACGTCGGCATTGAGGCTCAGAAACCCCACATCGCCGAACACTTCGCGCTCGGCAGACGGCCCATAGGACAGGCTGCGTTTCAGGCGCAGTTCGGTGTAGAGCGCCGAGTCCAGGTAAGCCTTGACCAAGTCCCATGTTTCGTCGTGCTGGTCGTCAAGCTGTGGCTCGGGGTAGATCAGGTGCAGCTTGGCGCTCTCGCCCAGCCCGCCGCGCTGCAACTCTTGTCGCGCTTGTGCCGAGCCGCTGCCTGGTGCCAACGGTGGGTGATCAATCGGGTCGGTAGGTGCGAGTTTGCCGTAGGTGCGCTCCAGATAGGCCGGCAGGAGCTTGTCCAGATCGCCGACCACGATCAGCGTCATGTTGTTGGGCGCATACCAGTTGGCGAATACGTCTTCGATGTGCTCAAGCTTGATGCCGTCCACCTCGGGACGCTCGGCGCACTTGAGCCCCATCTCCACCGCCAGTTGGCTGATGGCGCTGCGGCCTGAGTCTCGGCGGTCCAGCAGGCGCTGCAAGTGTGAAAAATGCCCGCCGTCTTCGCGCTCGACCACGCGTTTGACGCCGTCCAGACGCGCCTGACTGAGCTCTGTGCGGGTCATGATTTCCAGCAACAGGTCCAGCACCTTGCGTTGATTGCGCGCAGGCGCTTCGATCACAAACGTGGTATCGGCGTTGCTGGTGAAGGCATTCCACTCGCCGCCCAGCGCCTGCATGCGCTCCTCCAGCCCGCCTTCGCCGCTGTCATCAATACCGCTGAACAGCAGATGTTCCAGCAGGTGCGGCAGCTCCTTGTCCTGACAGGGGAAATCGTCAAAGCCGATCCCCACCACCAGGCGAATGGCGACGTGACCCTTTTCATAGCCAGGTTTGAGCAAGACCTGCAAACCGTTGGGCAGCAGGTAGCCCTCGACCTGAAGGCGGTCAAGGGCAAACGAGGGGAGTGAACCGAAAAGCAGACAAGCGAACAGCAGGCAACGCATAAAACAGCTTTCCTGGCGGGCCGGTATGTTTAAAAGACTTCATACCTGCCCTTACGTTCACAGTGATCGTTCGGGCTGGCCCTCACTCGACAAGGCCCCGGTGTCGGACGTTTCCAGCACCACGTAGGCACTGCTGCAAAACAGCGAGTTGAGGCGCTTCATGTCGGCAATCAGCTCCAGGTGCAGCGAACTGGTCTCGATACTCTGCACGACTTTTTGTCGCAGACGGCTGACATGCGCGTGCGCCAGGCGACGCTCCTGCGCCCTGAACCGGCGCTTCTCACGCAGCAATTGCCGCGCGCTTTCTTCGTCGCCGCTGAGAAATACTGAAAGGCCCAAGCGCAGATTCGACTGTAACTGAACCTGCAGATCGGCAAGCTCTTCAAGCCCGACCTCTGAGAATGAGCGACGATGCGACGTTTTCTGCTGCTGGATCTTGCGCAACATGCGCTCGATCAGGCCGCTGGCCAGTTCCAGGTTGATGGTCAGCTCGATGATTTCAGCCCAGCGCCGGTTGTCGTGCTCGCCGAGGTCTTCCCGTGGCATTTGCGCCAGGTACAGTTTGATCGCGCTGTACAGTGCTTCGACGTCATCGTTCAGACGCCGTACTTCCTGAGTGACCGCCGTTTGCGTACCGCGCAGCACGGCCAGCATCGAACTGAGCATGCTCTCGATCAGGTCGCCCATGCGCAGCGTTTCGCGCACGGCGTTGGCCAGTGCGAGGCTGGGTGTCGCCAGCGCGGTCAGGTCCAGATGCCGAGGCTTGGCCAGCCCGCCAACCTCGTTTTGCTGTGGCAGCAAGCCTGCGCACAGCCGCGCCATCGGGCCGACCGTGGGCAGCATGATCAGGCAGCGCACCGTGTTGTAGATCAGGTGAAAGCCGATCACCAACTCTTGCGGACGAAAGCCCAGCGTGTCGATCCAGGCAACCAGCGGGTCGAGCACCGGAATGATCAGCAGCAGGCCGAACAGTTTGTACAGCAGGCTGCCGAGGGCAACCTGCCGGCCAGCAACGTTCTGCATGCTGGTGCTGAGAAACGCCAGCAGGCCGCTGCCGATGTTGGCGCCGATCACCAGGCCGATCGCTACCGGCAGGCCAATGACTTCCGTACCTGCCAGGGTAGCCGTCAGCAACACCGCCGCGAGGCTGGAGTAGGAGATCAACGCGAACATCGCGCCCACCAGCGCATCCAGCAGCAGGTCACCCGTCAGCGAGGCAAACAGCACCTTGACCCCGGCCGCCTGAGTGATCGGCGCGGCAGCGGCGACGATCAATTGCAGCGCCAGCACGATCAGCCCCAGGCCGATACCGACCCGGCCCAACTGACCGGCGCGGGTCTGCTTGCGTGACAGAAAGAACACCACACCGAGAAAAATCAGCAGCGGCGACAGCCATGACAGGTCGAACGTCAGTACACGGGACATCAAGGCTGTGCCGACATCGGCACCGAGCATGATCACCAGCGCAGGCGTCAGCGTCATCAGCCCCTGGCCCACAAAGGATGTCACCAGCATGGCCGTGGCATTACTGCTCTGCACCATGGCGGTCACCAGAATGCCGGCGATGAAAGCCAGTGGTCGTTTGGACATGTTCTGGCTGAGCAAACGGCGCAGTTGTGCCCCGTAAACACGAAGGATGCCAGTACGCACGATATGCGTGCCCCAGATCAGCAGGGCGACGGCAGATAGCAAATCGAGCAGGGTCAGCATGCTGAAAGCCCCCTGAGGTTTGCCCATTCAGGCGATGAATTGAAAGATGCAGCATGTAGCGAGCGGGAAAGGCTGTAATGCTCTACTAAGCTTTTAGTCGGCCTTTGGCCTTGACGCCAGCATCGCACAGGGTTGGGGTCATTGAAATAAAAGTGTCATAAATCGTTGGCTGATTATTACGCGTACGTTTGAGCGCTATGCGTCACAAGACTGCGCCGCGCCGCACGATAGTTTAGATTATCGCTCCTCACGCTCCGGCGGCCCTCAACGAAACCGGTCAACCTCATTACGCAGTTCAGTCGCCAGGCCATTGAGCTCCTGAGCGGTGATGGCGAGGTTGGACATGACCTGGCGTTGTTCGCTGTTGGCCATGGCGATGCTTTGCAGGTTGCTGCTGAGCATCGTTGCAGTGCTGCTTTGTTCCTGGGTTGCGGTGGTGATGGCTGCGAACTGGTGGCCGGCCGAGCGGCTTTGTTCGTCGATCTGGGCCAGTGCCGAGGCGACTTTGGCGTTGAGCGACAGGCCTTCCTGCATCAGCGTGTTGCCCTGCTGCATGGTGCTGATCGCGTTGCCGGTTTCCTGCTGGATGCTGGCGATCATGCCGGAAATCTCGTCGGTCGCCTCGCGAGTACGAGACGCCAGGCTGCGCACTTCGTCAGCCACCACGGCAAAGCCGCGGCCTTGTTCACCGGCACGGGCGGCCTCGATGGCGGCGTTGAGGGCCAGCAGATTGGTCTGGTCGGCAATCGAGGTGATCACCCCCACAATGCTGCCGATTTCCTGCGAGCGCTGACCCAGTGTGTCGATGACCGTGGCGGTGCTGCTCAAGGACGTTGCGATCTGTTGCAGCGATGAAGACGCCTCGTCCATCGAGGTGCGACCGATGCGGGTCTGCTGGGCATTTTCCTGCGCCAGGCGCTCGGTGTTGCCCATGTTGTCGGCGATGTTCATCGAAGTGGCGCTGAATTCCTCAACGGCGCCGGCCATGCTGGTGATCTCGCCGGACTGTTGCTCCATGCCCTCGTAAGCGCCGCCAGACAAGCCGGACAGTGCGTGGGCACGGCTGCTGACTTCCTGCGCGGCAGTACGAATATGCGACACCATGGAGGACAGTGCTTCGCTCATCTTGTTGAAGCTGCCGGACAGCTGGCCGATCTCGTCATTGCTGGTCACATTGAGGCGCACGCTCAGATCGCCCGCGCCCAGTGCATCGGCCTGGCGGACCAGTTCCGACAACGGACGCAGTTTGCTGCGCAGCAACCAGATAGCGCTGATGACAGCAATCAGCATGGCCAGCAAGCTGCCGATGGCCAACTTGGTGCCCACATTCCATGTCACTTCGCTTATTTCATCGCGCGGCATGTTGGCAATGACTGTCCAGGGGCCGCCGGCGAAAGGCTGGCCGACGCTGTAGAAGTCATCGCCGCCTTCATTCCAGAACTGTGCCTTGCCCGGTTTGCTCGCAAGGTCAGCGACTGCCTTCGCGGCACCGTCGAGGGATTTGACGCCCGCAGGCGGAACCAGCCAGGTACCTTTCTCATCAAGCAGTGCCAGCGAGCCGGTAGAGCCGATGCGGAAGCTCTTCAGGTTATCAAACTGGGTTTTCTGTGCATCGGTGTAATCGAATCCTACAAACAGCGCGGCAATGATTTTGCCGCTGCTGTCGCGAACCGGGCTGTATTGCGTCATGTAGTAGCGATCGAACAGCACCGCTTTGCCTACATAGCTCTGACCGGCCATCAAACGCTCGTAGGCCGTGCCCTTGCGATCCAGCACGGTGCCGATGGCGCGGGTGCCATCCTGTTTGCTCAACGAGGTGCTGATCCGAATGAAGTCGTCGCCGCTGCGCACGAAAATCGTCGCGACGCCTGCGGTCATCGAGCGGAATTCGTCGACTTCGGCAAAGTCGTTGTTCAGGGCGGTATCGCGTAGATACAGGCCCGGGGTCTGAGTGCCCGCGACCGTGACCGGCTTGTCGGGCTGCAGGCTCAGGCCACCGGCGAAGCGCTTCTCGAACAAGCCGCTCAGGCGCTGGGTGCTGTCGCGCAGTGTGCTGTGAAAGGTGCTGAGCTGATCGGCCAGCAACCGGGCTTCGCTCGACATGTGTTCTTCGCGAATGACCAGGTTGGACGCGTCCAGAGACCTCAGAGCGAACAGCGTACTGCCACTGATGACAACTGCCAGGATCACCGCCAGAGCAATACCGAGTTGCGAGGCAATTCGGGTACGGGGCTTGGACATAGAGACTCCACGCCAAATGATTGGAGTCGCCGGATCCGTGGCTCACCATTCAGCTGATTTTAGTTAAAGTTTTCAAGCCGCCGGATGGGCGGTCGTTAAGCAGTGCTTCGGCCAGTAAGATCGTTGCTTGAGCGCGAGGCGGGACATTAACAAATGATAGCAGTTCAATACTAAACAAGTTTTTAATGCAGTATTTCAGCTAACGGCAACTCCATTGCTTTCACTTCTGCCTGAAGAAAATCGCTCAGCCGCCGCAACCGCTCTGCGCCGGGCCTTGTGCGTGGCCACACCAGGTAATAGTTCTCGCCACTGAACACCGCCGTGCGCCACGGCAGGCTCAAGCGCGACTGCGCCACATCCTCGGCAACCATCAGCAGATCGCCCATCGACACGCCATAACCACGCGCTGCCGCAATCATCCCCAGTTCAAGCGTGTCGAAAACCTGCCCGCCCTTGAGCGAGACCTGGTCTGCCAGACCCATGCGGTTGAGCCAGGTGCGCCAGTCACGCCGATCAGGTGTGGGGTGCAGCAACTCGGCCTTGGCCAGCCGCTCTACGTCCCATGGCGGGTCCTGCAACAACGTCGGTGCGCCCACCGGAATCAACAACTCCGGAAACAGCAGCGTGGCTTCCCAGTCCGAGGGGAAATGCCCTTGGCTGAGCAGAATCGCGCAGTCGAAAGGCTCCCGGGTAAAGTCCACGGCATCAATGTCCATCCAGGCGCTGGTCAGTTGCACCTCGTTACCGACTTGCAGATGACGAAAGCGGCTGAGCCGCGCCAGCAGCCAGCGCATGGTCAGGGTCGATGGCGCTTTCATGCGCAGGATGCCCTCGTCGGTCTGCAGCGTGCTGCACGCTCGCTCCAGAGCCAGAAAACCGTCGCGTACGCCGGGCAACAAGGTGCGTGCCGACTCGGTCAGTTGCAAGTTGCGCCCGTTACGCTGAAACAAACGGCAGGCAAAGTGCTCTTCCAGCGTGCGGATATGACGGCTTACTGCACTCTGGGTAATCGATAGTTCTTCAGCCGCCCGCGTGAACGATGTGTGTCGTGCGGCGGCTTCAAACGCCCTTAGTGCGTAAAGAGGGGGCAGATTACGAGGCATGCGGAGCTTCCTGCTGGCGATGAGCAGCCACTTTACTGCAAATTGGTTCAGATGAGTTTTACTCATGCAGAGCATCAGGTTTATCGTTTTGTGCTTCGACGTCCAGACGCCCAGAATAGGCGCTCATCCGAACTCCCGCCGTAGAGCACCGCCGACATGCAGCAGCCCGCCCTAAAAGAACTCTGGATCATCCTGCGCCTGGCCGGGCCGCTGATCGCCTCACAGATGGCGCACATGCTGATGGTCTTCACCGACACGGTGATGATGGGCAAGATTGGCCCCGAAGCGCTGGCGGGCGGCGGTCTGGGCGCTGCCACATACAGCTTCATCTCGTTCTTCTGTGTGGGCGTGATGGCGGCCGTCGGTACGCTGGTGTCGATTCGGCATGGCGCAGGCGACAGCGAAGGGGTAACCCGCCTGACGCAGGCGGGCCTGTGGCTGGCGTGGGGGATGGCGTTGATCGCTGCCCTGCTGCTGTGGAATCTCGAGCCGTTCCTGTTGCAGTTAGGGCAGGCCGAAGCCAACGTGCACATGGCTGCTCAATTTCTGATCACCCTGCCCTTCGCGCTGCCCGGCCTGCTCAGCTTCATGGCGCTGCGCGGCTTTACCAGCGCGCTCGGCCGCGCAGGACCGGTGATGACTATCAGCGTGGCTGGGGCTGTCGCCAACTTTGTGCTTAATTACGCGATGATCAATCAGTGGCTCGGGCTGCCCAATCTGGGGCTGATGGGGATCGGGCTGGTCACCGCCATTGTGACCAACTGCATGGCGCTGGCGCTCGCCTGGCACATCAAAAGGCACCCCGCCTACGCGGCGTATCGGATCAGCAAGGGGCTGTCGAAACTCTCGCGCAGTCACCTGAAAGAGCTGTGGCGTCTTGGCCTGCCGATTGGCGGGACTTACGCGGTCGAGGTCGGTCTGTTCACCTTTGCGGCGTTCTGCATGGGCGCAATGGGCAGCACGCAGATGGCCGCGCACCAGATCGCCCTGCAGACGGTGTCCATGGCGTTCATGATTCCGGTGGGCATTTCCTACGCAGTGACCATGCGTATCGGCCAGCACTACGGTGCCGGCAACATACTGATGGCGCGCACGGCAGGCCGTCTGGGCATCGGTTTTGGCGGCAGCGTGATGCTGCTGTTCGGCATTTTTTTCTGGCTGGCCCCGCATTGGGTCATCGGCCTGTTTCTGGACCTTGATGACCCGGCGTTTGCCGAGATTGTCGTGCTGGCCGCAAAACTGCTGGCCATTGCAGCCTGGTTCGAGTTTTTCGACGGCACCCAGACCATCGCCATGGGCGCGATTCGCGGGCTCAAGGATGCCCGCACCACATTCCTGATCGGGCTCGGCTGCTATTGGCTGATCGCCGCGCCTGCCGCATGGCTGCTGGGTTTTTATGCTGACGGCGGTGCGTCGGGTGTCTGGTGGGGGTTGGCGCTGGGCCTGTTCTGCTCGGCCGTGGCGCTGACATACGCGTTTGAATGGAAGACCGCCCGCCTGTTGCGCAAGGAAGCCGTCGGCGCGGCTTAGCCTGGCTAAGCCAGCGCACTGTCTCAGCCAGACTGAGAAGCATCGGCCTGACTGGCTTCCAGGCGCAGGTACGTCAGTAGTTGCTCCATCGGCAGCGGCCTGCTGATCAGGTAGCCCTGCACCTGATTGCAGCCGAAACTGCGTAACAGCTCCAGCTGCCCGGTGGTCTCGACGCCTTCGGCGACCACTTCCAGATTGAGGTTGTGCGCCAGCGTGATCATGGCGTTGACCAGCTTGCGGTTCTCTTCGCGTGCTTCCATCTGCTCGACAAAGCCCATGTCGACCTTGAGCAGCGCAATGGGCAGGCTGTTGAGGTGCATGAACGACGAATAGCCCGTGCCGAAGTCATCCAGTGAAAACCGCACGCCCAGCCGGCCCAACGCTTCCATGGTCTGTCTGACCTGGTCGCTGCGGCGCATCACCGCTGTTTCGGTCAGTTCGAACTCCAGCCAGTGCGCGTCGACGTTGTGCTCTTCGATCAGGCGATTGAGCGTCGGCAACAGCTGACTGTCCTGAAACTGCCGGAACGACAGGTTGATCGCCATGTGCAGCGGCGCCAGGCCTTGCTCGCGCAGGGCCTGCATGTCTTTCAAGGCCCGGAAGATGACCCAGTAGCCGAGTGGCACGATCAGGCCGCTTTGCTCGGCCAGTGGCACGAACTCACTGGGTGGCAACAGCCCGCGTTCTTGATGACGCCAGCGCACCAGCGCTTCGAGGCCGACAATACGGCCCGTGTCCAGGCACAGCCGCGGCTGGTAATGCAGCTCCATCTCGTCGCGGCGCAAGGCCCGTCGCAGCTCACCTTCCAGGTCGGCGAGGCTGCGCGCATTGCGATTGATGCGCTCGTCGAACAGGTGGAAGGTGCAGCCCTGCATGCTTTTGGCCTGGCGCATGGCGATATGCGCGTGCCACATCAGCGGGTCGGCTTCGGGGCGGGTTGGTGAGTGCGCAATGCCCAGGCTGCAGCCGAGCAGCAGGCTTTCGCCATCCACCCAGTAAGGCTCGGCCAGCACGTCGGTGATACGTTCGGCCAGTTGCAGGGCGCGTGCGGGGGCGGTTCGTGTATCAATCAGCAGGGCAAATTCATCACCGCCCAGACGGGCGATCTGGTCGCCGGCATCGAGCTGGTTTTTCAGGCGCGCTACCACTTGCAGAATCAGCCGGTCGCCGGCCTGATGCCCGAGCGAATCGTTGGCGTGGCGGAAGTTGTCCAGGTCCAGATGCCCCAGCGCCAGGCTGCCGCCCTCTGCCAGACGACTGGCCAGCAGCGCCTGAAAACCCTGACGGTTGGCGATGCCGGTCAACGGATCCTGACCGGCCAGACGTCGCAAGGTGTCTTCCAGGCGGCTGCGCTCATGAACGTAACGCAGGCAGCGGCGCAGGACATCGCCGGTCAACGTGTCACGCACCAGCCAGTCGCTGACACCGCTCGGTCCGACCAGCGGTTCCTCTTCCAGCAACACCACGGTCGGCAGCAGGCAGGTTCCGGTTTTGGGCAGCAGGTCGGGCGTGGTCAGCAGCACGGTATTGCGCTCGCTGCCGTACCGGGCACTGAAAACATCCCAGTTCGCGCCATGCAGCAGTATCACATTGCCGCCCGGTGCGGCGGCGCAACCGTTCAGAAGCGCCTGCCAGAAAGGCTCGTGTGCCAATAAAAGCAATCGCAGGGGTTCGACAGGTGTAGGCAATCTAACTTCCTAAGTACAAAGGAAAAATCGGTGGCCGCACTCTTCAGGGAGCGCGACAGATACACGTATCGTCGCGTCGCGGCGCAAATGTAACAAAACCAGAAAAATTAGATAGCCGCCACTGACTGCCTACGATGATCGCTGCACAAACGCGTGGGCCTGTTAAAATGCCCGACCTTTTTTACAGACGACTCTTCATACCGCCATGTCCCGACTCAATCCCCGGCAGCAGGAAGCCGTGAACTACGTCGGCGGCCCTCTTTTGGTGCTCGCCGGTGCCGGTTCCGGCAAGACCAGTGTGATCACCCGCAAAATTGCCCACCTGATCCAGAACTGCGGCATCCGCGCTCAATACATCGTCGCCATGACCTTCACCAACAAGGCCGCGCGCGAGATGAAAGAGCGCGTCGGCACGCTGCTCAAGGGCGGTGAAGGGCGTGGCCTGACGGTCTCGACCTTCCACAATCTGGGCCTGAACATCATCCGCAAGGAACACACGCGGCTGGGCTACAAGCCGGGGTTTTCGATCTTTGACGAGACCGACGTCAAGGCCTTGATGACCGACATTATGCAAAAAGAGTACTCGGGCGACGACGGTGTCGACGAAATCAAGAACATGATCGGCTCGTGGAAAAACGACCTGATCCTGCCTGCCGAGGCCCTGGAAAACGCTCGCAACCCCAAGGAGCAGACTGCCGCCATCGTCTACACCCACTACCAGCGCACGCTCAAGGCGTACAACGCAGTGGACTTTGATGACCTGATTCTGGTGCCGGTCAAGCTGTTCCAGGAGCACCCCGACGTTCTGGAAAAATGGCAGAACAAGGTGCGCTACCTGCTGGTGGACGAGTATCAGGACACCAACGCCAGTCAGTACCTGCTGGTGAAACTGCTGATCGGCTCGCGCAACCAGTTCACCGTGGTGGGCGACGACGACCAGTCGATCTACGCCTGGCGCGGCGCGCGGCCAGAAAACCTGATGTTGCTCAAGGACGACTATCCGTCGTTGAAAGTGGTCATGCTGGAGCAGAACTACCGCTCCACCAGCCGTATCCTGCGCTGCGCCAACGTGCTGATCTCCAACAACCCGCACGCCTTTGAAAAACAATTGTGGTCCGAGATGGGCCATGGTGACGAAATCCGCGTGATCCGCTGCCGTAACGAAGACGCCGAAGCCGAGCGGGTGGCGATGGAGATCCTTACCCTGCACCTGCGCACCGACCGGCCTTACAGCGACTTCGCCATCCTCTATCGCGGTAACTATCAAGCCAAGCTGATCGAGCTGAAATTGCAGCACCACCAAGTGCCGTATCGCCTGTCGGGCGGCAACAGCTTCTTTGGGCGTCAGGAAGTCAAAGACCTGATGGCCTACTTCCGCCTGCTGGTGAACCCCGACGACGACAACGCCTTCCTGCGGGTCATCAACGTGCCGCGCCGGGAAATCGGCTCGACCACGCTGGAAAAACTTGGCAACTACGCCACCGAGCGCAAAGTGTCGATGTACGCCGCCACCGAAGAAATCGGCCTGGGCGAGCACCTGGACAGCCGCTACACCGACCGTTTGCAGCGTTTCAAGCGCTGGATGGACGGCGTGCGCCAGCAATGCGCACAGAACGACCCGATCGCCGCGCTGCGCAGCATGGTCATGGACATCGATTACGAGAACTGGCTGCGCCAGAACAGCTCCAGCGAAAAGGCGGCCGATTACCGGATGAGCAACGTCTGGTTCCTGATCGAAGCGTTGAAAAACACGCTGGAGAAGGACGAAGAAGGCGGTATGACCATTGAGGAGGCCATCGGCAAGCTGGTCCTGCGCGACATGCTCGAGCGTCAGCAGGAAGAGGAAGACGGTGCCGAAGGCGTACAGATGATGACCCTGCACGCGTCCAAGGGCCTGGAGTTTCCGTACGTGTTCATCATGGGCATGGAAGAAGAGATCCTTCCGCACCGCTCCAGCATCGAAGCCGACACCATCGAAGAAGAGCGCCGTCTGGCCTACGTGGGCATTACCCGCGCGCGGCAGACCCTGGCGTTCACCTTCGCCGCCAAGCGCAAGCAGTACGGCGAAATCATCGACTGCGCGCCCAGCCGTTTTCTGGACGAGCTGCCCCCGGACGATCTGGCCTGGGAAGGCAACGATGACACGCCTACGGAAGTTAAAGCGGTGCGCGGCAACACCGCACTCGCCGACATACGCGCCATGCTGAAACGCTAGCCGACACACGAAATTGATCATTTATTGCGCAATGGCGCAGCCAAGGAATTGAAGTGGAAGCACTGCACAAGAAGATTCGCGAAGAAGGCATCGTACTGTCCGATCAGGTGCTGAAGGTCGATGCGTTTCTCAACCATCAGATTGATCCGGCGTTGATGAAAGCCATCGGTGACGAATTCGCCCGCCTGTTCGCCGACGCAGGCGTGACCAAGATCGTGACCATCGAAGCGTCCGGCATCGCGCCAGCGGTCATGGCCGGCCTGAACATGGGCGTACCGGTGATCTTCGCGCGCAAGCATCAGTCCCTGACCCTGACTGAAAACCTGCTGTCGGCGACCGTGTACTCGTTCACCAAACAGGTGGAAAGCACCGTCGCCATCTCGCCGCGCCATCTGAACAGCACAGACAACGTGCTGATCATCGATGACTTCCTGGCCAACGGCAAAGCCTCGCAAGCGCTGATCTCGATCATCAAACAGGCCGGCGCCACCGTCGCAGGTCTGGGTATCGTGATCGAGAAATCCTTCCAGGGCGGCCGTGCCGAACTGGATGCACAAGGCTATCGCGTGGAGTCGCTGGCACGGGTCGAGTCACTGGCCGGTGGGGTTGTGACGTTCAAGTAAGGCGCTTGGGGTTGCGCACAAGTCCGCTTTTGATTCTGGCCGAAGGCTGTGTGCGGACCGGGCGACACTTCGCTTGTCCGCGATGGGCTGCGAAGCGGCCCTGATCCAGACAACCTCGGTTGTACCTGATGTAACGTATGCACCGGTTTACTGCCGGTTCCCGGCAGTTCGCGGACGAGTCCGCTCCCACGAAAACCGAGAGATCCCGGACGAGCGAAGCGTCGCCCGGTCCGCTCCCACGACCTCCGGCCAGAATCCAAAGCAGGCTTGCGTATCAGCCCGAAACCCCCAGCGCGCGCAAGCGCCGATACAACGTGCGCTCGCTTAGCCCGAGCTCTCTGGCCAGTTCGCTGCGCGAGCCGTTGAATACGCGTAGCGCGTGGGCGAGTTTTTCCAGGCTGTCATCCGTTTTGCGGTAAGCCAGGCCGCTCTCCTCTTGATGCCCACGTACCTCTGCGGGCAAGTCCTGTGCGCGAATGATGCCGTCATCGGTAAACAGTCGGGCGCGTTCAAGGATGTTGCGCAGTTCGCGGATGTTGCCCGGGTAGTGGTAGTGGCTCAGCAGTTTCATGGCGTGGGCATCGATGCGCGGCGCAGCGCCCTGTGAGGTGCGTTGCAGCAGGCTATCGATGAGCAATGGCAGGTCTTCGCTGCGTTCGCGCAGAGCGGGCAAGCGAATCGGGAATGCGCTGATGCGGTAAAACAGGTCCTGGCGAAAACTGCCTTCGGCGACCATGTCCTTGATCGGTTTGTGGGTGGCAGCCACCAGGCGAAAATCCGAGTGCACGGTTCTCAGGCTGCCCACCGGACGAAAGCTGCCGGACTCGATCAACCTCAACAGCTTGACCTGCATGGCCAGCGGCACCTCGCCGATCTCGTCCAGAAACAAGGTACCGCCATGCGCCGCTTCGGCCAGGCCGGTCTTGCGTTGCAAGGCGCCGGTGAAGGCGCCTTTTTCATAGCCGAACAGCTCGCTTTCCAGCAGGTTCTCCGTCAGGCCCGTGCAGTCGACCACCACCAATGGCCCGGCGGACCTTGAGCTGCTGGCGTGCAGCGCGCGGGCAAACAGCTCTTTGCCGGTCCCTGACTCACCTTGCAGCAACACGGGAATCTGCGCGGGCGCGGCACGTTGCAACGCACTCAAGACGTCCTTGAAAGCCGCCGAACGACCGACCAGCCCGTGCTGCTGAGGCTGGACCGAAGCCACTGCCACCGATGTCAGTCGTTCGACATAGGCAATGACCTCGCCACGATCATCGAGAATCGGCCGCAGCTCCACATCCACATGTTCCGGGCCACGCGGTGTGTGGTGAATGTGCAGTAAACGCTCCGGACGCCGCGTTTCATCAGCCTTGCGCATCGGGCAATGCTCACCGGCCTGGTCGCAGGGCACTGCAAACTGATGAGAAACCCGGTAGCACTTCTCGCCCACATGCGGCATGCCCTCGACCCCGAACTGGCGCTGATAGGCCGTGTTGGCAGCGATGATGTTGTAATCGGTGTCCAGAACAATGGTCGGCTGCACGTCGTGTTCGAGGTACGACACCAGCGATTGCATGCGGCTGCCGGGCAGGTCGGTGGCGATGAGTGGCATACGTGCTCCTGCGGATGGGCCCAGCCTGGACTAACTGGCTGCCAGTCTATGCCAGAAACTGCCACATGACTGCCAGAATATGGCAGTCAATACATGCTGATTGCCGTCCGCCCCTTTCGTAGAACTGTTCAGACCCCCGTGCCGACTAAGCTCCACACGCTTGAACGCTATTGGCATGCTTATTGAGAGTCAACAGCAACGTCTGCCAACCGCCTGGCCCCTCGGGGCTTGTCTTGAGGCGATCTACAGCAACGGAAATCGCACATGATCATCGCTGAAAAGCTTTATGTCGAAGCGCTCTTCGACAGTCATACCTGGACCATCAGCTATCTGGTGATGGATCTGGAGAGCAAACAATGCGCGCTGATTGACAGTGTGCTCGATTACGACCCCAAGTCCGGCCAAACCCGCACCGAGGCGGCAGACCGAATGATTGGCCGGGTGCGTGGTTTGCAGGGCTCGGTGCAGTGGATACTCGAAACCCATGTGCATGCCGATCACCTGTCGGCAGCGCCCTACCTGAAACAGAAGCTGGGCGGGCAAGTGGTCATCGGCAGTTACATCACAGTGGTGCAGGAAACCTTTGGCGCGCTGTTCAATGCGCCGGCCGATTTTGCGCGCAATGGCAGCCAGTTCGACGTGCTGGTTGAGGATGACGCCTCATTCGCCATTGGCGGGCTTCAGGTAAAAGCCATGCATACGCCAGGGCATACGCCAGCCTGTACGAGCTACCTGATACAGGTGGGCGAAAAGATGGTCGCGTTTGTGGGCGACACGCTGTTCATGCCCGATTACGGTACCGCACGCTGCGACTTCCCGGGTGCCGACGCACGCACGCTGTACCGCTCCATTCGCAAACTGCTGGCGTTGCCGCAGCAAACCATCCTGTTCATGTGCCACGACTACTTGCCCAACGGGCGAGATCTGAAATACATGACCACCGTCGCTGAGCAGCGCACCAGCAATATTCACGTGCACGATGGCGTGGATGAAGACGCATTCGTCAAAATGCGCGAAGCACGCGATGCCACGCTGGAGATGCCAGTGCTGATGCTCCCGGCAGTGCAAGTCAACATGCGCGGTGGCCACTTTCCCGAGCCGGATGACAACGGCGTCGTCTATCTGAAGATCCCGCTCAATGCCTTTTAAGCCCTGCCCGCTTTTGGAAACCCTGCGATGACTGCCTTGAACCTTAACTGCCAGATCCTGATTGTCGGTGGCGGCGCTGCCGGTATATCGACCGCCGCAAGCCTGCTTGCCCGTGACGCCTCGCTGCAAATCACGCTGGTGGACCCCGCCGATACCCATTACTACCAGCCGGGCTGGACCATGGTCGGTGCGGGGGTCTTTGAGCCGCAATCGACGGCGCGCAGCATGGCATCGCTCATTCCCAAAGGCGTGCAGTGGATCAAGGCTGCGGTAGCGACGTTCGAGCCGCAGGATAACGCCCTGACGCTGGAAGACGGGCGCTCGATTGGCTATCAGCAACTGGTGGTTTGCCCGGGCCTGAAACTGGATTGGGCGGCCATCGACGGGCTGGTCGATACGCTGGGTGCCAATGGCGTGACCTCCAATTATCGTTATGACCTGGCGCCCTACACCTGGAAGCTGGTGCAGGGCCTGAAGCAGGGGCGCGCGTTGTTCACTCAGCCGCCCATGCCGATCAAATGCGCGGGTGCGCCGCAGAAAGCCCTGTACCTGTCCTGCGATCACTGGCTCAAAGCGGGTCGTCTCGGGCAGATCAACGCACAGTTCTACAACGCCGGTGGCGTGTTGTTCGGCGTGGCGGACTATGTTCCGGCGCTGATGACGTACATTGAACGCTATGCCATCGACCTCAAATTCAGCCATCGACTGATAGCTGTCGATGGGCCTGGAAAGCGCGCGACGTTCGTCCAGACGCTACCGGACGGAACCCGCGAGACCGTCCAGCAAAGCTTCGAGATGCTGCACGTGGTGCCACCGCAGATTGCCCCCGACTTCATCTGCAACAGCCCGCTGGCCGATGCGGCAGGCTGGGTGGACGTGGACCCGGCCACACTCAGGCATCGCCAGTTCGCCAACATTCATGGCCTGGGCGATGTCACCAACACCAGCAATGCCAAGACGGCGGCGGCAGCGCGCAAGCAAGCGCCGGTGGCGGCCAACAACGTGCTGGTTGCGCTGGGTCGTCTGAGTGAACCCGTCATCTACGACGGTTATGGCTCCTGCCCGCTGACGGTCGAGAAAGGCAAGATCGTGCTGGCCGAGTTCACCTATGGCGGCAAGGTTGCCCCCAGCTTTCCGCGCTGGTTGCTGGATGGGCGCAAACCGACCCGTCTGGCGTGGTGGTTGAAGGCGAGCGTGCTGCCGGCGCTGTACTGGAACGGCATGCTCAAAGGCCGTGAATGGCTGGCCCGACCGAAGAAGGTCGCAGCCAGACATGATTGATCACTCGCTATTGGGTGCAGGTCTGGGCGTGATCATCGGGGTGGTCCTGGCGTTGACGGGTGCAGGCGGTGGCATTCTGGCAGTGCCGCTGCTGGTATTCGGGCTGGGCCTGACGATTGTCGAAGCGGCGCCGGTAGGCTTGCTGGCTGTCGGCCTTGCCGCCGGGGTCGGTGCGGTATTGGGGTTGCGTCAGGGCATCGTGCGTTATCGCGCTGCGGGTTACATCGCGGGTATCGGCGTGCTGATGGCTCCCATCGGCCTATGGCTTGCCCATCGTTTGCCCAACACGCCGCTGGCGCTGATATTTTCTGCCGTGTTGCTGTATGCCTGCGGGCGTATCTTCATCAGGGCCAGCCGCGAACTGCGCGATGGCCGCCCGGCGCCGCGTGCGCAAATGCTGCCTTGCGTGCTCAATCCGTTGCAAGGCCGCCTGCGCTGGACAATGCCGTGCCTGCGCGCCCTGACATTGACGGGCATGTGCTCGGGGTTGCTCTCCGGGCTGCTTGGCGTTGGCGGTGGTTTTGTGATCATTCCGGCGCTGACACGCTACAGCGACCTGGACGTGAAAAGCGTCGTGGCGACGTCGCTCGCGGTGATCGCGCTGGTCTCGACCGGCAGCGTCATCATTGCCTCGCTCAGCGGGGTGATGCACTGGGCGGTGGGCGCGCCCTTCGCACTCGGCGCGGTTGCAGGTCTGCTAGGTGGCAGGCAGGTCGCCCGCTACCTGGCAGGGCCGCGCTTGCAGCAGTTGTTTGCTGTTTGCGGGATCGTGGCGGCGTTGATGCTGTTGTTTGCGGTGGTGTAGGCATGCGGCCCACATGTGCGCTGCACCGTACACTCAAGATCGGACGCAGAGCGTCCAGGGCTGTGTACCGACGCTGGAGCGCCGGCACAACAATTATCCGTTTATCCGTTTATCCGTCTATCAACATGTCAGCCCGGTTGTATTGTGCAATCCGGCCAGCAATAGCCGCTGATACAGTTCCTCGCGCAGGCCTTGAGGCTGGTCGAGTTGCATGCGTTGCAAGTGCTCCGGGAAGGTTTCCGGGTCGGGGGCGTCGAGGGTGGCTTTGCCCAGTTCGAGGATTTCGGTGAGCTTGAGTTTGCTCTTCAGCCAGTTCAATGCGCGCAGCAGATCACGCTCCTCGGGGGTGAAGTCGCAGCCCAGCGGGTACTCGGTGAACAGCGACGGATAGTTCGCAGCAATGCTACGCAGGCGCTCCGGCGTATTCTGGGTAAAGCGCGGGTCGAGGATGAAGTCCTTGGGCAATTTGCCGGCCTTTTGCGCCTGCTCGATCAAGCCGGGCTGAAACCGCGAATCGCTGATGTTCAGAATGCGTTCGATCACTGTGGCGTCAGTCTGACCGCGCAAGTCGGCGATGCCGTATTCGGTTACGACGATATCGCGCAGGTGCCGGGGGATCGTCGTGTGGCCGTACTGCCAGACGATATTGGAACTGACCTCGCCGCCTGACTCGCGCCAGCTGCGCAGCATCAGAATCGAACGCGCGCCCTCAAGCGCATGGGCCTGCGCGACAAAGTTGTACTGGCCGCCCACGCCGCTCAGCACCCGCCCGTCTTCCAGTTGATCGGCCACCGCTGCGCCCATCAGGGTGACGGTGAACGCGCTGTTGATAAAGCGCGCATCGCGGCGTTGCAGGCGTTTGAGGTCTTCCTGGCCGTAAAGCTCGTTGATATAGCTGATGGCGGTCATGTTGAACTGCGCCAGTCGCTCGGCGGGTAGCTCGCGCAGCCGCTCGTAGAAGCTTGACGGCCCCAGGAAGAAGCCGCCGTGCACGACCACGCCTTCAGGGTGCGCGTCTTCATCCAGCGTGCCCATGTTGGCCAGTCGCTGCAGCTCGGCATCGGCATACACCTTGCGCCGCACAATGCCCGCATCGGCCAGCACCAGCAGCCCGTTGACGAACATCTCGCTGCAACCATAAAGCCCGCTGGCGAAAGGCTGAGTACCGCCTTCCCGGTCGATCAGGGTCTTCCAGTTGCTCATGTTCAGGTCAGCCAGCAGGCTGCGCCAGGTTTCGTTGTCGGCCTGCCGCGCCAGCAACGCGCCGGTCAGTGCGTCGCCCATCGAGCCGATGCCAATCTGCAAGGTGCCGCCGTCGCGTACCAGCGTGCTGGCGTGCAGACCGATCAGGTGATCCTGATAACCC
Organism: Pseudomonas avellanae BPIC 631; assembly: GCF_000444135.1. Taxonomy (GTDB): domain Bacteria; phylum Pseudomonadota; class Gammaproteobacteria; order Pseudomonadales; family Pseudomonadaceae; genus Aquipseudomonas; species Aquipseudomonas avellanae. The sequence goes on from NZ_ATDK01000272.1 coordinate 21,388, forward strand.
ACCGGCATGTTGGGTGTGGAAAACAGCGTGCTGTGTTCGTCTTCGTTCAACAACAGGTCGAAGGCTTCGACTTCCAGCTCCGAGTCGCCCGGCATGTACGGCAGGTCGGCATGGACCTGGCCAAGCATGAGAATGGTCTCTCCGGCGGCGCGTCGTTTGGCGATCATCGGCAGCAGGTCGAGGGTCACGTCGGGGTTGCAACTGAGGCTCAGCTTGCCCGGCCGCTGATCATCACGCGCAACCAGCTGCGCCACCAGGTTCAGGCCATTGGCGTTGATGTCGCGGGCGGCGTGGCTGTAATTGCTGCTGACGTAGTCCTGCTGGGCCGGAGCACTGTCGAGCAGGCTGCCCGGCTGCATGAAGAACTGCTGGACGCGGATGTTGGGAGGCAGCTTGTCGCGGCGCAATGCAGCGAGAAATTCAAGCTCCGGATAATCACCGAAAGTGCGTTCCAGAAACGGTTCGAGAAACCGCGCCTGCAAACCCTCACCGGGCGTGGGGCGTCCCAGGGTCAGGGCCGTGTAGATCGTCAGCTTGCGCTCGGGCAACTGGCTGATGCGCTGGTACAGCGCGTTGACGAACCGATTGGGCTTGCCCAACCCCAGCGGCATGCCGAGGTGGACGTGCTCGGGTAACTGCGCCAGAACGTGATCGACGGCTTGCTCGATGGAACAGGAATACGGCATCCCAGCTCTCCTGAATTATTATGGGTGCAGCTTGGACCGTTGATGCAGCGAAAGTGCTGCATGGCGGGTGCGCAGAGCGTGATAGACACGTCTTGAAGACTTCGAAAAACGGGCTTCTGCCCGGCGGGCGAGGAGCGGACTTGTCCAGGCCTCACGCTGTAGGAGTGGACTTGTCCACGAAGGCTGACTATCAACCCCCCAATAAATCGCTGAAGAAACCCCCATGCATAAATTCAGCACACCGCACGTCACGTGGTGGCAGCCCTGGAGTCTTCGCGGACAAGTCCGCTCCTGCACATCCGGGTAAATCGCGGACGAGTTTGTTGCGTCCGGTAGATAGCGGACAAGCGAAGCGTCGCTTGGTCCGCATGGCCTTCGGTGAGATTCACTCCAGCCCGGACATGCTCCGTATGGCGCTCTTCAGTTCGTCGTCTGTGCAATCGGCGCAGCTGCCTTTGGGCGGCATGATGCTCAGGCCCTTTATGGTGCTGGCCAGCAGGCCATCGAGCCCGCCGGCTTTTTTATTCGCGCGCTCTTCCCAGGCTGCGGTGTCGCCGATCTTCGGCGCTTTCAGCAGGCCGACGCTGTGACAGGCCACGCAATGCATGGCGACGATGTCGTCAGGGGTTCGGGCGTTGTCGGCGGCCTGGGCGGTGAGCGCCCAAATTATCAGTGCACCTGCGGTGGCCAGAATCTTAAAGGTGAGGTTCACGCTGCACTCGTCGCGATAAGGCGGTCAGAAATTGGCGGGTGTTGCCGCGCTGATCAACCGCGCAGGCACGTCGAACGGGTTGCGGAAGCGATGCGGTCGGGTGCTTTCGAAATAGTAGCTGTCGCCCGCTTCGAGCACGTAAGTGTCGAGCCCGACTACCAGCTCAAGTCGGCCTTCCACAAGGATTCCGGTTTCTTCGCCCTCATGAACCAGCATTTCTTCCCCGGTGTCTGCACCCGGCGGGTAGGTTTCAGTGAGAAACGCGATGGCTCGGCCCTGATGCGATTTGCCTACCAGCTTCATGGTCACGGCGCCGTCGGAGATATCGATCAGCTCGCTTGCCTTGTAGACCACCTGAGCTGAGTTTTCCGGCACGGTATCTTCGGAAAAAAACTCGACCATGGACATGGGAATACCACCCAGCACTTTGCGCAGGGAACTGATCGACGGGCTGACGCTGTTTTTCTCGATCATGGAGATGGTGCTGTTGGTCACGCCTGCCCGTTTGGCGAGTTCACGCTGGGACAGGCCCTTGAGCTTGCGAATCGATTGCAGCCGTTCACCCACGTCCAATGCGATATTCCCCCAGGTTTTGTCAGGTCTAGTCGAAATGAACGCCATCATGGCAACAGCGTTCATTATTTACAACACTTCGACCAACACCGCGCGCCTCGGGGGCCTGGCGGACAGATCAGGCAATCAGCTTTCTGAATAGATGCGCGGAACACGACGCAGGTTGCAGAAGATCTGATAGGGAATGGTGCCCGCTTGCGTGGCCACTTCGCTGGCGAGCACGCCCTTGCCCCACAGCTCGACGCGGCTGCCGAGCCCGGCCTGCGGCACGTCTGTCAGGTCTACGCAGAGCATGTCCATCGACACCCGGCCAAGCAGCCTTGAGCGTTGGCCGTCGATCAGCACCGGCGTACCCGTCGGCGCATGGCGCGGATAGCCGTCGGCGTAGCCCATCGCGACCGCGCCGATGCGCAGAGGGCGCTCACTGACGAACGTCGCGCCGTAGCCCAAGGCGTCGCCAGCGGGCAGTTCGCGCACGCTGATGACCTTCGATTCAAGGGTCATGACCGGTTGCAGACGCTCGGCAAGCGGCTGCGCCTGGTCAAACGGCGTGGCACCGTAGAGCATGATGCCGGTGCGTGACCAATCGCTGTGGATCTTTGGCCAGCCCATCACGGCGGGAGAGTTTTTCAGGCTGGTTTCAGCCACAAGCCCCTGGCGGGCGGCTTCAAATACCGCGACCTGCTGATCGCTGCAGGCGCTGTTCAATTCGTCGGCACACGAAAAATGGCTCATCAGGACGACCCTGGCCACTTTGCCGGTCGCCAGCAAACGTTGATACGCCGCGCGATACTCGCAGGGGTGCAGGCCCACACGGTGCATGCCGGTGTCGAGCTTGAGCCAGACCGTCAGCGGTTTGCCAGGCTGCGCCTGCTCAATGGCTTCCAGTTGCCAGACCGCGTGCACCACCGTCCACAGGTCGTGCTCGACAATCAGTGCCAGCTCGTCGGCCTCAAAAAAGCCTTCAAGCAGCAGGATCGGCGCCCGGATACCTGCGGCGCGCAGTTCCAGTGCCTCTTCGATACACGCCACCGCAAAACCGTCGGCCTGCGCTTCCAGTGCCTGAGCGACACGCACTGCGCCGTGACCATAGGCGTTGGCCTTGATGACCGCCAGCGCTTTGCCGCCGCTGCTATCACGGGCCAGTCTGTAGTTGTGGCGCAGTGCCTGAAGATCAATAAGGGCGCGGGCTGGACGCATGATGACGTTTCTTGTCTGAGGAGGTAAAAAAGGGTCAAAACGCCCGACGCCGAGAAAGCGGCGCCGGGCTTTTCGATGTGTTACGGCAGCGCGGCAACAACCGACAGTTCGACGAGGATTTCCGGCTCGCACAGCTTGGCTTCGACCGTTGCACGCGCAGGCGCGAAGCCCTTGGGCAGCCATTTGTCCCAGACGCTGTTCATGCCGGCGAAGTCGGCGTCGATGTCTTTGAGGTAGATCGTGACCGACAGAATGCGCGTCTTGTCGGTGCCGGCCAGGTCGAGCAAACGCTCGATGCTGTTAAGCACCTCTCGGGTCTGCTGCTCGACACCCGCAGTCATGTCATCGCCTACCTGGCCCGCCAGATAAACGGTGCCATTGTGGACGACGACCTGACTCATGCGCTCATTGGTGAGCTGGCGCTGGATTGACATGCTGTGCATTCTCCTGGGTGTTGCCGTAACGAGAAATATCAAGCCCTGCGGCACTGATCTGAGGTGTCTTGCGGGCGATGAGGTCTGCCAGCAAGCGGCCGGAACCGCACGCCATTGTCCAGCCCAATGTACCGTGACCGGTATTGAGGAACAGGTTGCGCAACGGTGTTGCACCCACGATCGGTGTGCCATCGGGTGTAGTCGGACGCAGCCCGGTCCAGAAACTGGCCTGGCTCAGGTCGCCGCCCTGAGGATAGAGGTCGCCGACGATCATCTCCAGCGTTTCACGCCGACGCGGGTTGAGCGAGAGATCGAACCCGGCGATTTCTGCCATGCCGCCGATCCGGATCCGGTTATCGAAGCGGGTGATGGCGACTTTGTAGGTTTCATCGAGAATGGTCGACGTGGGTGCCATGGCCGGGTTGGTGATCGGTACTGTCAGCGAATAGCCCTTGAGCGGGTAGACCGGCGCTTTGATGCCCAGCGGCTTGAGCAACTGCGGCGAATAACTGCCCAGCGCCAGCACGTAGCGGTCAGCGGTTTCCAGTACGCCATCGATCCACACGCCGGTGACGGTGTCGCCTGCATGCTCAAGGCGCTCGATGTTCTGCCCGTAACGAAACTCGACACCCAGCTCGACAGCCATCTCGGCCAGGCGTGTGGTAAACAGCTGGCAATCGCCGGTCTGGTCATTGGGCAGGCGCAGTGCGCCACTGAGGATGCCGGTCACACCGGCCAGCGCAGGCTCGACACGGGCAATGCCTGCGCGGTCCAGCAGCTCGTAAGGCACGCCGGACTGTTCAAGCACGGCGATGTCCTTGGCGGCGTTATCCAGTTGTGCCTGGGTCCGAAACAACTGGGTGGTCCCCAGGCTGCGCCCTTCGTAGGCAATGCCGGTTTCGATGCGCAGCTCATCAAGGCAATCGCGGCTGTACTCGGACAGTCGCACCATGCGCTCTTTGTTGACGGCATAGCGGCTGGCCGTGCAATTGCGAAGCATTTGCGCCATCCACAGGTATTGATCAATATCTGCGGTAGCCTTGATTGCCAGGGGCGAATGACGCTGCAGCAGCCATTTGATTGCCTTTAGCGGCACACCCGGCGCAGCCCACGGCGAGGCGTAGCCCGGCGAGACCTGACCGGCATTGGCGAAGCTGGTTTCCATGCCGACCGCCGGCTGACGATCGACCACGGTCACCTGGAAGCCGGCACGCGCCAGATAATAAGCACTGGTTGTACCGATTACGCCACTACCAAGGACCAGAACGCGCATGTCGATGACCTCATCGCGGATATCCGCTGACGTTTTAAGTTTTAAGCAAGGATGTGGGCAGTATATTGAGCAATGAGCAGTGCTTCTCACTGTATAAGCATCTATATTTGGCGTTTATTCACGGCAATAAACGCTTTGGTAGAGGGAGAATTACCCGTGCGGACTCAACACCAGTCAAATCGCGAGCTGGACAAGATCGACCGTAATATCTTGCGCATCCTCCAGACCGACGGGCGCATCTCGTTTACCGAGCTTGGCGAGCGGGTCGGCCTCTCGACCACGCCGTGCACCGAGCGCGTGCGCCGGCTGGAGCGCGAAGGGATCATCATGGGTTACAACGCCCGTCTGAACCCGCAAAGCCTTAAGGCCAGCCTGCTGGTGTTCGTGGAAATCAGTCTGGATTACAAGTCCGGTGACACGTTCGAGGAATTTCGCCGCGCGGTGCTCAAGCTGCCGCACGTGCTGGAGTGTCATCTGGTGTCCGGCGACTTCGACTACCTGGTCAAGGCGCGTATTTCTGAAATGGCCTCCTATCGCAAGCTGCTGGGCGACATCCTGCTCAAGCTGCCGCACGTGCGCGAGTCCAAGAGCTACATCGTGATGGAAGAAGTCAAAGAGAGCCTTAATCTGCCGATTGCCGACTGATCATGCTCGCCAGACTAGACCAGCACTTGCCGGGTTGAGGCCATGTACTCGTGAATCTGCTTTTCGGCCCGTGGATGAATCAGTTCGACCGGACGACGGCCGTTCGGGCACGGCAGGCTTGCGGTGGTGCCGAACAGGCGGCAGATCAGCGGGCGTTCGTCGTACACGGTGCAGCCCTGCGGGCCGAGGTGCACACAGTTGAGCTCGTTGAATGCCGCTTCCTGCTCGGCGGCCGTCTTGCGCGGCAGGCGCGACATTTCTTCGGACGAGGTCGTCACCGGGCCGCAGCAGTCGTGACAGCCGGGCACGCAGTCGAACGAAGGAATCTGGCGGCGCAGATCGCGGACTTTTTCACGGTTACAGCTCATTGAATCAACCACCCCAACACAAGGCCGGAAGTGTGCCTCAGTTGGCAGGCGCATGACAGCGGCTTATCCTCCTGACCACCCAGACGCCGCCAACAGGACAAATTCATGAACGCCCGCGTTCAGCACCCAGCCCGTGACGACCGGCATGTTGCCTCCTACTATGCCGCCAGCAGCCACCCGCAAGCGGATCACCCGGTGTTGCAAGGTGAGTTGAAGGTCGATGTGTGTGTCGTGGGCGGCGGGTTTTCCGGGCTCAACACCGCCATTGAGCTGGCCGAGCGCGGGCTCAGTGTTGCGCTGCTGGAGGCACGCAAGATCGGCTGGGGCGCCAGCGGGCGTAACGGCGGCCAGTTGATTCGCGGTGTCGGTCATGGTGTCGAGCAGTTCGCCAATGTTATTGGCAGTGAAGGCGTGACACTGATCAAGCTGCTGGGCATCGAAGCGGTTGAGATCGTGCGCCAGCGCATCGAACGGTACGGCATCGAGTGCGACCTGAAGTGGGGTTATTGTGATCTGGCCAACAAGCCGCGTGACGTGCATAGCCTTGCCGAAGACGCCGAGGAACTGCGCAGCCTGGGTTATCGCCATGCATTGACGTTGCTGCAAGCCGATCAGATGCGCAGTGTCGTGGGCTCCGACCGCTATGTCGGCGGGTTGATCGACATGGGTTCCGGGCATCTGCACCCTTTGAATCTCGCGTTGGGCGAAGCCGCTGTCGCGCAATCACTGGGTGTGCAGGTGTTCGAGCATTCTGCTGTCACGCGCATCGACTACGGCCCACAGGTCAAAGTGCACACGGCTCAGGGCTTGGTGCGGGCGAAAACCCTGGTGCTGGGTTGCAACGCTTATCTCAACGGCCTGAACCCGGAAATCAGTGGCAAGGTGTTGCCCGCAGGCAGCTATATCATTGCGACCGAGCCTTTGAGTGAGGCGCAGGCACGCGAGTTGCTGCCGCAGGACATGGCGGTTTGCGACCAGCGGGTAACGGTTGATTACTATCGGCTGTCTGCTGACCGCCGCTTGTTGTTCGGCGGCGCTTGCCATTATTCGGGGCGGGATCCGCAGGATATTGCCGCTTACATGCGCCCCAAAATGCTGGATGTATTTCCGCAACTGGCCAGCGTGGCCATTGATTATCAGTGGGGCGGGATGATCGGCATCGGCGCCAATCGCCTGCCGCAGATTGGCCGACTCAGCCAGCAGCCGAACGTGTTTTACGCCCAGGCTTACTCGGGGCATGGCGTGAATGCCACGCACCTGGCGGGTCGCTTGCTGGCCGAAGCCATCGCCGGGCAACACAGCGACGGCTTCGAACTGTTTGCCAAGGTGCCGCACATGACCTTTCCGGGCGGCAAGCACCTGCGCTCGCCGTTACTCGCGCTGGGCATGCTCTGGCATCGCCTGAAAGAGCTGCGCTGAAAGGCTCACGTCCTCCAGAACGGCTTCATCGCCTCGACTCTGGCCTGCTGAAAATCGAGGCCAACGTCGCGTAGTTGATCGTCGGTCAGTGTCAGCAAGGTGCGGCGCGATGCCCAGCGGTGATGATACAGCGCCCAGCGGCTCATGCTCGCCAGTAGGTCGGCCTTTTTCGGGCGGACCGTTCGGAGCACTGTCGGCCGATATTCATTCAATTCCTGATTGTGAAGCGCAAAGCGCACATCGCTGAACCCGTTCATCTCCAATTCCCTCATCCTGGGTGGGTGTGGGTCTATGATGAAGCGAACGGCCAAACCATTACAGATTCAAAAAGTGCTTATATTTTCCATACAGAAGATTCAAATACGCTGCTGAATGCTATATTTTCGGCTGATCTGTATTGCCTTGCAGCGTTGAACCATTTGAGAGTACGCCATGACGCTCTACGTCAATCTTGCCGAACTGCTCGGCGCGCGCATCGAAAACGGCTTTTACCGGCCCGGCGACCGTCTGCCGTCGGTACGCGCCTTGAGCGTCGAACACGGTGTCAGTTTGAGCACCGTGCAGCAGGCGTACCGGGTTCTGGAAGACAGCGGGCTGGCCGCGCCGAAACCCAAATCCGGCTATTTTGTCTCGGTCGGCAGGCATGCCCCGGCGCTCCCGGCGGTGGGTCGGCCAGCGCAACGGCCTGTGGATATTTCTCAATGGGATCAGGTGCTGGACCTGATTCGGGTAGCGCCCCGCGAGGCGGTCACCCAACTGGGGCGCGGCATGCCCGACGTCACCAGTCCGACCCTGAAACCGCTGATGCGCGCCTTGGGCCAGTTGAGCCGCCATCAGGACATGTCGGGCCTGTATTACGACAATATTTATGGCGTTCTCAGGCTGCGTGAGCAGATTGCCCGGTTGATGCTCGACTCCGGCTGCAACCTGACCGCCAATGACGTGATCATCACCAATGGCTGTCACGAGGCGCTGTCTGCGAGCGTGCGGGCTATCTGCTCGCCCGGTGACATCGTTGCGGTGGACTCGCCAAGCTTCTTCGGTGCCATGCAAACCCTCAAGGGTGTGGGCATGAAGGCGCTGGAAATCCCCACCGACCCGTTGACCGGCATCAGCCTTGAAGCGCTGGAGCTGGCCCTTGAGCAGTGGCCGATCAAGGTCATCCAGCTGACGCCCAACTGCAACAACCCACTGGGTTACGTCATGCCGGAAGCCCGCAAGCGCGCCTTGCTGACCCTGGCGCAACGCTTTGATGTGGCGATCATCGAGGACGATGTGTATGGCGACCTGGCCTACAACTACCCTCGCCCGCGCACCATCAAGTCGTTCGATGAGGATGGCCGCGTGCTGCTCTGCAGTTCGTTTTCCAAGACCCTGGCGCCTGGGCTGCGGATTGGCTGGGTCGCGCCGGGCCGCTATCTGGAGCGGGTGTTGCACATGAAATACATCGGCACCGGTTCCACGGCCCCGCAGCCGCAACTGGCCATCGCCGATTTTCTTGAGGGCGGGCATTACGAGCCGCACGTGCGCCGCATGCGCACGCAGTATCAGCGCAGTCGGGACCAGATGATCGACTGGGTGATGCGCTATTTCTCGGAAGGCACCCGCGCCAGTCGTCCACAGGGCAGTTTCATGTTGTGGGTGGAGCTGGCCGAAGACTTCGACACGTTGCGCTTGAATCGCGTTTTGCTGGACAAGGGTGTGCAGATTGCCGTGGGCAGTATTTTTTCGGCCTCGGGCAAATACCGCAACTGCATGCGCATGAACTACGCAGCCAAATCGAGCCGCGAAATCGAGAACGCCGTGCGTATCGTGGGCGAGACGATTGCGCAACTGATTGCGCAAAGTGACTGACGCGGGCAAATCTTTCCCGGTTTTGTGGGTCATATCGCCAAGTCGAGCCATCTCCAGACGCGGAAGGTCAATTTGAACAATTCATGGGCCTTGCCCTTTTGCTTGCTGGTTGCTGTGTGCGTCAGTGGTTGCGCGCACCAGCAGATCGCCAGCGAGCCAAGCCAGGCCATGCCGCCTTCGGGCTCTGCCTTCGGCCGTTCGATTCAGGCCATGGCGATGCCGCACGAAGGGCGCTCGGGCTTTCGGCTGCTGCCTGACAGCAGCGACGCCTTCAAGGCCCGCGCCGAACTGATCCGTAACGCCAAAACCAGCCTCGACCTGCAGTATTACATCGTCCACGACGGCCTGAGCACGCGCGCGCTGATCGACGAACTGCTCAAGGCGGCAGACCGTGGCGTGCGGGTGCGCATCCTGCTGGACGACACCACCAGCGATGGCCTCGATCAGGCCATCGCCACGCTTGCTGCGCATCCGAACATTCAGATTCGCCTGTTCAACCCGCAAAACCTGGGGCGCGAAACCGGCGTCACCCGTAGCCTGGGACGCTTGATGAACCTGTCGCGTCAGCACCGGCGCATGCACAACAAGCTGTGGCTGGCCGACAGCAGTGCGGCCATCGTCGGCGGGCGCAATCTGGGCGATGAATACTTCGACGCCGAGCCCAATCTCAACTTCACCGACATCGACATGCTCAGCGTCGGGCCGGTCGCCGAGCAGCTCGGCCACAGCTTTGATCAGTACTGGAACAGCACGCTCAGCAAGCCCATCGATGAATTCATGTACTTTCTGCCCGATGGCCAGGACCTGGCCGAAGCCCGGCAGCGGCTGGACGATTCGTTGGAGCAGGCTCATCAGCAACACAAGGCGCTGTACGAGCGGCTGATGGCCTACAAGACTCAGCCACGCATGAAAACCTGGCTCAACGAGTTGGTCTGGGCGCATAACCAGGCGCTGTGGGACGCGCCGACTAAAGTGCTGGCACAGGGCGAGCCCGATCCACACCTGCTGTTGACCACGCAACTGGCCCCCGAGCTACTGAACACCCGCAAGGAGCTGATGCTGATCTCTGCGTACTTTGTACCGGGTCAGGAAGGCTTGCTGTACCTGACCGGTCGTGCAGACGCCGGGGTCAACGTCAGCCTGCTGACCAATTCGCTGGAAGCCACCGATGTGCCCGCTGTGCATGGTGGTTATGCGCCGTATCGCAAGGCGCTGCTGGAGCACGGTGTGAAGCTGTTTGAACTGCGCCGCCAGCCCGGTGATACCGAAACCATGCGCAGTAGCGGCCCGCATTTGTTCAGGAAAAGCCATTCACTGGTCAGCTCGGAATCGAGCCTGCACAGCAAGGCGATGATCTTTGACCGGCAGAAAGTGTTTGTCGGCTCGTTCAATTTCGACCCGCGTTCTGTGTTGTGGAACACCGAAGTCGGCGTGCTGGTCGATAGCCCGCAACTGGCCGAAGAGCTGCGCGAACTGACGCTGCAGGGCATGGCCCCGTCGCTCACGTATGAAGCTCGGCTGGAAGACGGCAAAGTGGTGTGGGTGACCGAAGACAACGGGCAGATCCATACGCTGCATACCGAGCCGGGCGACTGGTGGCGGCGCTTCAATGCCTGGATGAGCCGTGCCATCGGTCTTGAGAGAATGCTTTAGGCGGCTGCTGCCTTGCATGGTTGCGATTATCGTTGCGCACGCTCCAGCGTCGGAATGCAGTGCGTGACGCTCCGCGTCACAGATTTGCGCCGCGCCGCGCATTCAAGACCGGACGC
>NZ_ATDK01000273.1 GCF_000444135.1 Pseudomonas avellanae BPIC 631
TACAGATGCCCTATCGAAATGATGACGGAAATGATGTCCAAGCATCATGAGAGTCCATCCCTAACTCAATAGCCGGGTGTTGCACTCAGCCTCTGAAACCGCCCTTACTTTGCGTGGAGGCCAATCATGAGCCAACCAATGACCGTTCAATGCCCAACCTGCGACACACCAGTGGAATGGAGCGCCGCCAGCCCGAGCCGTCCGTTTTGCTCAGAGCGCTGCAAACTGATTGACCTTGGGGCGTGGGCTTCTGAAGAGCATGCGATTCCGGTAAGCCCGGATGCTGAGGATGAGATGTTTTCGGGTGATTTAGAGGCTCCGCATCGGGGGCATTGATACATTCCGGGATGCATGCACACGCTCTACCCTCATCGTTCTACTCAATTACAACTGACTCTCGTGCCAATGCTCCGCGTTGGCATGCATTTCGTGACGCTCCGCGTCACAAATCTGCGCCGCGCCGCACATTCCAATGGTCGAGATCAGAGCCCCGTTTTTCGGGCTCATTCCAACGCTTAAAAACGTCACGCACAGGCCTGACAGTTTTTACTGAGTCTTTCCGCTAGTGCGAATTGAGTCCCACTCGGTGACAAAAGCAGCCTTCGATTTGCTATTGAAAAGGCAAAGTTCAGTACCTTGACGACCTTTCATATGCTTCTGCGGATACTGGCCTTGCATGAGGATAGCTGTATAGCCAACGCGGTCATCATATTGAGCTGGAGTACCGACAGGTTTGGCATCTTTCAAACCACTGGATCTGATACAGCTTTCCAAGGCGGCTTTGTCATAAGCCGCCCAAGCATCAGAGCTGGAAGCTTGAGCCTGAATGGCAAGGGCAGTGAGGCAGAGAAAGGCAAGCGAGGCGACTTTCATAGGGAGGGATTCTTTATCGCAGGAGTGAGCAGATTTGGAGTATGTCCCACAGAGTGCTTCAGTTCGGCGTAACAAAGCAAAGCTTTGGCCTGCTGAAAGGTTTTTTAGCTTACTTTAGAGCCCTACGCAAAAAACTCCCGAAATCACCTCAGTCTTTGTTTTTCACCTTCACATTTGAGCGGTAAGCTACAGCCCTATGGATGACTCAGACTACCTACGCCTGTTGACGATCCAGGCCGAACAAGCCAACGCCTTTCTGTCCAATGCGCGGAAGTGGGAGCGTGAGCGCTGGGTTTGTCAGCGGTTGTTGCAGGGGCTGAACATTGCGCACCGTAATGAGGACTTCACCCCGGCCAGTCAGGAGCCGCCCGATGTGCTGTTTCGTGACGGGCGCTTTGAGGTGTTTTTCGTGCTGGACGAGGGCCGTCGTCTCAATGACGAGTGGCGTGAGGAACTGGCGCGACGACGTAGCGCGTTCTCGTTGAGCCAACTGGTGCGCCAGGAAGCCAAGCCCAAGCGTATTCCGGCCTCTGAGTTGCTGCACCGACTCGCCCCTACCCTGCGCAAGAAATCCACCAATTATCGTGAACGCGGCATTGATCTGAGCGGGCTGGATATCATTGCCTTCGCCAGCCTCAAGCGCGAGGTGCTGGACCTCAACAGTCACTTTCCGCCGCCGACCGAGTACCTGCGTCAGGGCTGGCGTTCGTTGTCGCTGGTGGGGCCGACGTTTGCTCGGGTATTGTTCGCGCATCCGGACGCTCCGGATTTTCTGCGTACCAATCTGGGTCGCAGTGTTGTTTTCGATGTTGGAATCAGTCTATGAGCCCCTTGCAGGAACTGCTGGCCGACGTGCCTCAACACGGTCGCGTGCGCTGGATCGGCGTGCGCCCGGAGTCGCGGGTCGAGATGATCGAGCTGGACGCTGTCGAGGCGCGCCGCGAGGCTGGCCTGACCGGCGATCACTCACGCCCAGGCCCGCGCAATGCGCGGCAGGTCACGTTGATTCAGTGGGAGCACCTGGCCGTGGTCGGTTCGTTGCTGAACCGCCCTGCGGATAACCCGATCGTCCCTCAGGATTTGCGGCGCAATCTGGTGATCAGCGGCATCAACCTGTTCAGCCTCAAGAATCGGCGCTTCCGGATCGGTCAGGCCGTCTTTGAAACCACTGGCTGGTGCCAGCCTTGCGCAAAACTTGAGCAGCGCCTCGGCCACGGCACGTTTCAGGCTGTGCGTGGGCATGGCGGAATTACCGCGCGGGTGTTACAAAGCGGCATCATCCGCCTTGACGATACGCTGCAGGTCGAGCCGCTGGAAATCACCGATACCTGGCCCCCTGCCCGGCAGCACACTTGAGACGACGCATAAAGTGAGCAGACGCCTGAACCCGGAAGCGCAAAGGTGTGTCGAAGAGTACCTTCAGGCAATCCCGTATCCAGTCGAGCGCAGGCCGCTCCTGACGCCGGAGTTGTTGTGATGAACCTGTTTACGAGCCATCTGACGCTATGAGCTGCCTTGCGCTCGCGAAGATCGAGCTCCCTCCGAATTCCTTAAACCTTCCGAGTAATCCTTATGACGCATCGTATTGTTATCGTTGGCGGAGGCGCTGGCGGTCTGGAGCTGGCGACCAGTCTGGGTAAAACCCTGGGCAAAAAAGGTACAGCCAGTGTCACGCTGGTGGACGCCAACCTGACTCACATCTGGAAACCGCTGTTGCACGAAGTGGCTGCCGGTTCGCTCAACTCGTATGAGGACGAGCTGAACTACGTCGCTCAGGCCAAGTGGAACCACTTTCAGTTTCAGCTCGGGCGCATGACCGGGCTGGATCGTGCCAGCCGCCAGATCCATCTGGCGGCCACGCTGGATGAAACCGGTGCCGAGCTGGTGCCGGCGCGCAGCCTGGGGTATGACTCGCTGGTGATCGCAGTGGGCAGCACCACCAATGATTTCGGCACCACAGGCGCTGCGGAGCACTGCCTGTTTCTCGACAGTCGCAAACAGGCCGAGCGCTTCCATCAGCAATTGCTCAACCACTACCTGCGTGCTCATGCGGGCCAGGCAGACAGTGCGCAGGAAATCACCGTGGCCATCGTCGGCGCAGGTGCAACCGGTGTTGAGCTGGCGGCAGAGCTGCACAATGCGGCGCATGAACTGGCGGCCTACGGGCTGGGGCAGATCAAGCCGGAAAACCTGCGCATCACGGTCATCGAAGCCGGGCCTCGGGTGCTGCCTGCGTTGCCGGAGCGTATCGGTGCGCCGGTGCACAAGACGCTGGAAAAACTTGGCGTCACCGTGCTGACCAATGCGGCGGTGAGTGAGGTGACGGCTGATGGTTTGATCACGGCCACCGGGCAGGTCATTCCGGCGAGTTTGAAGGTCTGGGCAGCGGGTATTCGTGCTCCGGCCTTTCTGCATGAGCTGGACGGGCTGGAGAGCAACCGCATCAATCAGTTGCAGGTGCTGCCGACCCTGCAAACCACCCGCGATGAAAATATCTTCGCCTTCGGTGACTGCGCCGCCTGCCCGCAGAAAGGCACTGATCGCAATGTCCCGCCGCGCGCTCAGGCGGCTCACCAGCAGGCGTCGTTGCTGGCCAAGTCGCTGCGCCTGCGGATCGAAGGCAAGACCTTGCCGGAGTACACCTACAAGGACTACGGCTCGCTGATTTCGCTGTCGAGCTTCTCGGCAGTCGGCAATCTGATGGGTAACCTGATGGGCAGTGTGATGCTTGAAGGCTGGCTGGCGCGGATGTTTTATGTGTCGCTGTACCGCATGCACCAGATGGCGCTGTACGGCACTTTCCGCACCCTGATGCTGATGCTGGGCAGCAAGATCGGCAAAGGGACAGAGCCGCGGATGAAGCTGCACTAACAGCAAGGGACGCTTCTGCGTCCCTTTTTTCGACGCAGAGCGTCGCGAAATGCATTCCGACGCTGGAGCGTACGGAACGATAGCCTTCCAGCTAGCGCAACTATCGTGCGACGCTCCGCGTCGCCATGCCGTTCTGGACGCTCTGCGTCCTCTTGTGACGCAGGGACGAATTGTTGGCGATCATACCGGCCCTTTCGCGAACAAGCGAAGCGTCGCCCGGTTCCCTCCCACGCCCTGCGGGCAGAAGCCTGAAAGCCCCATTTCCGACGCTGACTTGCAGCGTTCTGAATACCCGCTATTTTTAAAGTGGCCAGGCTCTACGCGCAGCGATCAGACGGAAGGCACCCGCACAGGTATCAAGTTCGCCTACGCCACGCAGATAACTATGGAGTCGTGTATCACTCTGCACTGTTCAGGGATCGAACCCATATGTCGAATCAATTAAACAGCACTCCTGCGCAAAGCCATCCGCGCTTTATCTGGTTTCCCCTGATTCCTGTCCTGCCTGCCGTTGCCTGGATACTGACGCAGTCCGGTACCCGCCCTGCTGAGCTGATTGCGAGTGCTGCCCTTGTTGCCATTGGCGTTGGCGCTGCTGTCTGGGCTGCTCAGTCACAACGTAATGAAGTGCGTCGCGCCGTGACTCAAGCGCTGGACCATCATCAAGCACACAGCGCGCAAACCGCAGCGGCGGCCACCAGTGCGCAGCTCAACGAGATCTTTCTCGGGGCCATGCCGATCTGGGCCAAGCAGGTCGAAAGCTCGCGCCAGCAGACCGAAACCGCCATTGTCGAACTCACCGACCGTTTCACCGGTATTTCCGAGCGTTTGCAGGAGACCGTGCAGGCGTCGCAGCACGCTGCCGGTGAGCTGGACGGGCAGAATGCCGACGGTGCGTTGAAAGTCTTGTCACAAAGTGACAGCGAGCTGAGCCAAGTGATTGATTCGCTGAAAGCCACCCAAGCCAGTCGCGACCAGACGCTTGCTCAGGTTCGCAGCCTTACAGCCTATACAGGTGAATTGCGCACCATGGCCGCAGACGTTGCCGCGATTGCCGCTCAAACCAACTTGCTGGCCCTCAACGCCGCTATCGAAGCTGCCCGTGCGGGTGAGGCAGGTCGGGGCTTTGCGGTGGTCGCCGATGCGGTGCGCAGCCTGTCGAGCAAGTCCAGCGAGACCGGCCAGCAGATGTCGGCCAAGGTCGACATCATCAACAACGCCATCACGCAATTGGTCCAGGCGGCGTCCAGCGGTGCTGATCAGGACAGCCATTCGGTAACCGCTTCCGAGCAAAGCATTCAGCATGTATTGGAACGCTTTCAGACCATTACCCGGCATCTTGCAGAGTCCGCCGACCTGCTCAAGCAGGAGAGCTACGGCATCCGCGACGAGATGACCGAAGTGCTGGTCAGCCTGCAGTTTCAGGACCGGGTCAGCCAGATTCTGAGCCATGTGCGCGACAACATCGACGCTCTGCATGCGCACCTGTTACAGGCAAGCCAGTCTCCCGACCAGGCCGTCGCCATCGACGCCCGGCAATGGTTGGCGCGCATGGAAACCACTTACGCGACAGATGAACAGCGCCGCACCCATCGCGGCGAATCGGCTGCACAGCAGAATTCGCAGGAAATCACGTTCTTCTAGGAGCAGATCATGGCTAAGAGTGTATTGGTGGTCGACGATTCGAGCAGCGTCCGGCAGGTCGTCGGCATTGCTCTGAAAAGCGCCGGATATGACGTTATCGAAGCCTGTGACGGCAAAGATGCGCTGGGCAAGCTGAGCGGGCAGAAAGTGCACTTGATCATCAGCGACGTGAACATGCCGAACATGGACGGCATCACGTTCGTCAAGGAAGTGAAGAAGCTGGCCAGCTACAAGTTCACGCCCATCATCATGCTGACCACCGAGTCTCAGGAATCGAAAAAGGCTGAAGGTCAGGCCGCAGGTGCCAAGGCCTGGGTCGTCAAGCCGTTTCAGCCGGCGCAAATGCTGGCGGCGGTTTCCAAGCTGATCCTGCCCTGATCACAAAGCGCTCCATGGAGGTCAGCATGCCGATAACCGCCGAGAGGCCCGATGACACAGCACGCATTCAGATTGATGGCGAGCTGACGATCTACACCGTGACCGAACTTGCCGCCCGTTTGCTCCCGCAAATCGGTAGCGCTGCGCGAGTGGAAGTCGATCTGTCGCACGTTACCGAGATGGACGGAGCTGGCCTGCAATTGCTCGCGGTCATCCAGCGCGAGGCCGAGAAAACCGGCACAGCGCTGCATTTGACAGGCCAGAGCAAAGCAGTCACCGAGACCTTCGAACTGTGTAATCCGGGTGTCGTGCTGTAACGCGTTTATTTGAAGTACCGCCGGGTGATCGACAAAGGAAGTCATCGTGAGCATTAATCTCGATCAGGCACAGCAGACATTCATCGTTGAAGCCCGTGAGCTGTTGCAGGCCATGGAGGAATCCCTCCTGCAACTCGAAAGCGAACCGGGCGACCAGGGCGCGATTGGCGCGATTTTCCGCGCTGCGCACACCATCAAGGGTTCGGCCGGGCTGTTCGGGCTGACGCCCATTGTCAGCTTTACCCACATTGTCGAAGACGTGCTGGACCGTCTGCGCGAGGGCAGTGTTGCGGTGGATGCCGGGCTGATCGCGGTGCTGCTCAAATCAGGCGACCACATGCTTGAATTGATAGAGGTAGTCGCCAGCCGTGGCGAAGCACTTCAGCCTGCGGCACTGGAACGCGAAGCGGCCTTGCGCCAGGCGCTGCAGATCTATCAGGCACCCGGCAGCGTCCCGGCCGAAGACACTGCCTGCGCACCCGACGCGGTGGAGGGCGAACAGGCCGAGGTGTTGTGGCATATCTCGTTGCGCTTTGGCGTGGACGTGTTTCGCAATGGCATGGACCCGCTGTCGTTCCTGCGCTATCTCAACACCCTGGGGCAAATGATTCATGTCACGACCGTGACCGACTCCATCCCGGCGGTGGAATCATGGGACCCGGAGTCCTGCCACCTGGGTTTCGAAATCGATTTTCGCTCGGCCGCCGGGCATGACGCGATCAACGAAGTGTTTGATTTTGTCCGCGAAGACTGCGTCGTACTGATCACCCCTGTCGAGCAGACGCCCGAGAGCAGCGAGCCGACCGGCACTGACCTCGTTTCGCAGAACGCGCAAAGCCCTGTTGTCGCCGGTGGCGAACTGCTCGGCGATCAGCGCGCCGTACCGCGAGTGCCAGGCCAGACGACAGCAGTGGAGCGCCCTGCTTCGGGCAGCGAACACAAGGCCAAGGACGGCAGCTATGTGCGCGTCAACGCCGACAAGCTCGACGAGCTGATCAATCTGGTCGGTGAACTGGTCATCGCCAGCGCCGGTGCCAGCCTGTTGGCCCGTTCGAGCAACAACGATCCGTTGCAGGAAGCCAGTTCGACAGTGTCGGGGCTGGTAGAGCAGATCCTCGATGGCGCGCTGCACCTGCGCATGATCCCCATCGGCGACACCTTCAACCGTTTTCGCCGAGTGGTGCGCGACGTCAGTCAGGAGCTGGGAAAAGACATCGACCTGATTATCAATGGCGCAGAAACCGAACTGGACAAGACCGTTGTCGAGAAGATCGGCGACCCGCTCATGCACCTGTTGCGCAACTCCATGGACCACGGCATCGAAAGCGCCGAAGCGCGTCGCGCGGCAGGCAAACCGGCCAAGGGTCATTTGAACCTCAATGCATTTCACGACTCGGGCAGCATCGTCATTGAAATCGCCGACGACGGGGCCGGGCTGAACCGCGAGCGAATTCTGGAAAAAGCCCAGCAGCGCGGGCTGGTGGCCGCTGGCGCAAGCCTGACCGATCAGGAAATCTACAACCTGATCTTCGAACCCGGTTTCTCGACCGCCGAGGCCGTCACCAATCTTTCAGGGCGTGGCGTCGGCATGGATGTGGTCAAGCGCAACATCACCCTGCTGCGCGGCACGGTGGACCTGGACAGCCAGCCGGGCCAGGGCACCATCGTGCGTATCCGCCTGCCGCTGACGCTAGCGATCATCAATGGTTTTCTGGTCGGCATCGATCAGTTCACCTACGTCATCCCGCTGGACATGGTTCAGGAATGCATCGAGCTGGACGAACACGACCGCCAGTCCAGCCGTGACAAAGGCTATCTGGACCTGCGCGGTGAAGTGTTACCGCTGGTGTACCTGCGCGATCACTTCAACCATGAAGGCCCGCCTGCCCGCCGCCAGAACGTGGTGGTGCGCTACGCCGAGCACAAGGCCGGGCTGGTGGTCGATGACTTGCTTGGCGAGTTCCAGACCGTAATCAAACCGCTGGGCAAGCTGTTCGGCGCGCTGCGCGGTATCAGTGGCTCGACGATTCTGGGCAGCGGCGCCGTGGCATTGATTCTCGACATTCCGGCACTGCTCAATCAGATCGTTCAGATGGAAACCCGTTTGACACAGCCTCCCCTTTCGCTCTCGCCCGCTTCTCGCTGACGGATTCGCAATTCCCAAGGAGTTACTTCAATGAAATGGTTTTACGATCTGAAGATTTCCACCAAGCTGATTACTTCGTTTCTGGTGGTTCTGGCGTTGACCGCGGCTATGGGAGTCTTTGCCATTATCCAGCTCGGCCAGGTCAACCAGGCCGCTCAGGACATCAGGGAAAACTGGATGCCGTCCGTACGCGCGGCGTCGGGCATGCGTTTTTATGCCGCCAACTACCGGCTCAAGGAAAACCGCCATATTGCCGCTGATAACACCCAGGAAAAGACCCAGATGGAACTGGAGGCAGCAGAGTCGCGTAAACAGCTTGAAACGCGCATGTCAACGTATGAAAAGCTGATTGTCAGTGATGAAGATCGTCAACTATTCAGTGTCGTCACAGCGACGTGGGCCGCCTACCTGAAGGTCAGCGACAACTTGTTTGATCAGTCCCGGCAGGGCCAGGAAGTACTGGCGAGAGCGCTGCTGAGGGGAGAGTCCAAAGCACATTTTGAAGAGATGACTGCGCAGTTGCAAAAGATGGTCGAGCTTAACGACGCGGGAGCCACTGCCGCTGGAGAAACAGGCATGAAGCTGTACGAAAGTGCACGCCTCTCGATCATTGTGGTACTGATTGCAGCATTGCTGATTGGCCTGGGCCTGGCGCTGTTCATCGCCCGGATCATTTCCCGCCCGCTCAAAGAAGCAGCCGCTGCCGCAGAACAACTGGCACAAGGCAATCTCAACGCACACATCGGACACGGGTCCAAAGACGAAACCGGCATGGTGCTCAATGCCATGCGCAACATGGTCGGCAAACTGGCGCACATCATTGGCGAGGTGCGTAACGCCGCCGATAACCTGGCCAGCGCGTCGGAAGAAGTCAGCGCCACCGCGCAGTCGATGAGCCAGGCCACCAGCGAACAGGCCGCCAGCGTCGAAGAGACCAGCGCGTCTGTCGAACAGATGAGCGCCAGCATCAACCAGAACACCGAGAACGCCAAAGTGACCGACGGCATGGCCAGCAAGGCCGCCAAGGAAGCCACCGATGGCGGCGAATCGGTGCAGCAGACCGTCGTGGCGATGAAGAAGATCGCCCAACGCATCAGCATCATCGATGACATCGCCTACCAGACCAACCTGCTCGCGCTCAACGCAGCCATCGAAGCGGCCCGTGCCGGTGAGCATGGCAAAGGTTTCGCTGTAGTGGCCGCTGAAGTTCGCAAGCTGGCCGAGCGCAGCCAGGTCGCGGCGCAGGAGATCGGCGAGCTGTCTTCCAGCAGTGTGGAAATGGCCGAGAAAGCTGGCAAGTTGCTGGACGAAATGGTCCCCTCGATCAACAAGACCTCTGATCTGGTGCAGGAAATCAGCGCCGCTTCCGAAGAGCAGGCGGCCGGTGTGGCGCAAATCAACACCGCCATGACCCAGCTCAATCAGGTCACCCAGCAAAACGCATCCAGCAGTGAAGAGCTGGCCGCAACGGCTGAAGAGATGAGCAGCCAGGCCGAGCAACTGCAACAGTCCATGAGCTTTTTCACCCTGGATTCGTCACCAAGGCCCACAACGTCAGGCAGCAGTATCGATCACCGCAGCAGCCCGAGCCGCCAGCCACCCCGCCCGGTGCAACCGCCGGCGCGCAAGGCATTTGCCCACAGCATGGCGAGCGCCCCGGACGAATCGGAATTCACCCGTTTCTGATTATCGGCTTCGATATCGCTTCACAGGAAGAACGACATGGGCTCATTGGTCACGACTCGGCAGGCCGTAACGGCGGTCGAAGAAGAGGCGCAATACCTGACTTTCATGCTCGGCGGCGAGATGTTTGCCATCGGCATTCTGGGCATCAAGGAAATCATCGAATACGGCAGCCTGACTGTCGTGCCGATGATGCCCGCCTTCGTGCGCGGCGTGATCAACCTGCGCGGCGCGGTGGTGCCCGTGGTTGATCTGTCGGCGCGTTTCGGGCGGCAGAACTCGGAGATCACCCGGCGTTCGTGCGTCATCATCATTGAGGCCAGCACCGAAGACGGCCAGCCGCAGGACATCGGGTTGCTGGTGGACAATGTTTCGGCGGTGCTGGAGATACCCGCTTCGCAGATCGAGCCGCCGCCGAATTTCGGCGCGCGGATTCGTGCCGACTTCATCAGTGGCATGGCCAAGGTCGATGGCCATTTCGTGATCGTGCTGGAAGTCGAGCGCGTGCTGTCCATCGATGAGATGTCCAGCCTTGCCGAGGCAGGTCAGACGCCAGCGCTCGACGCCGACGCGCATTGAGGCCTGCACATGCCTGACACAGCCTCGCTCAATGATCGCGAATTCGGCCAGTTCCAGTCCTGGTTGTATCGTGCTGCGGGCATCAAGCTGACCCCGGCCAAGAAAGCGCTGGTGGCCGGCCGTCTGTTCAAGCGCCTCAAACACTACGATCTGAAAAGCTACGGCGAGTATTTCAAGCTAATCATGACCGACCAGCGCAACGGCGAGCTGCAAGTGGCGCTGGACCTGCTGACCACCAACGAGACGTATTTTTTTCGCGAGCCAAAGCACTTCGATTTTTTGCGTCAGCAGGTGCTGACCAAGGTGGCGCCGGGCAAAGTATTCCGGGTCTGGAGCGCTGCCAGTTCGTCTGGTGAAGAGCCTTACAGCCTGGCAATGACACTGGCGGAGCAACTGGGCACTACGCCTTGGGAAGTCATCGGCTCGGACATCAGTACGCGTGTACTGACCAAGGCACGTAACGGGCACTATCCCATGGAGCGCACCGAAACACTGCCCCAGCCGCTGCTGGTCAAATATTGCCTGAAGGGCACAGGTCGCCAGGAAGGCACTTTCCTGATCGACAAATCACTGCGCAACCGGGTCAGCTTTGTGCAAGTCAACCTCAACGAAACCCTTCCCGACCTTGGCGAATTCGACGTCATCTTCCTGCGCAATGTGATGATCTATTTCGATCAGGAAACCAAGAGCAAAGTCGTTGCGCGGTTGCTGCCGCGCCTCAAGCCCGGAGGCTATTTCATCATCAGCCATTCGGAAAGCCTCAATGGGATAAACGACACGCTGAAACTCGTCTCCCCTTCGATATACCGCAAGCCATGATCAAGCCCGTCGGCGTGGCCGAAATAGTGCTGGCTCCCGGAGACGTGGTCTTTGAGAGCAAGCCTGCACGCTTGCGCACGCTGCTGGGTTCGTGTGTGGCATTCACGTTCTGGCACCCGCAGCGGCGTATCGGAGGAATGTGTCACTTCATGCTGCCGGGGCGCGCACGCAAGGGCCAGCAACTGGACGGCAAGTACGGCGACGAAGCGCTGCAAATACTTATCCGCCATGCATTGGCCAACGGTACGCTTGCAGAGGAGTATCAGGTCAAGCTTTTCGGCGGCGGCGAGATGTTTCCCACCCAGCGCCAGGACCCGCACGTGCAGAACGTTGCAGACCGAAACATAGACGCAGCGCTGGCGCTGACCAAAAAACACCATCTGAAGCTGACCGCTCAGGACTTGGGCAGCACTGGTCATCGCAATATCATCTTCGACCTATGGAACGGAAACGTATGGGTCAGGCACCAACCAATGGAAGCACTCGAAAAAGATGCCAAACAAAAAAATCAGCGTATTGCTGGTCGATGATTCGGCCGTCGTTCGCCAGGTGCTCGTGGCCATCCTCAACGACACCCCCGATATCCATGTCATGGGCGCGGCGTCGGACCCGATATTCGCCATGGGCAAACTGGCCCACGAATGGCCGGATGTGATTGTGCTGGACGTAGAAATGCCGCGCATGGACGGCATCACGTTCCTGAAAAAAATCATGAGCGAGCGACCGACGCCCGTGGTGATCTGCTCGTCGCTGACCCAGAAAGGCGCGGAAACCTCGTTACAGGCGCTGTCTGCCGGAGCCGTGGAGATCATCACCAAACCCACGACGGGCCTTAAGAACTTCCTGATCGAATCAGCCGCCGAGCTGGTCGCCGCCATTCGCGCAGCGGCGAACTCCAACGTCAAAAACCTCGGCAAGCGCACTGCCCCGCCGGTACTGACCCCGGCCAGCAAACTCACCGCAGACGCCATTTTGCCTGCAGCCAGCGGGCACTCGATGGCGCAGACTACCGAACGCATCGTCGCCATTGGCACCTCGACGGGCGGTACGCAAGCGCTGGAAGCAGTGTTGACCGCGCTGCCCAGAGTCTGCCCAGGCATCGTCATCGTTCAGCACATGCCGGAAAAATTCACCGCCTCGTTCGCCGAGCGCCTCAATGGCTTGTCGCAGATAGAAGTCCGTGAAGCCAGAAACAACGACCGCATCCTGCCCGGCCTGGCGCTCATAGCACCCGGTGGCAAGCACATGATGGTGACGCGCAGCGGCGCCTTTTATCACGTCCAGGTCATCGATGGCCCGCTGGTCAATCGGCACCGCCCATCGGTTGACGTGCTGTTCCGCTCAGTGGCGAAGTTTGCCGGCAAGAACGCCACTGGCATCATCATGACTGGCATGGGCGACGACGGCGCACGCGGTCTCAAGGAAATGCTCGACGCAGGCAGCTCGACCGTCGCTCAGGACGAAGCAAGCTGCGTGGTGTTCGGTATGCCCAAGGAAGCCATCAAACTGAATGCTGCGCAACGAATCATGCCGTTGCAGGAGATTCATCAGGCGATCTTGCACCGATAACGTTTGAGGGCTCCCCGATCAGATCAACTTACCTCAGCGTTCGCCATAAGCAAGCCGCCCGGTGACTGCAAAACCTTGCTCGAGCATCACGATTTTTTCCGGCTGAAAGTAATGCCCCGGGTTGAGCAGGATTTCCTGCTCACCCGCTTCGCTGATGCTCATGTCCGGATTATGAGCATCCTGAATGGCATCAACGTGGATACCCGCAACGTGATCAGCCTTGAAGCGGAAAAAGATCGACGAGGCATCAACGCGATTGCTCTGCAGATCACGCAGCGTTTGACGACGCAATACCTCAGATGAAGGGTCACCGCTTGCAAGGTCCACCGTATACCTGGCTCTGCCCAAACCTCGCTCATCCGACACACTGGAGAATTCTACGGCCGCATCCGCGGAGGATGTCGTACTGAGAAAACCGTTGAACCGCAGCGCCTGGCCAGAGAGCAGAGCTTGCAGCGCAGACTCGCCATTGAGCTGAGTCGTGAAAAGTTCGTCATGCCCTGTCGCACCTTTTAACAGAGAGACGCCTGAAATGCGCGGAGCTGCGTGGATGAACTGTCGCAAAAGGGCCGTTTGTGGCGCCAATTGTGTTTCGATATGGGTCTTGTGGATATTAAACTCCTCGGCGTTCAGTTCACCCGCCTCATAATGTCGAGCGAAGTCCCGGACGAAATTATTCACCTCCGCTTCGTTGTTGTATTTAGGGTGGAGGGATTGCAAGTAGTGGCTCAGAGAGCGATAACCCATCGCGCTGATATTCATCAGGTAGTTATCGCCATAATCCTGTTGATAGGTATGCAATGCATCAACGACTTGCCTGCCCTGCGCGGGTGAACAGCGGCTAAAGTGCTGCAGACTGTTATATGCAATCCTGCTTTTTTCTGTCGGGAAATTATTCAGCTGATTGTTGAGAATATGCTGTTTTTCAAGCTCAGCTGCGTGCGCCAGTCGGTGGCGCTGATTTAAAATCTGTTGAGCAGAGGCAGGCGCTATGCCTTGTTGACCCAAGTGCGTGGTGTGCACTGTCTGGGGGGTTGCAAAAGCAGACGCAAACCCTGTCTGGTTAACGGCGGTTAACGGAACAGAGTGCCCCGCGATGTTGGCCGTTGTATTTCCAGGTCTGGCAACACGGTGAACGCCTTGTGAGCTTTGCTGCGCGCGAGACGTCGACGCCTGGTTATTAGAAGGCTGATTGTAGAGGTAAGCCTGATTGGTAGAGTATTGAGAGACTGGATGTGGCATGAAATATTTCCTGTAAAGCGCGTCGTTGTGCGACGGCGTTCGTTCTATTTTTTGAGACGTACTTTGTAAACACGCTCAGGCAGTGCATGGGGTAATCACACTCTTGGGAGAAACCCGTCATGGGCTTTAACGCAACTCGCTATGGGTGATGGTCACAGCCAGACTTGCTCAGCGAGTCCAGGGCGGTGGCATCAGCGAACGGCTTGATGCGCCTGACTTCACAGGCGAAGCGACCGAATCGGGAAATGAAACCAACTTGAAAAACGGTTCCCTTTCCAGTTCATTGGCCTGGCTGGAGGATCCCGCTCTTTCGCTTCTGTGTTCATTGCGATAAGACGCATACGCCCAGTGACCGGGCGCTGCATCCGATGCAGGGCGATGGTTGCTCTGCGCAACGCCGGCGGCGTGCAACTCACGCTCGATAATGCTAATCATGCCTCTCATTTTCCCCATGTATTCGGGGCTGTAAGTGTTGTCCGCGCGATCAGGTTTGGCGTACAGCGTGAATTGAGCCCCCTGCGTGACGCGCTTTTTTTCAGGCTGCAAGTCGGAACTCGCGCAGCTCATGTCGGTGACTTTCCATTTGTCGACGGGGCTGTCGTCGGCTTGCAATATTTTGCCTATCGCGTTGAACGCACTGGCCACATGCTGAGGAGCAACGCTGAGGTGAATCTTGTCTCCGGCGAAATCTCCTTTGTTCCTGGAATCACTGCGCTCCATGTGGGCGGTTTCAGAGGCTGAGTGCAACACCCGGCTATTGAGTTAGGGATGGACTCTCATGATGCTTGGACATCATTTCCGTCATCAT
>NZ_ATDK01000274.1 GCF_000444135.1 Pseudomonas avellanae BPIC 631
CGCCCCTCGGCGACATACTTGAAGGATCAAAGTATGCAAAATCCTGGCTCCGTTTCCGGCCCGACTTCGTCGGGTTCCTTCGCCCTGACACTTACGTCGCAATCGGCGTCGTCAGTACCATCGCGATCAAAAAGCAGCCGCAATCATTCCCTTGCCGCT
This sequence comes from Pseudomonas avellanae BPIC 631, assembly GCF_000444135.1. Taxonomy (GTDB): domain Bacteria; phylum Pseudomonadota; class Gammaproteobacteria; order Pseudomonadales; family Pseudomonadaceae; genus Aquipseudomonas; species Aquipseudomonas avellanae. The sequence continues at coordinate 160 of NZ_ATDK01000274.1, forward strand.
TTCCAGACCTTGCCCACCAGCGTCACGATGAGCACCAGCACTGCGCCGGCAATGATCCCGGCGATGGCATCGATCAGGGTCGGAACGATCATCGACAGGCCACCCACAGCAGCAGATGCAGCCTCGGTCACGCCTTCGACCCAATGATGGGCAAACGGCAGGCCGTGGACCAGAATCCCGCCGCCGACCATGAACATCGCCGCAGTGCCGACGATCGACAATACCTTCATCAGTACCGGCGCCAGCCACAGCAGAGCGCTGCCGATCTTTTGTGCTGCCGAGCTTGCGGTCTTTTTCAGGTGCAGGCCCAGGTCGTCAAGTTTGACGATACCGGCCACAAGACCATAAACGCCCACGGTAATCAGCACGGCAACAATGACCAGCACGCCGACCTGATCCATGAACGGACGGGCAGAGACCACGCCTAATGCCAGCACGATGATTTCCGCCGAAAGAATGAAGTCGGTGCGAATCGCACCCTTGATGCGCGCCTTTTCGAACGCAACCATGTCCACTGAAGCATCGGTGGTCGCCTGCTTGCGCTGGTCGTGTTCCTCATCGGCTTCGGGATGCAGCCACTTGTGCGCGATTTTCTCAAAGCCTTCAAAACACAAAAACGCGCCGCCAATCATCAGCAGAGGCAGAATCGCCCAAGGCGCGAACGCACTGATCAGCAGCGCCGCAGGCACCAGAATCGCCTTGTTGAGCAGCGAACCCTTGGCCACCGCCCAGACCACCGGCAATTCACGATCAGCCGACACACCGGTGACCTGCTGGGCGTTGAGCGCCAGGTCATCACCCAGCACGCCCGCTGTTTTCTTGGTGGCCAGTGCCACGTCGTCCAGCAGGGTCGCGATATCGTCGAGCAGGGTAAGCAAGCTTCCAGCAGCCAAAATAAAAATCCTTGAGCAAGTAAAAAAGAAACGGCGTTCATTGAACGCTCACGCCAACAGTCATTCGTGTTGCACCAGACAACTCTGACCTCTATCCACAGCGAACGTTTGACGCCGCACAGTACACGTCAGGCACGTTGAGCAACGGTCAGATCGGCAAATGAGTCGTCGACAATACCTGACGCAAACCCATGAACGAGCGGATCTGTCTGACACCGGGTAAATACAACAGTTGCTCGGCGTGCAGGCGGTTGAAACTCTGGCTGTCTTTGGTGCGCAGCAGCATGAAGTAATCAAACTCGCCGGTGACCACATGAAACTCCATGCACCCGGAGACCTTCTGCGCAGCCGCTTCAAACTGCGCAAACGAGTCGGGTGTCGAGCGGTCCAGAACCACGCCGATCAACACCACCATGCCTGCGTCCAGTACATCGCCATTGAGCAGCGCAACAACTCCTTTGATGACGCCCGCCTCTCTCAGCCGCTCGACACGCCTCAGGCAGGCAGGCGGGCTCAGTTTGACTTTCTCGGCGAGGGCCACATTGGAAATCGAGGCGTCACGCTGCAGCGTCTTCAGGATAGCGCGGTCGATCCTGTCCAGTAGCGGCGCCGCATCAGCGGCTGGCTTTTTAGCGCGTTCATTTATTGCTTTCATGAGTAATTTCACACAATAAAAGTTTGCTGTAATGCCCTGACACTAACGCTGATTTTGCAAATAGACAATTCTTTGCAACCACGATTATCGAGCTATTTCCTATGATAGGAGCCACATCAGGCACACCGTTCAATGCCTGGATCAGCCTATCAACGGAGACCCGATATGAACCTCAGCAAGTTCAAACGCTACCCTCTGACCTTCGGCCCCTCGCCCATCACCCCGCTGAAACGCTTGAGCGAGCACCTGGGTGGCAAGGTCGATCTGTACGCCAAGCGCGAAGACTGCAACAGCGGCTTGGCCTTCGGCGGCAACAAGACCCGCAAGCTGGAATACCTGGTGCCAGAGGCCATCGAGGGCGGCTACGACACGTTGGTGTCGATCGGCGGCATCCAGTCCAACCAGACCCGTCAGGTAGCGGCCGTCGCGGCGCATTTGGGCATGAAGTGCGTGCTGGTTCAGGAAAACTGGGTCAACTACTCCGATGCGCTGTATGACCGGGTCGGCAACATCGAAATGTCGCGCATCATGGGTGCCGATGTGCGCCTGGATTCGGCCGGCTTCGATATTGGCATCCGCCCGAGCTGGGAAAAGGCCATGGCCGATGTAGTCGAAAGCGGCGGCAAACCATTCCCGATTCCTGCGGGATGTTCGGAACATCCCTACGGTGGCCTGGGGTTCGTGCGTTTTGCCGATGAAGTGCGTCAGCAGGAAGAAGAGCTGGGCTTCAAGTTCGATTACATAGTGGTCTGCTCGGTCACCGGCAGCACCCACGCTGGCATGCTGGTCGGCTTCGCTGCCGATGGCCGTGCGCAACGGGTAATCGGCATCGACGCCTCGGCCAAGCCGGATAAAACCCGCGAGCAGGTGCTACGCATCGCACAGAACACCGCAAAACTGGTCGACCTGGGCCGCGAAATCACCGCCGAAGACGTGGTGCTCGACACCCGCTACGCCTACCCCGAATACGGCCTGCCCAACGACGGCACCCTCGAAGCCATCCGCCTCTGCGCCCGACTCGAAGGCGTGCTGACCGATCCGATCTACGAGGGCAAATCCATGCACGGCATGATCGACATGGTCCGCAACGGCGAATTCCCCGAAGGCTCGAAAGTGCTCTACGCGCACCTGGGCGGCGTACCGGCGCTGAACGCGTACAGCTTTTTGTTCAAGGATGGTTGAGGCGACCAATGAACTGAATGAAAAGCTCCCGATGGCCCGCAAACTCGCGGGCCATTTTGCGAAAGCTCAGAAAGCGAATGAACCTGAAATAAAGCGAGTGCCATAGACCTCACAAGCTGCACTACACTGCAGCTTGAAACACTACAAACCACTACACATGAGGTTCATATGTCCGTTATGTCTCTACGCCTGCCGGACGAGATGGCAGATACCCTTGCACACCTCGGCAAAGCGACCGGCCGCAGCAAGTCGTTTTTGGCCCTGAACGCATTACGTGAATACTTGACTCGCGAAGCCTGGCAGATTGCCGAAATTCAGCGTGCAATTGAAGAAGCAGACGCGGGCGAGTTTGCAAGTGAAGAAGATGTAAAGGCAGTGATGAATAAATGGGCGAACACTGCAGGTTGAATGGCTAAAAACAGCATTAAAAAACCTGGATGATAAAGCCGCCTACATCTCGCTAGAAAATCCGGCTGCTGCGGTTGTTTTCGTAGAAGCAATACAAATAAGCGTAAAGCAGCTCGCAAGCTTTCCGGCCCTAGGCCGAGAGGGACGAATTGCTGGCTCCAGAGAATGGCCTTTGCCAGACTGGCCTTACCTGATTCCATACCGCATCCGTAACGGCCGCTTACAGGTTCTGCGGATTTTCCACATGAGAAGGCAGCCGCCGTTGGTGTGGTAAATCTCCAATACCGTTGGCACAACCGACTTCGCTGATTAAACCCGAAAATACTTCTGCATCGCCTGCGCCAACACACAGACCGCCTCGTCGGTCTGTGACGCGGGTGAGCGCAGGAAGACGATTTCGTGCTCGGCTATCTCGGGCAGTTCATTGAGGATCTGCATGGCCTCTGTAACCCCGCTTCGATCAATGAGGCTGATCGCCAGGCCCGCTTCTACGCAGGCTTTGATCGCCTGATTGGACGGGCTTTCCAGGACCACGCGGGTTTTGCGGCCGTGGTGCTTGAGTGACGCCATCATGGCTTCGCGATAAGGGCACTGCGCGGCATGAACGGCCAGCGGCAACGGATCTGTGGAGGCCAGCGTAGTGTTGGCCGGCCCGACCCAGACCGGTTTGGTGGACACCAAAAACTGCGTTTCTGCATTCAACTGCCCTTTTGGCTGCGCGATGACCGCTGTTTGCAGCTTGCCGCGCAGTACCTGTTCGCGCAGGGTGAAGCTGGGTGCGGTTTTCAGCTCCAGCACCACGTTGGGCCAAGCCGCCGCGAACACCGGCAGGATGTCGCGGATGACGTGCACAGCGTATTCGTCCGGGACGCCCAGCGTGATGCGCCCCGCCAGATGCGTGCCATGCAGATCGGCCAGCACCCGGTCGTGGGTGCACAGCAATTCAGTCGTCGACACCAAAAGGCGCTTGCCCAGTGCAGTCAGTGACACCGCCTGGTTGTCCCGGTTAAGCAAGCGCCCGCCTGCCACCGTTTCAAGTCGCTGAATGTGCACGCTCACGGCCGCCGGGCTTTTGTGAAGTTGCTCGGCGGCCGCCGAAAACTTGCCCAATCGCGCTACCGCATGAAAAGTACGTACCAGTTCGATGTCGAGAATTGCCGTCATGATTCATTAATCCCGAACAACTTATGCACTTAATTTTGATTTATTAGATTACGCCGGTTTCGTAGCCTGTGTCGATGAACCAGCAACTATCGATTTATCCGAGCGCATCGCGGCCTGTCTGGCATCAGGCCATTCCCCTTCTCTTGCTTGAAGCAGCGCTTGTGCTGACCTGGAGTTCAGGCTTCATCGGCGCACGTTTTTCGCTGGATTACGCACCGCCGCTGCTGGTGGTGTTCTGGCGTTGCGTGGTGATCACGCTGCTCCTGCTGCCCTTCGTTGCCAGGCAACTGATAACCATACCGCCTGCCCTGCTGCTGAAAAATGCCGGTATTGGCCTGCTGGCAATGACCGGTTACGTGGCCGGAGTCACGCAAGGCATTGCGCTCGGCGTGCCGGCGGGGCTGGCTGCACTGTTTGCAGACCTGCTGCCGATGGGCATGGCGCTACTCGCCGCCGTAGTGCTCGGGCAAAGGCTAGTCTGGCAAATCTGGGCAGGGCTGGTGGTCGGGCTGATCGGCGTGGTGCTGGTCACGCAGAGCGCGCTGGAGTGGGGTGACGCGCCGCTGTGGGCGTACGGCCTGCCGCTGCTGGGCATGTTTTCACTGGCCATCGCGACACTGTGGCAAAAGCACTCCACCACCTCACAACCCATGAAACTGCTGCCCAACCTGTGGCTGCAATGTTTTATCTCAAGCTTCGCGTTGGCCATTATCCAAGGCGCACAAGGCAGCCTGGCACCCATCGCCAGCAGCGGGTTTGCGTTGAGCGTGGCATGGACGGTGGGGTTGGCGACACTGGGCGGCTACGGGCTTTACTGGGTATGCCTGCGCCGCGCGACGGCCACCCGGGTTGCCAGCGTTTTGTACCTGAGCCCGCCGGTGACAATGCTCTGGGCCTGGGCGATGTTCAACGAACCACTGTCATGGCAGATAGCGTTGGGGATGGTGGTATCGGGGGTGGGCGTGTGGATGGTGATCAGGGCAGAAGCTCGGCAGGTTGCCTCGTGAACGTTTCACGAGGCTCCTTGCCAGACCTTTAAATCTTGAAACGCGCAACCATGCTTTGCAGGTCGCTGCCCAGACGGGCCAACTCTACCGTCGATGCGGCGCTCTGCTCGGTGGCCGATGCAGACTGGTCAGCAATGTCGCGCACGCTGAGCACGCTGCGGTTGATTTCGTCGGTCACGGCGCTCTGTTGCTCGGCCGCGGCGGAAATCTGCTGGCTCATCTGTTCAATCGTGCCGATGGACTGATTGATATCCACCAGCGCCTGTTCGGCCTGGCGGGCCAGTACCACGGTGCCTTCGGTGCGTTGCAGGCTGGCGTCCATCAGGCCCGAAGCGGCACCTGTGCCTTGTTGCAAGGTCAGGATCAGTGCTTCGATTTCAGTGGTCGAGTTCTGCGTGCGCTGGGCCAGCGAGCGGACTTCGTCGGCCACTACGGCAAAACCGCGACCTTGCTCACCGGCGCGTGCGGCCTCGATGGCGGCGTTGAGCGCCAGCAGGTTGGTCTGCTCGGCGACGGCCTTGATCACGTCGATCACGCTGCCGATCTTGCTGCTGTCTTCGGTCAGGCGCTGCATGGCTTCGCCCAGTTGCTTCACTTCACCGGCCAACTGGCCGATTTCGCGCGTGGCGTGCTGCACCACACTGCTGCCGTGCGCCGCACGTTCGCTGGCCTGTTTGGCAGCCCGCGAAGCGTCTTCGGTATTGCGCGCCACTTCCTGGACGGTAGAGGCCATTTCGTTCATGGCCGTGGCGACCTGGTCCACTTCGTTTTTCTGCAGGGTGACGCCGGCGCTGGTCTGTTCGCTGACAGCCGACAACTGCTCGGCGGCTGTGGTGATCTGCGTGACACCGTTGCCGATGCCGCCGATCAGGCCGCGCAGGGAAACGGTCATGTGCTGCATGGTGTTCTGCAACAGGCCCAGTTCGTCCTGGCGGGTCGTGCTGGAATCCTGAGTCAGGTCACCGTCGGCGATCCGGCGCGCGGCGATGACTGTATCGTTCAACGGAATGGTGATCTGGCGAGTGATCAGGAATGCCGCAAAGATACCGATCAGCAGCACCACCAGCGCAACACTCAACAACTGCACAACGGCTGTGTTCTGTTCCTTTTTGGCACTGACAATCTGCTGCGCCGCCAGATCATCGGCGACGGCCGCTGTTGAGATCGATTGCTGTTGCAGGTTGCCGCGAACCTGGTCGGCCTGCTGGAGCATTTCCGAGATCGACGACATCAGCAATTTGTACTGTTTCAACGCATTGAGCGCGGTGTCTACGGCGGTGTTGGCTTCGACGGGCAACTGGCTACGAGCCGCTGCCACCTGAGCAATCAGGGCATCGGCCGAGGTGTAGGTCGCCTGACGGTTATCGGCGGACGGCACGCTCAGGTAGCGGCGGAACACCAGACGAAAGTTGGTCATGCCGTTACGCAGCTCGCCAGCGATCTTCACCTGCTTGATGCCGGTTTCGTCCGGTGCACGCAACGTATCGTCGATGGTCTTTTGCAGCAGGTTCTCGAAGGTCGCACTGACCTCGTCGGACACCTTGATGATCGGCTTGAGCGCGTCATCGATCTTCTGATTGATACCGACCAGTTGATCGAACGTCTGCTTGAGACCGCCTACCCGCTCCTTGATGTCGCGCAGTTTGGCCAGGTTGCTCGATACGACGAACACCTCCATGCCCTGATCGACGCTGCGGCCCAGGGTGTCCAGCGCGCCGCTGTAGGTTTGCACGCCGGCAGCGCTCGGCCCCGTGGCGTATGCCTGAGCGGCAATGCGGGCGTTCAGGACGTCGGCCTTGATCTCGGCGACCTTGCCACTCTTGCCCAGACGCTCGATCAGCAGGTTGGTGCTGGAGTAACCGATTGCGGTGACGGTCAGCACGCCCAGCAAAATAGCGGCGAAGCCCAGCCCGAGCTTCTTGCTGACGTTCAAGTTATCCAACCATTTTGCGCTCATTACGTGTGTGCCTTTGATTTTCCGGAATACCCGTAAATCGGCGCTGAATCAGTTAACTTGATAGTTAGCGTCATAACAATTAGCTTGCAAGGCAATAGCCAAAACCTTAAAGCCCCTATTTTTCAGGGCCTTGAGCCTTCATTAATATTTATTTAGCTTTGCTCACAGGCTTTATTTCCGATGACCGGCGACCTCACAAACGCAGGCTTGGCTGCCGGCACTCAGCTACAGGTAGAGCACCTTCGAGCCTCCCGGCTTTGGAAATGCACGTCCAGACGAATGTTCGAAGGCTCATTGATCGCCGCCAGGTACTCGTTCACGGTGATCTCGCCAACGCAGGCTCGCGCGCCCGGAAGGGGGCGATAGCCCGTCGCCATTTTTGCACCCAGAGCAACCGCGGCGCAGCTGGGAATTTCCGGGCCCTTGTCGTTCAGCGCGGTCAGTTGTGCGCGCATCAGCAACGGTCGGCCATCAGGATCCACGCCATCGACATCAATGTACATCGCGCTTTTGCGGTCACCCAGATGCTCGAAGCGCGTGCCCCAGCGATGCAGACGAACGGCCCACGGCGCAGGATTGCGCACCAGCCCGCAACGCACGGCCAATGCCAGCAACCAGGTAGCCACAACACCCGCCTTGAGCCCGGAACCGGCCTTGAAACTGAGGTTATGCGCCGCGTAGCGCTCGGCGAAGACGTCGATATCCGGTGCATCGACGTTGGCCAGCAGGCGAACGCCCATGCCGGGCATTCGACGCAAGGTCAGGTCCATCCAGCCCGGCACTTCGTGTACCTGGCCGTCCTTGAGCTGGCGAATGGGTCGCCCTGCGTAGGCCAGCACGCCGAGCACGGTGGACACCCCCGGCATTTTCGCCGCAGACGAGATGCCGTGTTCTATCGAATCGATGCGCAAAAAACGCTGACGGTGCTCGTCGATGATGGCCGCCGAAAGCGTCGGCACCGAACTGCATCCGCTCAGCAGGCTGACACCGGCATCACGGGCGGCGGCGTCCAGGGCGGCAATGCCGGAGACGAAGGTGCGGCAATCCGACAGGTCGCAATAATTGACCCCCGCGTCGATACAATGACGCGCCACTGCATAGGACTGCCCCTGAAAAGGCCCGGCCGTGTGAATCACCAGATCAATGCGCAACGCGCGAAGCTCGTCGCTTTTGCCGTCCTGCATGATGTCCACGCACCAGCTCTGGCAAGGCTTGCCGCCCAAGGCCTGCAGCTCTGCGAGCTTGCGGCTGTCGCGGCCTGAAATCACCAGTTCGATGCCCGGCATCGTCGCCAGATGGTTGCAGATCAGGCTGCCGAAGTTACCGTAGCCGCCGATGACCAATACACGAAATGCCATTTATCGTCCCTGATGTACTGAGAGGGTGATGAATCTGATACTCGAATAATGGCGCGCATTATTGATCATTGGACGCACGCCGAGTAAAAAACCCTTTGGCTTTTCTGGTAGTTCAAGGAGCAGTACCCGTCAATTGAAAAGACGCAACGTCCGCTTAAAAACCAGCATCCGCTTACGACTTTTTGCAAATCAGGGTTCAATACCCCAAGCCTGAGCCAGACGAATCCTACTTGATGACCATCAGCTACCGACGACTGACGCCAACCGACGCCATTGCTTACCGCGCACTGATGCTGGAAGCCTACACACTTCACCCGGACGCCTTCACTTCGGATGTGAAAGAGCGTGAAGCGTTGCCCATCGCGTGGTGGGAAAAAAGGCTCGACAGCAGCCTGACGGCCAGCGAAGTGGTGTTTGCGGCGATTGAAGATGACCAGTTGCTGGGGGTGGCCGGGCTGTCGGTCGAACCCCGCAAAAAGGCTCGTCACAAATCCACTGTATTCGGCATGTACGTGCCCTTGGCGCACCGCAACAGAGGCATTGGCGGTCAATTGATGAGCCGCGTGCTGGCACATGCAAAATCCCTGAACGGACTTCTGATCGTCCAGCTCACTGTCACCGAGGGCAATGCCGGGGCACAGGCATTGTATGAACGCATGGGGTTTGTGACGTTTGGCCTGGAACCGTTTGCAGTCGCGGTAGGCAGCGGGTTCGTTTCCAAAGTGCACATGTGGAAAGATTTGCGCGAGTGATCAGCAACCCGGCGTTACTCGAAACTTCTTACCGTCACGGGCGGCAGACTCGTTACAACGCCGGCCCGGCCCGCAAGGTAATTTCAGTGATTTCGGCGGGCACGCCCAAGCGTATCGGAAAGCCGTTCCAGAGCCCGGTGCCGTTGCTGACATAGAGCCTCATGTTGCCTATATCGTAGCTACCCGACACAAAACCCTGATTGGCGGAGCGAACCACCAGGTCCAGGCCTTTGATCATTCCGCCGTGGGTGTGCCCGGACAGCTGCAACCCCACGCCTGCAGCAGCGGAGTCCGGCGCACCGGACGGGCGGTGTTTGAGGAGGATGACGGGCGCATTCAGCGGCGCACCGGCGAGCGCCCGGAGCAGGTTCGGGCCTTCGTGGCCAAACGCTGGAGCGGCTTCGTCCGTGAGGCCCGCGACCACTAGCTGATCGGCACCTTTTTGAAGGATGACGTGCTCATTGACCAGCACGCGCATGCCCAAACGCTGGAACTCGGGGATCCACCGGTCTACGTCGAAATAGTATTCGTGGTTGCCCGGCATGGCGATTACGCCCAACGGAGCGGCCAGTTTGCCCAGTGGAGCCACGTCGTCTTTTCGGGCTTCGACGGTGCCGTCGATAAGGTCTCCCGAGATGAGAACTGCATCGGCGTTGAGCGCATTAGTGCGCGACACGACGCCCTCGACCCACTCTTTCTGAAACAGGCGACTGATGTGCAGATCAGTCAGTTGCACCACCCGCAACCCGTCCAGCGACCGTGGCAGGTGCTCGATCGTGACGTCGATGCGCCGCACCTCGGGAAGCTGAGCCGCCTAGTAGACGCCCACTGCCGACAGCAGCAATGCTGCCATTGCGATAGCTGAACGCAGCCGCCAGCCAAATACGCGCTTGATTGCAACCCTGCGCCAAAGTGCAAGGGCGCCACAAGCCAGATCGGTCAGCAGCGTGAAGACCAGAATCAATACAAATGCGCAGAACAGCCACCCTGCCACCAGCACGGCGACATGGGGCATCTCGGGAGAAAACATCGTGCCGTACACAGCGATGAGTATGAGGTGGTACTTGGAGACCACAAGCAGCAGCACGGCCAGTAATGCACGCCAGCCGCGAGAAACCGGCAGCGGGATGACAAAGCGCCAAAGCACGTAGAGGTAGGCAATTGTCAGGTAAATGTGGAACACAATAAGACACCATCGAGTGGGTTGAAGTGGCAATCGCTGAATGGGTTCGATGGTACAGGAGTTGGTCGGGCCATTGATTAGCCAGATCACGTGCATTATTGAATTACGCTCAACGATGGAAGCCGGCTACCGGCAGCACAACGATTACGCTTCATCGTCACCACCCTGCAAGGCTGCAATAACGTCTGCCTATCCGGTGGCTCGTAAATATCTATTTGGCAGACTCACGGCTAAAGCATACTGTGCGGCGATCCGCCAGTAGCCTGACGTCATGACGCTGGCAATCTCCTGCCACCTCCTTTACGAGCACCTCTGATGAAAAATCCGGTTTCTCTGGCAACCCGTATCGGTCTGGGATTTGCAGCCGTAGTGTCGCTGCTCATATTGATCACAGCCGTCGGCATCCAGCGCGTGGGTTTCATTGACTCGACGCTTGGGGATGTGGGAGAAAACGCTGCGAAGGTTCAGCGTTACGCGATCAACTTTCGCGGCAGCGTGCACAACCGGGCGATTGCTCTGCGCGATGCGGTGCTGGTCAACAACGATCAGGACCTTGCGCTGCATCTGGCAGAAATGACCCGGCTTGAAAAAGATTATGTCGACTCGTCCGTGCCAATGGATCAACTGTTCACCAAGCCAAGCGTTAGCAGCGAAGAGCATCAATTGCTGCGCAGTATCAAGGAAATCGAACAGCAAACCCTCGCGTCCACCCAACGGATCATTGCCTTGCGTCGCGCAGGTGACATTGCCGGTGCTCAGGCGTTGCTGCTGCGTCAGGTTTCCGGTGATTACAGTGAGTGGCTGAAACGGATCAATGCGCTTATCGACAACGAAGAGGCCTCGATCAGGTCGCAACTTGACAACGTACAGGCAACCGCCAGCCAGTTCCGCGGCTTGATGCTGCTGGCCACTGCGTTCGCCGTGCTGCTGAGCATCGTGCTGTCGATGGTTATCATCCGTTTTGTCAAAAGAACCCTGGGTGCCGAGCCTGTCGACGTCGCGCAGGCCATTCAGCGACTCGCCGATGGCGATCTGCAGCAGAACATTTCCACCGAGTATCCCGACAGCGTGATGGGCGTGCTGAAAACCGCATTGGGTCGCCTCTCGGAGACGATCACTCAAGTACGAATGGCCGCTCAGGAGGTCAGCCAGTCATCGACAGTTCTGTTGGCGGCATCTTCCAGCAACAATGCGCAGGTAATGGTGCAGACCCGCGAGGCCGAACAGGTCGCGACGGCCATCAGCCAGATGGCCGCCACGGTCAACGAAGTGTCCGGCTACGCGGCACAGGCGGCGGATGCAGCACGCCTGGCCGACACCGAGGTGGAAACCGGCAACAGTCTGGTGGAAGGCACGACTACTGCCATCGAACAACTGGCGACCACGCTGGTCGAGACGACGAGCACAGTGGAAAAGGTGTCCAGGCACGGCGAGCAGATCGAGACGGTCATTGAAGTGATCAATTCAATCGCGTCCCAGACCAATCTGCTGGCCCTCAACGCCGCCATCGAAGCCGCGCGCGCGGGTGAACACGGTCGCGGTTTTGCCGTGGTGGCCGATGAAGTGCGCTCTCTGGCGACCCGCACCCAGCAGTCGACGCAGGAAATTCAGGCGATGATCAGCACGCTGCAAGGCGGCACCGAAACTGCCGCGCAGAACATGCGTGACAGTTGCGAGTTGGTCAACAAGGCTGTGGCGCAGACTCGCAATGCGCAGAGCGCGCTGTCGAAGATCAGCAAGGAAGTCGGCGCGATCAATCACATGAACGCGCAGATCGCCAGCGCTTCAATCCAGCAAAGCTCGGTGGCCGAAGAGGTCGCGATGAATATCAACAGTATCCATGACTCGACGCTCAAATCGGCCAGTGGTTCTCAGCAGGTTGCAACGGCCAGCGAAGACCTGGCGTTGCTGGCAGACCGTCTGGCGCAGAAGGTGGCGTTCTTCAAGGCGGGCTGATGATCGGCCTGTCTCACTCTGTGCAGGTGACCTGTCTTGACCTGCGCAGCGAGAACCCCACCGTTAACATGGACAGCGCGGCACACACCGCGCCAGTCACAATGGCAGCGGTAAAACCTGCACCTTCGGACACCAGTCCGCCGATGAACGCCCCGCCGCCAATCGACAGATTCACCACACACACCAGCAGCGCCTGAACCCCTTCCACACGTCCGTTCGAGGCGTCGAAACACCATATTTGCGTGGTGATCGGAATCATTCCGAAGGCAAATCCCCAGACCAGAATGACCGGCCAGAGCAGCCACGGGTTGCTGACAAATACCAGCAGTGCACTCAGCGAGCCGAGCATCAGCAGGGTCATGATCAACACCGAGGACGGCGCGTTTCGGGCAGCCAGCGTACCGCCCGCCAGATTGCCTGCAACCGCCGCGAGGCCGAAGGCAAACAGCAACAATCCCAGCGTCTGGCCTTGGATATTCGCGGCGTCCTGCACAAAGGGGGCAAGGTAGGTGTAGGCCGCAAAATGCCCGACGTAGATCAATAGCGCGGCGGCGAACATGCGGCGGATTTTTTGCTCGCTGGCCAGTGAAAGCATCTGCTTGATACCAGCAGAGCGTTCACCCGGCAACGCGGGCAGAAATGCTGCGATCAACAGGCCCACGGCAACGGTAACGACCGCCGCCGTTTCAAACGCAGCTCGCCAGCCAAAGGCCTCGCCGATCAGTGTGCCAGCGGGAATACCCGCGACCGTGCCAATCGAGACGCCCGCGAGAATGTAGGCGGTTGCCTTCACGCCCTCCTTGCCGGGCCTCAAACGCGGCCCGAGCGAACCGGCGATCGTCCAGAAGCCTCCCAGCGCGAAGCCGAGCAACACCCTGCCGGCAAGGGTCAGCCAGAACTGACTCGACAATGCCACGATCAGGTTGGACACCAGCAGTATCGACAGCAACCCCAGTAACAGGCGCTTGCGGTCGACATGGCTGAACAGGGCGATACAGGAAGGCGCGGAAATGGCCGCAAGGATGCCGGGAACAGCCATCATCAGGCCGGCGTGGCTGACACGGGTTCCGAGGTCTGCGGCAATGTCAGGTAACAGCCCTACGGGCAGGAATTCAGTGGTGACGGTGGCGAACGATCCGAGCGATACGCTGCCGACGGCCCACCATGAGGCGGGTTTTATTTCGACGTTTCCAGCAGTTTCAAAGGTAAGCGCCTCATGAACCCCACATTCCAAGCAGACAATTGAAGCCTGATCCTTTGCTCCCGATTCTTTTCAGGAGCCAGCACCTCATGATGCGACCCGAC
>NZ_ATDK01000275.1 GCF_000444135.1 Pseudomonas avellanae BPIC 631
CGTTTGGAACGCTAAGGGAGAAGATATTTTGAACAAAATACAGCGAGCCCGCGCGGCAATGAGCACGCAGGCATGAGAGAAGTTAATTTTGAGACGGCACACTAGAGTCCCGAACACATTTCGGTACGAAGAACGCTCACGATGGATCGCATTCAGGAAATGACGCTGTTTGCCGCCTTGGCCGGGCAGACCAGCTTCACCGGTGTCGCCCGGCACGTTGGGCTGTCGACCGCTACCGTGACACGCGCAGTGGCCAGTCTGGAAAGCAGGCTGGGCATTCTGCTGGTGGTGCGCACCACCCGTAACATGCGCCTCACCGAGGCCGGGCAACGCTTCGCGGAGGATTGCCGCCGCCTGCTGACCGACCTGGATGAAGCGGAAAACGCCGCAGCGGGTGTGCATGCGCTGCCAGCCGGCACATTGACGGTCACCGCACCGCAAATGTTCGGCGCGCTGCATGTCACGCCGGTATTGACCCGCTTTCTCAACGAGTACCCGGCAGTGGATATTCGCGCCATTCTGGTGGACCGGGTCGTGTCCATGCTCGACGAGGGGGTCGATGTGGCGGTGCGGATTGGCGCGTTGCGTGATTCATCCTTGACAGCCATCCCTGTCGGCAGCGTGCGGCGCATGGTCTGCGCATCGCGTGCTTACCTGGCGCAGCATGGCACGCCCCAGCACCCTGACGATCTGCAACTACATTCCACAGTCTCGACGTCGGCCCCGGAACGGCCACCCCACTGGGCGTTCCGAGTCGATGGTCAGGACCATTCAGTGAATGTCGCCTCAAGGCTCAGCCTGACGTCCTTCCAGGCGTCGATCAACGCCGCGTTGCAGCACTGGGGGCTCACTCAGGTGCCGCACTACCAGATACGCGAGCACCTGCAGAACGGCAGACTCGCTTGCGTACTGGAAGATTTCGAAATCGCTCCCGAACCGGTGCATGTCGTCTATTCGGAGGGCCGCCGCGGCTCTTCCAAGGTAAGGTCGTTCGTCGACTTCTGCGTCAGTGCCCTGAGGGAAGATCTGCAGTTTGAAACGGCAGGGTGAATGAACGCCGCCAGACAGCGGTTCATTCACCCACACCGACACCCTTCAGGGTTGCCAAAGCGCCTGTTCGCCGCTCAGTTTACGGTCCAGGAAACTCGCCGCACTGATCAGCGCCAGATGACTCAGGGCCTGCGGGGTGTTGCCCAGATGTCGGGCGTGGCCGTCGAACTCTTCGGCATACAAACCCAGCGGGTTGGCGTAACGCAGCAACTGCTCGAACTCCAGGTGCGCCTGCTCTACCCGACCAGCGCGGGCCAGGCATTCGACATACCAGAACGAACAGGCCACGAACGCACCCTCCTCGCCTGCCAGGCCATCATCATGGTCGTCATCGTTGCGGTAGCGGAACACCATTCCGTCACGCACCAGCGCGGCCTCGATGGCGTCCAGCGTCGCCAGCCATTTCGGGTCATTGGCGCCGACGAAGCGCACCAGCGGCATCAGCAGCATAGAGGCGTCCAGGTTGCGGCTGCCTTTGTACTGCACGAAATGACCGAGTTCTTCGTTCCAGAAGTTGTCCCAGATATCGTTCTGGATATCCTCACGGACCTTGTTCCAGCGCTCGAACGGCCCTGACAGTGAACGTTTGAAGGCCAGACGCAGTGCCCGGTCCAACGCGACCCAGCACATCAGCCGCGAGTGCAGAAAGTGCTGATCGCCACCGCGCATTTCCCAGATACCCACGTCGCGGTCATTCCAGTGTTCGCACACATAATCGACCTGGCGTACAACGTGCTGCCAGCCGTCATGGGAGATCGCGTCGCCGTACTTGTTGGCCAGGTACACGGCGTCCATCAATTCGCCGTAGATATCCAACTGAACCTGCTTGTACGCCTCGTTGCCGATCCGCACCGGCTGCGCGCCGCCGTAACCGGTCAGGTGATCGAGGTGTTCCTCGGGCAGTTCTGCGTGGCCGTCAAGGGCATATAGAATGCCGAGCTTCTCGGTCTGCTCGCAGCAGTCGTCCAGTCGCTCACGCACCCAGCCCATGAAGGCATTGGCCTCCTCGGTATAACCCAGGCGCATGAAAGCGTACACGGTGAATGAGGCATCACGAATCCAGGTGTAGCGGTAATCCCAGTTGCGCTCGCCGCCTTCGGTTTCCGGCAGACCGAACGTCGCCGCTGCCACAATGCCGCCATGCTTGCGCGAGGTCAGCAACTTGAGCGCCAGTGCCGAACGGGTGACCATTTCGCGCCAACGGCCCTTGTATTGCGACTGCCCGGCCCAGCGCTGCCAGAACTTCAGGGTATCGTCGAAATAACGCGAGCACTTGCCTGCGGCAACATTCGGGTCGTCGATGCCACCCAGAATGAACTCGATAGTCTGGCCTTTGTGCATGTGAAACTCGGCGACGGCGTCGTGCTGTTCCAGGTGCAACGGCGTAGCCGCTGACAAGCGCATGCCCGGCTGCCCTTGGGCCTCGAAACAGATGTCCTGACCATCGACGCGCGCGGTGGTGTCGGCACGGCTGTAGTCCATGCGCACGCGGCAACGCATGCGTATCGTGGCCTCGCCAAAACGCACCTGAACCCGGCGCACGATGCGCGGCAGGTCGTCTTGATCCTCACCGATCGGCATCAGGTCAGTGACTTCCACCACTGCCTGCTCGGAAATCCAGCGCGTTTGCAGCACATTGGTGTCCGGCAGATAGATCTGCAGCCTTCTGGCGTCCGGTAGGTCAGGCGCCAGTTGAAAGATCCCGGCGTCGGGTGTGTCCAGCAACGCGGTGAAAATCGACGGGCTGTCGAAGTCTGGCCAGCAGCAGAAGTCGATACTGCCGGTGTCGGCAATCAACGCAGCGCTGCGCATGTCGCCGATGATGCCGTGGTCTTCGATCCGGTTTTGTGCTTCCTGGGGACGATCAGCCATTGCCACGGAACTCCGGATAAAGGGTCATCCCGCCATCGATGTACAGGGTGGTGCCGTGCACGTAATCCGAGGCATCGGAAGCCAGCCACAGCACGGCATTGGCGACGTCTTCCGGCTCGCCGATGCGCCCGTAAGGGATCAGCTTGAGCATTTCCTTTTCGGCGTCGCCCTTGCGCGCGTCGGCATTGATCGGCGTGCGGATGGCACCCGGCGCAACGCTGTTGACGCGGATTTTCAGCTCGCCGACTTCCTGGGCAATACTGCGCATCAGCAGGTCGACACCGCCCTTGGAGGCGGCGTAATTGACGTGCCCGGCCCACGGGATCAACTGGTGCACCGAGCTCATGTGAATGATCTTGCCCATCGCCCGCGATACCTCCGGGCGCATGCCTTGCTTGATGAACTGGCGCAACGCAGCGCGGGCGCAAAGAAACTGCCCGGTCAGGTTGACGTTGATGACGGTGTTCCAGTCTTCCAGGCTCATGTCGACGATGGCTGCGTCTTTCTGCAGGCCCGAGTTGGCGACCAGAATGTCCAGTGCGCCAAAGTGCTCGATGGTCTGCGCAAACAGACGCTCGACATCTTGCTCTTTCGACACGTCAGCCCCGACAGCAAGCGCGCGACCGCCCGCTGCGCGAATCTCTTCAGCCAGCTTCTCGGCAGGTTCAGCCTTGGAGTTGTAATTGATCACCACCGCTGCACCGGCGTCCGCCAGCGCACGCGCGGCACCCGCGCCCAGCCCTGAGCTGGCGCCGGTGACAATTGCGACTTGTTGCTTGAGTGAGATATGCATCTGAATTCAGCCTCGGAGTAAGCACCCTAGTGCTGACTGACGAGGCTGAACGTAAGTTCAGTGCAGGTTATTGCTGGTTCAGGTTACGGCGCAGGGTTGGGCTGCGAGGTGTGAATGGCCTCGATTGCTGCGATGACCTCATCGGACAGCGTGACGTCGATGCTCTTCAGGTTGATCTCGAGTTGATCCAGCTTGGTTGCGCCAATAATGTTGCTGGTCACGAACGGGCGGCTGGTGACGTAGGCCAGGGCCATCTGCGACGGGTCCAGACCGTGTTCGCGGGCCAGTGCTACGTACTTCGCTGTGGCGCTGACGGTCTGCGGGTTGTTGTAACGCTGAAAGCGCTCGAACAGGGTCAGGCGACCATCGGCCGGGCGTGCGCCATCCAGGTATTTACCTGCCAGCACACCGAACGCCAGTGGCGAGTAAGCCAGCAAGCCGATCTGTTCGCGAATGGCAATCTCTGCCAGGCCGACCTCGAAGGTGCGGTTAAGCAGGTTGTAGGGGTTCTGGATCGACACGGCACGCGGCAGATCAAGGGTGTCGGCCAGGTGCAGAAAACGCTGGGTGCCCCACGGTGTTTCGTTGGACAGCCCGAAGTGGCGAATCTTGCCTTCCTTGACCAGATCCGCCAGTACCGACAGGGTCTCCTGGATCTCGACCGCCTTGTCATCCGGGTCATGGGTGTAGCCCAGCACGCCGAAGAAGTTGGTCTTGCGATCCGGCCAGTGCAACTGATACAGGTCCAGATAATCAGTGTTCAGGCGTTTGAGGCTGGCCTCAAGCGCGGTGGTGATGTTCTTGCGGTCCAGGCGCGGATTGCCATCGCGGATGTGCTCCATGCGGCCGGGGCCGACGACCTTGCTGGCCAGCACCCAGTCACTGCGGTCGCCGTACTTTTTGAAGTACTCGCCGATGATGCTTTCGGTCTTGGTGTAGGTCTCGCTGCGCGGCGGCACCGGGTACATTTCGGCGGTGTCGAGGAAGTTGACCCTGGCCTCTTTAGCCATGCGGATCTGCTCGAAAGCTTGGGCCTGGGTGTTCTGTTCGCCCCAGGTCATGGTGCCCAGGCAGATGGCGCTGACCGACAGGTCGGTTTTGCCCAATTTACGAAATTGCATCGATGTCTCCGATCGGTTCAGAAGAATGCGGTGTGAAACAGGGCTCCCATAAAACGCCGACTGGTCATGCACTGCAACACTTTTTATCTAACGATAACCCTGTGCCTGAAGATCAAACAGCGCGGCGTAGCGCCCTGCGGCGGCGATCAGGCTGTCATGATCACCGCGCTCCAGCACCCGACCGTGCTCCAGCACCACGATGTGCTCGGCGTTGCGCACGCTGGAAAAACGATGGGAAATCAGCAGCGTCATGCGGCCCCTGGCGTATTCACGAAAATGCTCGAACACTGCGGCTTCTGCGCCAGCATCCAGTGCCGCAGTGGGCTCATCGAGAATCAGGATATCGGCGTCGCGGCGCATGTAGGCGCGTGACAAGGCGATTTTCTGCCACTGCCCGCCGGACAGCTCCTGACCGCCCGCGAACCAGCGGCCCAACTGGGTGGCGTAGCCTTTGTCGAGCTGCTCGATGAACTGCGCGGCCATGCCCTGCGCCGCGGCTTCGCGCCAGCGGGTTTCATCATGAAACGCCTGGGTATCGCCGACACCGAGGTTCTCGCCGACCAGAAACTGATAGCGGATGAAGTCCTGGAAGATCACGCCAATGCGCGAACGCAGCGCGTCTTCTTGCCATTCCTGCAGATCACTGCCATCGAGCAGTATGCGGCCCTGATCGGGTTGATACAGCCGCGTCAGCAGCTTGATCAGGGTGGTTTTGCCCGAACCGTTTTCGCCCACCAACGCCACGCTGCGACCCGGTGCCAGGTGCAAGTCGATGTTTTCCAGCGCCGCACGACTGGTGCCGGGGTAGGTGAAACTCACATTTTCGAAACGCATGCCGTCACCGGGCAGAGCGCCCTGGGTGAGGCTGCCTGTTGGCGGGGTGACCGGCTGGCCGAGGTAGATGTATAAATCAGCCAAATACAGTCCGTCTTCGTACAGACCGCTGATCGCGCTGAGGCTGCTGCTGACCGCGGCTTGCCCCTGTTTGAAGAGCACCAGGTACATGGTCATCTGACCCAGCGTGATCCGCCCGTGCACGGCATCGACCACCACCCAGGCATAGGCCAGATAAAACGAAGCGGTGCCCAGCAAGCCGAGCAGAAAGCCCCAGCCGTCACGGCGCACGGTCAATCGGCGGTCTTCGGCGTACAGCCGTTCAAAGGTGTCGCGATAGCGTTTAAGCAGCAGTGGTGCGAAGCCGAACAGCTTGACCTCCTTGATATAGCCTTCGTGGGAAAGCAGTGTTTCGATGTAATTCTGCCGACGGGTTTCCGGCGCGCGGCGAGTGAACAGCCGAAATGCATCGCCGGAAAAATGCGCCTCGGCAAAGAATACCGGCAGCGCACCCACCACCAGGATCAGCAGCGCCCAAGGCGAAAAATGCACCAGCAGCACGGCGAAACTGATCAGGGAAATAAGGTTTTGCAGCAGGCCCAGGGACTTGGTCACCAGCGCCAGCGGACGGGTCGAGGCCTCGCGCCGGACGCGCACGAGTTTGTCGTAGAACTCCGAATCCTCGAACTGGGACAGTGACAGGGTCTGGGCCTTCTCCAGAATCAACGTATTGACCTTCTGCCCAAGCAGCACCCGCAACAGCGCCTGCTGCACCGACAGCCCCCGTTGCGCACCGGCCAGCAGGGCCAGCACGCCCGCCTCCAGCAACACATAGCGCAACACCGGCCATAACGGCGCGTCACCCGTGCTGGCGTGCAATTGCATGGCACTGACCACAGCATCGACGATGCGCTGCCCCAGCCAGGCGGCCAGCGCAGGCAACAAGCCTGCAACCAGCGTGGCGAGGATCAAGCCGACGGACAGCGCACGGGAAGTGGTCCAGACCAGATGCATGGCCCGCAAGGCTTGCTGCAGGAAAATCGTGAAGCGTTTTAAAACAGGCATACGTCAAATAAGTCCTGAAGAGCCTTGAATAGAGGGCTGAAACCCCAAGATTTCTCGCCAAGTCGCACCCTCAAAATCGGACGCAGAGCGTCCAGAACGGCATTCCCACGCAGAGCGTGAGGAACGATAGTCTCAACCTCGACCACTATCGTGCGACGCTCTGGACGCTCTGCGTCCGGTCTTGATAATGCGGCGCGGCGCAGATGTGTGATCGCTCACCCTCCCTTCGGCGCGCGCAGCACGCAGCGTTCGCGGCGGTCGTCTACGCGTTCGGCGAACCAGGCGGTGGTCAGGTTGCGAGTGATTTTCGGGCTTTTCAGGGTGATGCCCGGCAGGATTGCCCGTGGTAATGGCTTGCCCGCGGCCCGGTCCGCCAGCGCGAACACTTTGCTGTACAGATCGGTCTCTTCGAATTCCAGGGTATCGCCCTGCTTGAGCTGGCTCCATATCTGCGACTTGTTCATGCCCAACCGGTTACCCAGGGTACGCACAGCCAGTTCAGTGGAACCGGGCGAGGTGGAGTCGAAACGGATCAGGTCGCCATCGAGCGCCAGTTCTATGCCGGTCGCGCGGCTGACCGCATTCTGGAACGCCGCATTGCGGCTGGCGTACCAACCCGCATTGAAGTCGGCGAAACGGTACAGCGACTGGGTGTAGTTCACCGGGTAACCGAGCAAGTGGGCCACGCCGAAATACATACCGCCACGACGAGTGAACACCTCGCGCCGAATAGAACCATCAACCGTGTAGGGATAATCCTCGGCGTGCTTTTCAGCAAAGGCGATGCTGACCTGCATCGGACCGCCGGTCTTGACCGGGTTGAAGTTGCCGAACAACGTCTGGCCGAGCGGCACCATGCCGATGAAATCATCAAAAATGGCGCTGAGGTCTTTTTCGGTATGAGCCGAATCGAGCCGCTTGCCGTAGGTCTTGTCATCCGGCGAGCGCACGCGCAGCGCGGTGGCGATCAAGGCGTTGGGAATATGCAGCCGCGCGGCGCGTCGGTCGATTTCGGCACGCGCAATACGGCCCATGTTCGGCACGGCCGGATCAACCTGAAAGGTCGATTCCTGCTCGGTTACAGCTATTACCGAACACAGGTTTTCAGTGCTCAGCGGAATTTTCTGCGCGGTGAACGCGGCCTGGATATCCGTCGCCCAGGCCTGTCGATCCGTGACAGTGGCAGGTATCAGCCGCACGATCTTCGCGCGCGCCTGTTCGGGGCTCAGTTCAGGTTCCTGAACACGCTGGGTGCCGCAACCGGCAAGTACCAGCAGCCCGACGCTCAGCATGAGCGATTTGCATAGCCTTCTGTTCAATCCATGACTCCTGACAGATTCGCGCTTCAAAGCACTGTTCACTTCAGAAGACGTTTTACCTTAAAAGGCTTTTACTTCAAAAAACCGACCAGTCGACCCTCGCGCTGAGTTTTTCCAGCGCAGCCATACCGACAAGGGAATTGCCCGCCGCGTTCAACGCAGGAGACCACACACAGACCGAAGCGCGCTCCGGCACAATCGCCACAATCCCGCCGCCTACCCCGCTCTTGCCCGGCAGGCCGACGCGGTAGGCAAAGTTGCCGGCTTCGTCGTAAAGACCGCTGGTGGCCATGATCGAATTGACCTGCGTGGCCTGGCGTGCGGTGAGGATCTGCACGCCACTGTGGGCGCAAAAACCCTGGCTGGCCAGAAAACCGAACGCTTTCGCCAGATCGATGCAATTCATGCTCAGCGCACAGTGGTGAAAATAGCTGCGCAGCACGTCTTCCACATCGCCGTGGAAATTGTCGAAGGATTTCATCAGATAAGCCGCCGCCGCGTTGCGCGAACGGTGCTGGTACTCGGACTCGGCCACCTTGGAATCGGAGGTGATCGACCGGTTGCCGCATAGACGACGCACGAAATCGCGCATCGACAACGACGGCGCGGCAAAACGTGCCTGATTGATGTCGCAGATCACCAGTGCACCGGCATTGATAAACGGGTTGCGCGGCCTGCCCTGCTCGAACTCCAACTGCACCAACGAGTTGAACGGCTGGCCGGAAGGCTCGTGGCCAAGGCGCTGCCAGATGTCTTCGCCGGAATGGCCGATGGCCTGGACCAGGCTGAACACCTTGGAAATGCTCTGAATCGAAAACAGCGTCTCGGCGTCACCGGCGCTGAACACCTGGCCGTCGTTGCCATACACCGCGATACCCAACTGATCAGGTCGCACCCCGCCCAGTGCCGGAATGTAATCGGCCACCTTGCCCTGACCGAGCAAGGGTCTTACTTCATCGAGGATTTCGTTCAGCAGGTCGTGCATGTGTGCGCCCCTTGTTTTGGGTGCGCACACTACACCAACCCTCGGCGCCTCGCATCACTGCATTGCAGGCTCAGTCACGGTAATCGGTGCCGCTGCGCTCCAGCTCGCGAATCAATGCATTCCAGTGCCGTGCAACCCCCGGCCCATGCCCGTCCTTGATGACCTTGGCCTGCTCTTCAACCCTGGCGATGACTTCCTGCGGAGGGAACACCAGTTCGTCATTGCCCGCCGACTGCGCGGCGATCTGAATGTTGCAGGCGTACTCCAGGGCATGAAGCTGCTGAAAGGCATGTTCGACACTGACGCCACCGGTCAGCAACCCGTGGTTACGCAGGATCATCACGCTCTTGTCACCCAGGTCGGCGACCAGTCGTTCCCGTTCGCTCAAGTCCAGCGCAATGCCTTCGTAGCCGTGATAGGCCACGCGCCCGGAGAAGGCAATGGAGTGCTGGGAAATCGGCAGCAGTCCGTTTTTCTGCGCCGACACTGCAATACCGTCACGGGTATGGGTGTGTAACACCGCTTGCAGGTCATGACGCGCCGCGTGAATGGCGCTGTGGATCACGTAACCGGCGTAGTTGATGCCCAATCCGGTCGGGTCATCGACAATCGTGCCGTCTATATCGACCTTGACCAGGTTGGACGCCGTGATTTCATCGAACAGCAGGCCGAAGGCGTTGATCAGAAAGTGTTCGTCCGGCCCCGGCACCCGCGCCGAGAAATGCGTGTAGATGTGATCGGTCCAGCGCTTGAGCGCCGCCAGACGATACGCCGCCGCCAGCTTGACCCGGACCTCCCATTCCTGTGGCGAAACCCGGTCGCGCACACTGCCGCCACCTGACGGCGTGGTATCGGGCTGGATCGGCAAAGCGCTGACGTTGCTCATGGTGTTGCTCCTGAAAGACTGCAAACGATCAGCAAGACTAGGCGCATCACAAATCAATTAAAAATCACATTTACTTATAAGCTAATTATAAAAAATCAGAATATTAGAAAGCGTGGCCCTAGTGGCTTGGCAAGCTGAACATGCGAGCTATGTTTATGCCTTAACGTTATTTAAATAATGTTTTATATAGCGATATGCTGCAAAAAACCTCATCCCCGTATTGGAGCTGCGCATGTCAAAACCCGCCCTGTTTCTACCCCGCTTGAGCCGCCTGGCAGCCGCCATCGGCCTGGGTGCCGCACTGTTGACCGGCACGCTGGTCGCACCTGCCAGCGCACAGGCTGAAGGCGAAATTCGCATTGCCGAGCAGTTCGGTATCGTCTATCTGCTGCTCAACGTGGTGCGCGATCAACAACTGATCGAGAAGCACGGCAAGCAAGATGGTCTGGAGATCAAGGTGGACTGGACTCAATTGTCCGGTGGCTCGGCGGTCAACGATGCGCTGCTGTCGGGCTCCATCGACATTGCCGGTGCCGGCGTAGGCCCGTTGCTGACCATCTGGGACCGCACCCATGGCAAACAGAACGTCAAAGCGGTCGCTTCGTTGGGTAACTTCCCGTATTACCTGGTGAGCAATAACCCCAACGTCAAAACCATTGCCGACTTTACCGAAAAGGACCGCATCGCCGTGCCGGCGGTCAGTGTTTCAGTGCAGTCACGCTACCTGCAATTCGCCGCTGCCAAACTCTGGGGCGACAAGGAATACGCACGGCTGGACAAGTACACCCTGAGCCTGCCCCATCCGGACGCGGCTGCCAGCCTGATTGCGGGCGGGACCGAGCTGACCGGGCACTTTTCCAACCCGCCGTATCAGGACCAGGAACTGAAAAACCCCAACGTGCACGTGGTGCTCAATACCTATGATCTGTTCGGCCCGAACTCACCCACGGTGCTGTTCGCCACCGAGAAATTCCGTAACGAGAATCCGAAGACTTACAAGGCGTTCATTGAAGCGCTGAGCGAAGCCGAAGCCTTCGTCAGCAAGGACATTGGTGCCGCAGCCGATACCTACCTGCGCGTCACCAAAGCGAAGATCGACCGCGCCGAGCTGCTCAGGATCATTGACCAGCCGGAGTTTCAGTTCACCATCACGCCGAAGAACACCTACCCCCTGGCCGAGTTCCTGTACCGCGTGGGCGCGATCAAGAACAAGCCCGCGTCGTGGAAGGATTACTTCTTTCAGGATGCCACCCCGTTGCAGGGCAGTTGAGAAGGAAACGCAGAGCGTTGATACGAGCGTCACACAACTCTGCGATTCAGTGAGCTTCCGGCTCGACTTGAGTCACCTTTTCGCCCCTCGGCGACTGACTTTGAAGGATCAAAGTAAGCAAAATCCCGGCTCCGTTTCCGGCCCGA
>NZ_ATDK01000276.1 GCF_000444135.1 Pseudomonas avellanae BPIC 631
TACAGATGCCCTATCGAAATGATGACGGAAATGATGTCCAAGCATCATGAGAGTCCATCCCTAACTCAATAGCCGGGTGTTGCACTCAGCCTCTGAAACCGCCGGGGTTAAGTTTTATCGTTATTTTGAGTTCACAGTGACATCTACAGTTTTCTGCGGGCAGCACACGGCAACCGGGTTATTACCCCGTTGCGCGTATGGCCTGCAAAAAGAATCGTTTAAATCAATTAACGGTTTTGATACGGCCGATCAAAGAGCCCGCTTCAAAGTAAGTACCCGCTGGTTGGGTAATATTAACGTCGCCAGCACAAGGGGCCAGAATCGAAGTTTCCATTTTCATCGCTTCTACCACAGCGATAACTTGCCCGGTGCTGACTGACTCGCCGTCTTCGACGACCCAGGTATGCAGGTTGCCCGCTACCGGCGTCAGTACCGCCTGCGGATCAACCGCTTCGCTTGGGGCCGCGCTTTCGCTGGCAGGGCCTGCTGCGTTCAAGCTCATGCCGCGCAACAATGCTGCGGGCAGACCCAGTTCGTGGCGCTTGCCGTCAATTTCGACGAAGGTGCGCAGTACTTCAGGGTTCCCCGACTGGGCGTTGCGTGGGGCGATGGTGATCTGTTCGGCAAAGTCGGTCTCGATCCAGCGGGTGTGCACGCCGAATCGGTCAGCGCTGGTGAAGTCGGCATGGTCCATCACGGCCCGGTGGAACGGCAGCACTGAGGCGATGCCCTCGATGTTGAATTCCGCCAGGGCGCGACGGGCGCGGGTTATCGCCTGCTCACGAGTTGCACCTGTGACAATCAGCTTGGCCATCATCGAATCGAAGGTGCTCGGCACGCTGGAACCGCTGACCACGCCGCTGTCCAGGCGTACGCCGGGGCCAGAGGGCGGCAGGAACTCGGTGATTTGCCCGGGCGTAGGCAAAAAGCCTTTGCCTGCGTCTTCGGCGTTGATGCGAAATTCAAAGCTGTGGCCGCGCGGGGTCGGCGTTTCGCTGAACGACAACGGCAGGCCGTCGGCGATACGCAGTTGCTCGATCACCAGGTCGATGCCGGTGGTTTCTTCGGTCACCGGGTGCTCGACCTGCAAGCGCGTGTTGACCTCAAGGAACGACAGGGTGCCGTCCTGGCTGAGCAGGAACTCCACGGTGCCCGCACCAACGTAGCCCGCCTTGGCGCAGATGTCCTGAGCCGACTGGTGAATGCGCGCGCGTTGTTCTTCGCTGATGAACGGCGCTGGCGCCTCTTCCACCAGCTTCTGGTTACGGCGCTGCAGGGAGCAATCGCGTGTGCCAACAACAACGACCTTGCCGTGTTTGTCGGCCAGGATCTGGGCTTCGATGTGGCGTGGGCGGTCGAGGAACTGTTCAACGAAACATTCGCCACGCCCGAAAGCAGCTTCGGCTTCGCGCACGGCGGAGGCGAACATTTCGGCGACTTCATCAAGACGCCAAGCCACTTTCATGCCGCGTCCGCCACCGCCGAAAGCGGCCTTGATGGCGATCGGCAAACCGTGCTGCTCGGCAAAGGCCAGCACTTGGGCGGCGCTTTCGACCGGGCCGGGTGTGCCGGCAACCAATGGCGCGCCGACCAGATGAGCCAGTTTGCGCGCCTCGACCTTGTCGCCCAGCACATCAATGGTCTCGGGGTTGGGGCCAACCCAGATCAGACCGGCGTTGATCACCGCCCGGGCGAAGTCGGCCCGCTCAGACAGAAAGCCATAGCCTGGGTGCACGGCGTCTGCCCCGCTGCGTTTGGCGACAGCGAGCAGCTTTTCAATGTCCAGGTAGGTCTCGGCAGGGCGTTGGCCGTTCAGAGAATAAGCTTCGTCGGCCTGGCGCACGTGCAGCGCGTCAATGTCGGCGTCAGCGTAGACGGCAACCGACTGCACACCGTAGTCGCGGCAAGCGCGAGCGATGCGGACGGCGATTTCACCACGGTTGGCGATCAATAATTTTTTCATGAATTGTTCTTCGCATCGGCAGTTGAAAAAGAGGCTTCGGTGCTGGGCTGCATTTCTTCGAACGCCCCCAGCGGGTTGAAGCGAATCTGTGCATTGACCGGTATCTGTCCTGCCAAATCCAGATGGTGGCTGGCCACCGAGGCAATCACCGGATAACCACCGGTCAGTGGGTGGTCGGCCAGGAACAGCACCGGTTGGCCGCTGGCTGGAACCTGAATCGCGCCAACAGAAGTGCCTTCGCTGGGCAATTCCTGATGATTACTGCGCTCCAGTGGCGTATCACCGGCCAGACGGATGCCGACCCGGTTGGATTGCGAGGTGACGCGCCACAGCTGGCTGCTCAGACGCTGGATGGCGTCTTCGGTAAACCAGTCGGTGCGCGGCCCCATCACCACATCGAGGGTGACAATGTTGGCGGTGGTCGGCAGCTCAAAGGCTGGCGCTTCGTTCAGCGATACGCTGGTGCCGTTGACCGGTGCGGTAAAACCCAGTCGGTCGCCAGCTGCCAGCGCTTCAGGACCAAGCTGCGCCAAGGTATCGGTGGACAGGCTGCCGAGCACCGGCGTGACGTCGAAACCCCCACGGATTGCCAGATAACTGCGCAACCCGGCCTTGGGTGAGCCCAGGCTTACGCGGTCGCCGGCTTCCAGCTCGATGGGCTGATAGTTGCTGGCTTGCCATTGCAGGCCGCTGGCGCTGGTGATGGTGACCGGGGTGTGTGCGCCGGTGATGGCGATCACAGCACTGCCATGGCAACTGAAACTCAAGCCTCCAAGTACCGATTCCACGCAGGCCATGTCCGAAGGGTTGCCGACGGCGCGGTTGGCCGAGCGCAGAGCACCAAGGTCCAGCGCGCCGGAGCGGGATACGCCCTGGCCGGTCTGGCCGGGGCGGCCCATGTCCTGCAATACGCTGTGCAGGCCTGGGCTGGTGATCTCCAGATACGTTGCTGTTGTGGCGTCGGGGCGTGCTGGCGCCGAAGGTGCTGGCAGGCCACCGGCAGGCAATGGACCGGCATCGGTGAAGTGTACTTTATAGCCAGGGCGCAGCAGGGCAGGCTCGGCGCGGTTCAGGTCCCACATCTGCAACGGCGTCACGCCGATGATCTGCCACCCACCAGGGCTGGCTTTGGGATAGACACCGCTGAAGTCGCCCGCCAACGCTACCGCACCGGCGGGGATGCGAGTGCGCGGCGTTTGCCGACGAGGCACCTGGAACCCGGCGCCGCCCGTCAGGTATGCGAAGCCCGGCGCGAAACCGCAGAACGCCACGCTGTAGTCATGAGCGGTGTGACGCTGGATGACCTCTGCGCGGCTGATGTTCAGCAGCGTCGCGACTTCGTCGAGGTCTTCGCCGTTGTAATGCACCGGGATTTCCACCCGACGGTGTTCGCCCTCACGGCGCTGGCTGATGTCCTGGCCAGCTATGCGGTTGACCAGCGCCTGACGCTCGATGGTGCTGGGGCGGAACTGGATCAATAGCGTACGTGCGGCAGGAACGATCTCCTCCACACCCGCAATTGGCTCCGCCGTCAGGGCGTCGAACAAGGCCAGGGTTTCGTCCAGATCTTTCAATTCGACGAGCAGGACGTCCAGGTTGACCGGTAGAAAGCGCACAGAGAACTCCTAGACGTGGTAAGTGCTGTCAGGCACGTCGGTGATGAACATATAGCCGGGCGAATGGGTGATGGCGAAGGGTACACCTGATGCCATGACTGCTGCCTGAGGTGTGACACCGCACGCCCAGAAAACCGGAACTTCGCCAGGCTTGATGCTAACGGCATCGCCGAAATCGGGTCGACTCAGGTCGTTGATACCCAGCCGTCCAGGCTCGCCGATATGGACTGGAGCGCCGTGCACCGAGGGGTAGCGCCCGGAGATAGCGCTGGCCTCGGCCACCCGATCAGCCGGAATCGGACGCATCGAAACCACCATTTCGCCGTGTAACCGACCGGCAGGACGGCAGGCGCGGTTGGTGCGGTACATCGGCACATTGCAGCCGTCGGTGATGTGGCGTACTTCGATGCCTGCCTCTTGCAGCGGGGTTTCAAAGGTAAAGCTGCAACCGATCAGAAACGCGACCATGTCGTCGTGTTCAGCCCAGGCCTGGGTTGCGTCGCTGACTTCTTCCGCCAGCTTGCCATCGCGCCAGATGCGGTACATCGGGATGTCGGTGCGCAGGTCCGCGCCTTCAGCCAGGAGGGTGGTCGGGCTGCCGGCGTCGCTGACATCCAGAATCGGGCAGGCTTTGGGATTGCGCTGCGCATAGAGCAGGAAGTCGTAGGCCCAGTCGCGGGGCAGGGCGATCAGATTGGCTTGGGTCATCCCTGGTGCAACCCCTGCCGTGGGGGTCACCAGACCGTTGCGGTAAGTGCCACGCGCCTCGCGGGCAGCGGCGATGGCGGCCTGACGGGCTCGATCAAAGGCATTCATGGGCGTTTCCGGCAAAGGGCTGCAAAGATGTACTGGCTTGTTCCAGTACGCGGCGCAGCTCGCGGGCCATCTCTACGGCGGCGGGGCTGTCGCCATGCACACAAATTGAGTCGGCCTCTATCCTGACCAGGCTGCCATCAATGGCTTCGATGGAGCCTGACTGAACCAGACGCAACATGCGCTGGGCCACCAGCTCCGGGTCGTGAAGCACGGCCCCGGGCTCGCGCCGCGAAACCAGCGTGCCCTGTGGCGTATACGCACGATCAGCGAAGGCCTCGGCGATGCACTGCAAACCTTCGCTACGGGCCAGCTCAATCAGGGTGGAGCCCGCTAGAGCGACGAGCACCAGCGCAGGATCAATGGCGCGGATCGCCTCAATCACCGCCATCGCCTGTCTGCGGTCGTGCGCAATAGTGTTGTACAAGGCCCCGTGAGGTTTGATGTAGCGCACCGAGGTGCCAGCAGCCTTGGCCAGGCCTTGCAGCGAACCGATCTGATAAATCACGTCGGCGGTCAGTTCGTCACTGGCCACGTCCATGTTGCGGCGGCCAAAGCCAACCTTGTCCGGGTAGGACACGTGAGCGCCAATCGTGACGTTCTTTGCGGCAGCGGCTTTCAGGGTCCGCAGGATGCCCGCCGGGTCGCCTGCGTGAAAACCACAGGCGACATTGGCGCTGGTCACGATGTCGAGCATCGCGGCATCGTCGCCCATGCTCCAGGCGCCGAAGCTTTCACCCAGGTCGCTATTTAGATCAATCGCACGCATTTGAAATTACCTCTTTGTAATCAGGCATTTTTAATCAGGCTGCGCCAATGAACGCAAAGATGGCACCGGCCGACTTGTAGGCCATGAACCACGACAGCAGGCAGGTCAGGATACCCAGCACCAGCAACCAGCGTGGATAGTGGTAGCCACCCATCAGGTCAGACCGGGCCCAGCCCACGTACATGAAGATGCTCAGGCCCAGCGGCAGGATCAACCCGTTGAAACCGCCAGCAAACACCAGCAACGCTGCCGGTGGCTTGCCCAGCACCATATACACTGCCATGCAGATGACGATGAAAACCACGGTCGCGAGGTTACGAACACGCTCTGTGATCTTCTTGGAGAACACCGTGATGAACGACATCGACGTGTAAGACGCGCCGATGA
This sequence comes from Pseudomonas avellanae BPIC 631, assembly GCF_000444135.1. Classification (GTDB taxonomy): domain Bacteria; phylum Pseudomonadota; class Gammaproteobacteria; order Pseudomonadales; family Pseudomonadaceae; genus Aquipseudomonas; species Aquipseudomonas avellanae. The sequence continues at coordinate 5,549 of NZ_ATDK01000276.1, forward strand.
CACTGCTGATACCCGCCGCCCACAGCACCAGACCGAACATCATCATGCCGATGTCGCCTGCCGCTGCCTGGAACGCCTGGCCAGCAGGGTTTGCGCCCTTGCCAGACACGTCGATAACCACTCCGCTTGCCACCACGCCCAGAATAGCCAGAAACAATACGTAGCGAGCAATGCCTGTGACCAGGATACCGGTCAGCGCTGCGCGGGATACCGCCTGAAGGTTTTCTACACCAACGGTGCCGCGATCAAGCAGACGGTGAGCGCCTGCATAAGTGATGTAACCGCCTACCGTGCCGCCGACGATGGTAGTGATGGAGGCAAAGTCGATGAAGTCAGGCCATACCGACTGACGCAGAGCTTCGCCCAGCGGAGGATGGGTCGCAAAGCATGCAAGCACGATCAGGCATATTTTCAGGATGCCCAGCCCCATCATGATCCGGTCCATCGCCACGCCTGCGCGATGAGACGAGAAGATCCCAATGGCAAGCAGCGCACTCAAGGCACCACCCCATTTAGGATCAAGACCGGTCAGCGCGTTCAAGCCCAGACCTGCACCGGCAATGTTACCCAGCATGAACACCAGCCCACCGCACAGCACCAACACCGTCAGCAAGTAACCACTGCCCGGAATAGCAGCGTTGGCCAGATCGGCCGCACGCATTTTAGTCAGCGACACAATGCGCCAGACGTTCAGCTGAACAACGAAGTCAATCAGGATCGAAGCCAGAATGCCGAAAGCAAACGCAGCACCCAATGTTGCCGTGAACGTAGCGGTCTGGGTCAGGAAGCCTGGCCCGATAGCAGACGTGGCCATCATGAAGACGGCGGCGACTAAAGACGCCCGCCGCGCCTTTGTGAACTCTTTCGTGGTCGTTGTCACGGCATCATTCCTACAGTGAGAGGTATATCGACTGAGCAATGAGCATGCCAAAACTCAAGGATCATCGCTGCAATGTAGGTTGATAAAGGATTTATTGTTGAACAATCTGTTACTTATGACTGATACAAAAGCACCAAATTGTTACCTTAAGCGCTTGCGGTGCTACTTAATGAAGCACGTTCCAGGCTTCATCCTTGTGCCACGCACTAGGCTCTGATGGAATAACCCTGCGGTTTTCCTCATCCTGGACCTTTTATGAACGACGCCTCTCCCACCCTTCCCCGAACGCTGGGAGAAACCATCACCCGAGAAATACGCAGAATGCTGGTCGAGGGTGAACTCGTGCCCGGCCAACGCCTTTCAGAAGCCGCACTGGCAGAAAACCTCGACATTTCGCGGAACACATTGAGAGAGGCATTTCGGGTTCTGACGCGCGAAGGCCTGCTCAAACACGAACCTAACCGCGGAGTTACGGTTGCAGAACCTGACATGGCCTCGATCATCGACATCTACCGCGTGCGCCGCTTCATCGAATGCAAGGCCATCGCCCAAGCCTACCCCCAGCACCCAGGCACCCTGCACATGCGTGAGGCTGTCGAGCTAGGCGTGCACGCGCGCGAATCGAAAGACTGGGTAGCGGTCGGCACGGCCAACATGATTTTTCACAAATCAATTGTCGAACTGGCAGATAGCCCGCGCCTGCTGGTGTTTTATGGGCAGATCTCGGCTGAATTGCGGCTGGCCTTCGGGCTGCTCAACGACCCCCGATTACTGCACTTGCCGTTCCTCGATATGAACGCATCGATACTTCAATGCGTTGAGGAAGGCCGAGCAGGCGACGCGACCATCATGCTGGATGCCTACCTGGTGCAATCTGAGCGAACTGTCCTGGCCGCTTACGAGCGCAGCATGAAACGGTAATCGCATTGGTGGGGTGCTGGGAGGGCGGTGTGTTCGCTGGTGTTTTCGTTTATGCGGGCATTGGATGTACAGGGCGCAAAAAAACGCTATTTTGTTGATTGATGATCCAGCTAGGGTGGAACGCAGATCTATTTCCGGGGTGAGGAATCGTCACGGGTCGGTGCGTTGGCTGCCCACGTCCGCCCTGTGCGAAACGACCTTTGACATTCCCACGCCCAGTGCCTGGAGCACTTTCAGGATGGTGGAGAGCTTGGGGTCGCCACCAGCCGCAATAGATCTGTAAAGGTTGGGTCTGGCCAGGCCTGTGTTCTTTGAGAGGTTTCCCATACCGCCTCTCGCCTCGATCAGGCGACGGATGGCGATAAGGAAAGCGTCTTCGCCACCGCCCTCGTCGATTTCCTCCAGCGCAACAGACAGATATTCGATGGCAAATGCTTCGTCCTCACGAAGCATGTCGAGAACGCTTTCGTCATGGGATCGCGTATGAGTGGTCATTTCTTTTTCACCTTGTGGCATTTCCATAGCCACGTTTTCTTGTGGCCAGCACGATCGAGAGTGTTGTCGCTGACCGAAAACTGACCCAGTAGAGGCTGTTCTGCCGACTGAAAACTGACCCAGGTGTTCAACTGCTTCTGCTCACTTTTTGAGCAGG
>NZ_ATDK01000277.1 GCF_000444135.1 Pseudomonas avellanae BPIC 631
CGCTCTGCGTCACAAATCTGCGCTGCGCCGCATACTCAAGACCGGACGCAGAGCGTCCAGAACGGCATACGACGCGGAGCGTCGCACGATCGTTGCTCAGACTCGAGGAAAGCCTTGGCTGTATTCAGCGCCCGGCCAGTAGCTCCTGGCCGCGAACCACGGCGGCGCGGACTTGCTCAGGTGCGGTGCCGCCGATGTGGTTACGGGCGTTGACCGAGCCTTCCAGGGTCAGCACGGCGAACACGTCCTGTTCGATCTGGTTGCTGAATTGACGCAGCTCTTCCAGACTCATTTCAGCCAGGTCCTTGCCGGTTTCCACGCCATATTTCACGGCATGGCCAACTATTTCGTGGCAGTCACGGAACGGCAGGCCACGGCGCACCAGATAGTCAGCCAGGTCGGTCGCGGTCGAGAACCCGCGCAGCGCAGCTTCGCGCATGATGGCGTGCTTGGGTTTGATCGCCGGGATCATGTCGGCAAACGCGCGCAGCGAATCACGCAGGGTGTCGGCAGCGTCGAACAGCGGCTCCTTGTCTTCCTGATTGTCCTTGTTGTAAGCCAGCGGCTGGCCTTTCATCAGGGTCAGCAGGCCCATCAGCGCACCGAATACGCGGCCACTCTTGCCACGCACCAGCTCAGGCACGTCAGGGTTTTTCTTCTGCGGCATGATCGAGCTGCCGGTACAGAAGCGGTCCGGCAGATCGATGAACTGGAACTGTGCACTGGTCCAGAGCACCAGCTCTTCGGAGAAGCGCGACAAGTGCATCATCGCGATGGACGCAGCCGAGCAGAATTCGATAGCGAAGTCACGATCGGAAACGCCGTCCAGCGAGTTGCCACCCACCACGTCGAAGCCCAGCAGTTTGCAGGTCAGCTCGCGGTCGATCGGGTAGGTGGTGCCTGCCAGCGCAGCGCTGCCCAAAGGCATGCGGTTCAAGCGCTTGCGGCAGTCCACCAGACGCTCGTAGTCACGGCTGAGCATTTCAAACCAGGCCAGCATATGGTGACCAAATGTGACCGGCTGTGCGGTCTGCAAGTGCGTGAAGCCGGGCATGATGGTGTCGGATTCGCGCTCGGCCTGACCCAGCAGGCCCTTTTGCAAGCGAGTGATCTCACTGAGGATCAGGTCGATTTCGTCACGCAACCACAGGCGGATATCGGTGGCGACCTGATCGTTACGGCTGCGACCGGTGTGCAGCTTCTTGCCGGTGATACCGATGCGATCGGTCAGGCGGGCCTCGATGTTCATGTGCACGTCTTCGAGATCGACGCGCCATTCGAAGCTGCCGGCCTCGATCTCGGCCTGGATGGTATTCAGGCCATCAACGATGGTATCGCGCTCAGCGTCGGTCAGGACGCCCACCTTGGCCAGCATGGTGGCGTGGGCGATGGAGCCCATGATGTCGTGGCGATACAGGCGTTGATCGAAGGTGACGGAGGCAGTGAAACGCGCGACAAACGCGTCGACGGGTTCACTGAAGCGGCCGCCCCAGGACTGGTTGGTCTTGTCGGTGCTCATGGATTCGCTCGTTGCTCAACAGAAAGTGGCGTGCCTGATACCTGGCACAAGGGCGGTTGCGATGATAACAGGGTTGCTGCTTTTTTATTTCCGGATGGCTTGCCGCTGACAAGGCTTGGGCAGAGACTGCAAGCATGCGAACAGAACCCGTGAAAACCCCTGCCAGGCCAGCGCCCGGCAAAGATTTTTTTCTCCCCGAACTGTGCCTGCCGCAGGCATTGCTCGTGCTTGTCGTACTGGCCGAGCTGCTGGTGGTGGTGCTGGTGGTGGTGCTGGTGCTGGTAGAACCGATGCGTGCCGGTTTCGACTGGGTACGTCTGGCGCTGATGTCGCTGTTCGTGCAGTGGATCGTGTTGCTGTCCGCCGCGCTGCTCTGCGGCTTGCGACCCTGGCTGGCGCGCCTGACGCCGGGGCTGGCCGGCATGCTCAGTTGCCTGCTGGTCGTCGGCCTGACCCTTCTGTGCACAGCCGTCACCGACGTTTGTCAGCTAACCGGGCGGATTTCAATCAGTGGGATGGTCGAGCGCTACCTGCGTTACTCGACCATCGCGCTGATCATGTCAGCCCTGATGCTGCGCTACTTCTACTTGCAGAGTCAGTGGCGCAAACAGCAGCAGGGCGAGCTGCGGGCCAGGATTGAATCGTTGCAAGCGCGAATCCGCCCGCACTTTCTGTTCAATACTCTCAACAGTATCGCCAGCCTGGTCGCCAGCGATCCGGTCAAGGCCGAACAGGCAGTGCTGGATCTTTCCGACCTGTTTCGTGCCAGTCTGGCCAAGCCCGGCAGCCTGGTGACGTGGAGCGAAGAGCTGGCATTGGCAAAACGATATTTATCGATTGAGCAATATCGTCTCGGCGAGCGTCTACAGTTGGACTGGAGGGTGAGCGCAATTCCTGATGACTTGCCGATTCCCCAGCTAACCTTGCAACCATTACTTGAAAACGCTTTGATTTATGGCATTGCTCCGCGAATCGACGGAGGCGTGGTAACGGTCGAAGCGGACTACAAAGGGGGAGAGTTCATATTGAGCGTCAGCAATCCCTATGAAGAAGTTGCCAATCGGCAGACTTCCAACGGTACTCAACAGGCCCTGTCGAATATAGGTGCACGTATTACGGCACTTTTTGGCCCGCACGCCAGTCTGAGCGTGGAGCGCCGTGACGGTCGTCACTACACCTGTCTACGCTATCCTTGTGCGAGACTCACGCAGGAAGCCAGAGCTATATGAATGTCCTGATCGTTGATGACGAACCCCTGGCCCGCGAGCGATTGAGCCGCATGGTCAATGAAATAGAGGGTTATCGAGTACTCGAACCCAGCGCCTCCAATGGTGAAGAAGCCTTGGCGCTGATCGAAACCCACAAGCCTGACGTGGTGCTGCTTGATATCCGCATGCCGGGTCTCGACGGCTTGCAGGTGGCTGCCAAACTGTGCGAACGCGAAGCTCCGCCTGCCGTGGTCTTTTGCACCGCCCACGACGAATTCGCCCTGGAAGCCTTTCAGGTCAGTGCGGTCGGCTATCTGGTCAAGCCTGTGCGCGCCGAGCACCTTATCGAAGCGTTGAGAAAGGCCGAGCGGCCAAACCGCGTGCAATTGGCGGCGATGACGCGGCCGGCGGCAGAAAGCGGTTCGGGGCCGCGCACACACATCAGTGCGCGTACCCGAAAAGGTATCGAATTGATTCCGCTGGATCAGGTGATCTACTTCATCGCCGATCACAAGTACGTCACCCTGCGCCACGAAGGTGGTGAAGTCCTGCTGGACGAGCCGCTCAAGGCACTGGAAGACGAGTTCGGCGATCGGTTCGTGCGTATTCACCGCAATGCGCTGGTAGCCCGAAAGCGAATCGAAAGCATGAAGCGCACGCCGGTGGGGCATTTCGAGCTGTTCCTCAGAGGCCTGAATGGTGATGCGCTGATCGTCAGTCGCCGGCATGTAGCGGGTGTGCGCAAAATGATGCAGCAGCTCTAGGGTTCCACCTTGGAGCCTGGCGGCGAAGCCGAAGCACAGAACTGACAGGCGTATCAGGTCTGTGTGATTTCCGGTTGGTCGTTTGACAGCTGTTGCAGCTTCCAGCCACTGGCCGGTTGATTGATCGGGATCAGTGGGCTGATCAAGTTTTCAGACAGCGCTGAAGCCGCCCCGGCTGAGCTGTTATTATCCGGCACATCTACTCAGTACGGATTGTTCAATGTCCTCTCGCGAAATCCGCATTGCCACGCGCAAAAGTGCGTTGGCGCTCTGGCAGGCCGAATACGTAAAAGCTCGCCTCGAACAGGCTCACCCAGGCCTGCTTGTGACCCTGGTGCCAATGGTCAGCCGTGGCGACAAGCTGCTCGACTCCCCGCTGTCGAAAATCGGCGGCAAGGGCCTGTTCGTCAAAGAGCTGGAAACGGCGTTGCTGGAAGACAACGCCGACATCGCCGTGCACTCGATGAAAGACGTGCCGATGGACTTCCCCCAGGGGCTGGGCCTGTTTTGCATCTGCGAGCGTGAAGACCCGCGCGATGCGTTTGTGTCCAACACCTTTGAGAGCCTGGACACAGTGCCGGCGGGAAGCATCGTCGGCACCTCCAGCCTGCGCCGCCAGGCACAGCTGCTGGCGCGGCGTCCGGACCTGCAGATCCGCTTCCTGCGTGGCAACGTCAATACCCGACTGGCCAAGCTGGATGGGGGCGAATACGACGCCATTATTCTGGCCGCTGCCGGCTTGATCCGCCTGGGCTTCGAAGACCGCATCACCTCGGCGATCAGCGTCGATGACAGTCTGCCAGCGGGCGGTCAGGGGGCTGTGGGTATCGAATGCCGCAGCGTCGATGCCGAAATTCATGCCCTGCTGGCCCCGTTGCACCACGAAGACACCGCTGTGCGCGTGATTGCCGAACGCTCGCTGAACAAGCACCTCAATGGTGGCTGTCAGGTGCCTATCGCCTGTTACGCAGTGCTGGAAGGCGATGATGTCTGGCTGCGCGGGCTGGTCGGCGATCCGTCAGGGCGGGTGTTGCTGCACGCCGACGCCCGAGCGCCGCAGACCTCCGCCCAGGCGCTGGGCGTGCAGGTTGCCGAAGCATTGCTGGCTCAGGGGGCGGCCGAGATTCTCAAGGCCGTCTACGGCGAGGCCAACAACGAATGAGTGCCTGGCGTCTGCTGCTGACCCGTCCCGCCGAAGAATCGGCGGCGCTGGCAACGGTGCTGGCCGATGCCGGGATCTTCAGCAGCAGTCTGCCTTTACTCGAAACCGAGCCGTTAGCCTTGACGCTTGCACAGCGTTCGATCATTTTCGAGCTGCTCAATTACTGTGCAGTCATCGTGGTCAGTAAACCTGCTGCGCGGCTGGCCATCGAACTGATCGATGAAGTGTGGCCGCAACCGCCTATGCAGCCGTGGTTCAGTGTGGGTTCAGCAACCGGGCAGATACTCCTCGATTACGGACTCGATGCGAGCTGGCCGGAGCAGGGCGATGACAGCGAAGCCTTGCTCGACCATCCACGCCTTAAACAGGCGATTGCCGTACCGGGAAGTCGCGTGCTGATCATGCGCGGCGATGAAGGGCGAGAACTGCTGGCCGAGCAATTACGCGAACGTGGGGCGGGTGTCGATTACCTGCCGCTGTACCGTCGCTACCTGCCGCAGCATGCTCCTGACACCCTGCCGCAACGCGTTGCGGTGGAACGCTTGAACGGGCTGGTGGTCAGCAGTGGGCAGGGTTTTGAACATTTGCTTCAGTTGGCAGGCGATTCATGGCCGGATCTGGCCGGTCTGCCGCTGTTTGTACCGAGCCCCCGGGTTGCCAGCCTTGCGCAGGCAGCGGGCGCGCGGAACGTTATTGATTGTCGTGGCGCCAGCGCCACGGCATTGCTGGCAGCGTTGCGGGATCAACCCCAGCCTGCCGTCAAAGCGTATTGATCGACACTTGTCGTTTACGCTATTACGCCAAAATGCAAAGGATGGGATACGTGAGCGAAACAGCCTTGCCTAAAGACGAAGAATCGGTGTTGAAAACGCCTGCATCCAAGCCTGAACCGGTACGCGTCGAGCGGACCGGCAACCGCAGCAGCGGCCTGGTATTTCTGGCGCTGCTGCTCGGCATCGCCGGTATCGCCGTCGCGGGCTGGGGCGTGTGGCAACTGCGTATGCTGCAAGCCGGACACCAGCAGCAGCGCGGTCAGGTCGAGGACATCGCCGAGCAGACTCTGGTGCTGGCGCAGAATGACCAGCAACTGAGCGCGCGACTCGCGCAATTCCCGCCAGCCAATCAACTGGAAGACAGCCGCCGTCTGGTCGCGCAGTTGCAGGGCGATCAGCAGCGTCTGAGCCAGCGACTCGAAACCGTTCTGGGTGCCAGCCGCAAGGACTGGCGTCTGGCCGAGGCTGAACATCTGCTGCGCCTGGCCAGCCTGCGTCTTTCGGCGCTGCAAGACATCAACAGCGCCCAGGCACTGGTGCAGGGTGCCGATGAAATTCTGCGTGAGCAGGATGACCCGGGCTCCTTCGCTGCCCGCGAGCAACTGGCCAAGAGCCTCGCCGCCCTGCGCAGCGTCGAGCAACCAGACCGCACCGGGCTGTTTCTGCAACTGGGCGCCCTGCGTGAGCAGGCCGTACAGCTCAACAAGCTGGCCCCCGAGTATGAAGACAAGGGCGAGTCGCTTCTGGGGCTGACTGCCGACAAGACCGAGCAAAGCCGCTGGTCGCAATGGTGGGACGAGATTTCCCATTACTTCCGTGTCGATTTCAATGCAGACAAGGACATCCGCCCGGTATTGGCAGGGCAAAGTCTGGCCCAGGTGCGTCTGGCCCTGAGCCTCGCGCTGGAGCAGGCGCAATGGGCGGCGCTCAACGGTGAGCCAAAGGTCTACAGCCAGGCCATTACCGAAGCGCAGAGCGTGCTGAAAGCCAACTTCAACCAGGACGACCCGCAGAGCAAAGTGCTTGGGCAAGGGCTTGAGGCGCTGGCCAGCAAGCCGGTATCGGTCAAGACCCCCGACCTGGCCCCGACCCTGAGTTCGGTGCAGGCCTACCTTGAACGCCGTCACGCCGCCGGCCAGCCAGCCGAGGCGCAGCAGGGGACCAGCCGATGAAGCGCGTCTATGTGCTGTTATTCATCGCGATCGTCGCTGCGGCGCTGATCGGTGTCGCGGTTGCCGAGCATTCAGGTTACGTGCTGATCGCGTATCAGAACTTCCGCTATGAATCGAGCCTGTGGGCGACCCTGGCGCTGCTGGTCGCGGTTCTGCTGGTCATCGCCATACTGAGGCTGCTGATCACGCTGCTGACGACCTCGGGCCGCGTGGTCAACCCATGGTCACGTCGTAACCGCCGTCGCCGCGTGCAAATCGCTATCGAACAAGGTCAGATGGACCTAGCCGAGGGCCGTTGGGCCAGCGCGCAACGTCACCTGCAACGCGCGGCCGAGGCCGATGCTCACCCATTGCTTTACTACATTGGCGCCGCCCGCGCTGCCAATGAGCAAGGTCGCTACGAGGAGTGCGATGCGCTGCTGGAACGCGCACTGGAACGTCAGCCGCAAGCCGAGCTGGCCATTGCCCTGAATCACGCTCAGTTGCAGCAGGACCGTGGTGACACCGACGGCGCACTCGGCACACTGCAAGCGATGAACGAGCGTCATCCACACAATCCTCAGGTCCTGCGCCAGTTGCAGCGTCTGTACCAGCAACGTGGCGACTGGTCCGACCTGATCCGCCTGCTGCCGGAGCTGCGCAAGGACAAGGTTCTGCCACCCAAGGAACTGGCCGAACTGGAGCGCCGCGCCTGGGGCGAGAACCTCACGCTGGCGGCCTATCGAGATGAGAGCGACGAGGGCGCGCCTACCGGCCTGCCTTCACTTGAAGCGGCCTGGCAAGGGCTCAGCTCCGCGCAACGTCAGGAACCACAACTGGTGCTGGCGTATGCCGATCAACTACGTCGCCTGGGTGCCGAGGCTCAGGCTGAAGAGGTGCTTCGCGCAGCCCTCAAGCGCGATTACAACAGCCATCTGGCGCGGCTCTACGGGCTGGTACGCGGCAGTGACCCGCTAAAGCAACTGCAAACGGCGGAAGGCTGGCTCAAGCATCATCCCGCCGACCCAAGTCTGTCGCTGAGCCTGGGCCGTATCTGCCTGCAAGGCAGACTGTGGGGCAAGGCGCGGGATTATCTGGAGAGCAGCCTGCGTCTGGAACGCAACCCGGAGACCTGCGCAGAACTGGCGCGCTTGCTGGCGCAACTGGGTGAGACGGATCGCAGCAACGCGCTGTTCCAGGAAGGCCTGGGCCTGCTCGACGAGCGCTTTCTGTCTCGTCCTTTGCCGGCGCTGACCAAGGCGTGAATCTGCCGGAGAGCCCTGTGCGAAGGCTCTCCGTTTTACCTCGAAAGCCGATAAAATCAGCGCGCAAGAATCGTCCTACACCGATATGTAAAAGAACCACACCCCGGTGTGCTCGTTTTCCTCGGTAAACAGCGACGCATCCGTACGCCGCCACCTTGAAAGCGCCGCACCCTTTCCTCTACCGTAATCGCCTCGTCCTTTGTTACGGATTTGCCATGTATCTGGCTCGCACACGCTTTCTGTTTTTCCTGGCCTTTCTGGCATGTGCATTGATCTTCAGCACCGCCCTTTATCTGCAGCAAGCCTTTGCCCTGGACCCTTGCGTGCTTTGCCTTTTGCAACGGGCTGCCGTTGTCGGTTGTGGCCTGCTGGCGCTGACGGCAACGTGTCACGCGCCGGGCCAGGTGGGGTGGCGTCGTTACAGCCTGGGGCTGTTACTGATCGCCCTAGCCGGAGTGGGCACAGCAGGTGCCCAGGTCTGGCTGCAAACAGCTTCCGTCGATCAATTGATACCGTTTATTGCCCGACTGGAACACCTCATGGGGCTGTTGTCGCTGGACACCTGTATCGACCGGCTGCGCAGCGATGCAATGCTCTGCGCGGAGATCACCTGGTCGCTGTTCGGCATCACGTTGCCTGAGTGGAGTCTGCTGGCATTTACAGGCATTGCGCTGCTGCCGCTGTACCCCCTCTTGAGCGAATTCAGCCACTGGCTGGCTGGCAAAAGTCAGGGCGAGTATTAAACGCTTGTATGAACTTTATCTCCTGCGTACCTTGATGGCCTTGTCGAGCGAGCATAATCTGGGCCGCACGCGTCACTGGAAATATGCTGTCCTGACGCATCTATCAGGCCAGGTTCTTGCTGACCAGCAAGAACGGCACAGGACCGCATACCCCTGAAGGGAAGAGAGAAGACCATGCTGGAAAGTTGTCAGAATGCTCAGGAACGCTGGGGTGGAGTCAACAAGCTGATTGATCGCTGGCTCCAAAGTCGTCTCGAACTGATCGAGGCTTACGATGCACTGGGCGACACGCCCGAGGCGTTGGCAGCTGACCGTGAAGGCCTGCAGAGTTTCTGCGGCATTCTGGTTGACTATGTATCGGCCGGGCACTTCGAAGTCTACGAACAGCTGGGCGATGAAGCCCGGGCTTTCAACGACGAACGCGGGCTCGAGCTGGCTGACACGATCTATCCCCGTCTCGATGTGATCACCAAGTTTGCGTTGACGTTCAATGATCGCTGCGACAAGGGTGATTGCTCGGACGCTACGGTCGTGGCCAAGGAATTCAACCAGTTGGGGCAGTTGCTGCACGAGCGCTTCGAGCTGGAAGACTGCCTGATTGAAGTGCTGCACACCTCCCACAAGGAAGAAGTCGCCGCCCAGGTCTGAATACCCGTGGTGCAGGTGCTGCATGTCCATAGCGTTGCCATAAGGGTGCTTTTGCACCCTTTTGCATGTCTGGAGATTCGGTTTGGGGCGCGCTTACTGTGAAACCGCGATCAGCTCGATCTCGAACACCAGCGGTGTGAACGGATCGATCAGGTCGCCAGCACCTTCAGCGCCGTAGGCTTGATCCGAAGGGATCACCAGGCGCCACTTCGCGCCGGTCGGCATGTTCTGCAACGCGCTGGTCCAGCCACTGATCACGCTGTCGAGCCTGAACCACTGAGGCTGGGTGCTCTGATCGAAGATCTTGCCGTCCGGCAAACGACCGACATAACGCACTTCGACTCTGCCATTGGCATCAGGCTTGGGGCCGGTGCCCGGTGTCAGCTCGGTCATGAGAATGCCATCGGCCAGCTCCTTGACGCCTGGCTTGGCCTTCTCGCTTGCCATGAACGTGCGCTCGGCCTTGAGGGCGGCTTCGGTAGGCGCGTCGGTACCTGCGGTCTCGGCTTGCGCGATCGCTGCATCGTGCTCGCGCAGAAGCTGGTCGATGCGCTCCTGCTTGAGCGCCAGCGGCTTGCCTTGATAAGCCTGCTTCAAACCGTCGACCAACGCCTTCAGATCAAGGTCCGGGACTTCCTGATGCAAGCGTTCGCCAAGACTGGCGCCCAGACTGTATGCAAGGTCATGAGCATCATTGTCCGGTGGTGCTTCAGCGGCTTGAGCCAAGGGTAGCAAGAGGAACAACGACGTTAACAAGTAGCGCGACATTAATGCTCTCCGGCCTGGGAAGGCAGCGATTATGCCAGCGCAAGCGCGTGCAGTGACGAGTCTTGCGAAGTGAATTTCACAATGCCTGCGCATCATATCAAGCAATCATTTTTGACAGTATGCAACAGCGCCCCTTCGGTGGTGTCAAGATGCCCTAGCGGCGATGCGCGCAGAAGCCTAGTATGAGCCGCAATTTCGTCACCCAGGAGGTAAGTCATGTCGGCCAAAAAGAAGCCAGTAAACACTCCGTTGCATTTGCTCCAACAATTATCGGGCAGCTTGCTAGAACATCTGGAAGACGCCTGCTCCCAAGCTTTGGCTGATGCCGAAAAACTGCTCGCCAAGCTTGAGAAACAACGCGGCAAGGCGCAGGAAAAACTGCACAACTCCCGCATCAAACTGCAGGACGCTGCCACCGCCGGAAAATCCAAGGCACAGACCAAGGCCAAAGATGCCGTGTCTGAACTGGAAGAATTGCTTGATGCGCTCAAAGCGCGCCAGACTGAAACCCGCACCTACATTCTGCACCTCAAGCGTGATGCTCAAGAGAGCCTCAAGCTTGCGCAGGGTATCGGTCGCGTAAAAGAAGCCGTCGGCAAGATTCTGACCACCCGCAGCGCCAAGCCTGCAGCCCCGAAAGCCGCAAGCAAGGCACCTGCTGCCAAGGCTCCCGCAAAAACACCAGCCAAAGCACCTGCCAAGCCACCTGTGAAAACAGCGGCTGCCAAGCCAGTTGCCAAAGCTGCAGCCAAACCTGCGGCCGCGGCAAAACCGGCTGCCAAGCCTGCAGTGGTCAAGGCCCCGGCAAAAACCGCAGCCAAGCCAGCAGCCCGGTCAGCCGCAGCAGCCAAGCCAGTCGCGGCGAAAACAACGGCCGCCAAGCCCGTTGCAGCCAAATCGACTGCCGCTAAGCCAGCCGCCAAACCTGCCGTCACCAAAGCACCTGCTGCGGCCAAGACACCTGCGAGCAGCGCTGCCAAACCAACTGCGGCCAAGCCGGCGGTCGCCAAGCACGCTGTGAAGGCGCCTGCCAAAGCACCGGTCAAAGCACCCGTGAAAGCAGCGACCAAACCTGCTGCCGTCAAGCCCGCGGCCAAGCCAGCTGCAGCCAAGTCGGCAACACCAGCGCCAGCCGCTGCCAAGCCGACACCGGACGCACCGGCCGCTGCACCCGCAAAACCTGCCGACAGCGCAACGCCAACCAGCGCTTCCTAAGGCTGGTCGTCGTTACGCCCCACCGCGATGCGCAGCACATGCAGCGCATCGCGGTTACCCTCGACACCGCCTTCTGCACGTTCATCGACAAGCCCGATCAACCACTCCTCGGCATCCCTTGCTTCACCAGCGGGCCAATCCGCGCTCAGCCCCTCAAGCTGTGTCAGCAAACTCTGCTCGGCCTCCAGTTCCAGCGCTTTGACCTTCGCTCGCAACCCGCCAAGCGCAGCATCCTCAAGTGCCGCATTTCGCCATTCACTGCGTAAATTACGCAGCGGACGCACCACATCGTCGTGCCAGGGCGTCGCCAGTTGTCTTATTTGTGCTAATCGTTGCGCCGTGCAGGCCACTTCGCGCGCACCGAGCCAGACCCCGCAAAGCACCATGCACACATTGCCCCCGTTGGCTTGCAGCGTCAGAAAAGCCTGCTCCACACCCGGTCGGGCGTAGAAATCGAGGGTGAAACTCCAGAGCGCTGAAGGCATAGTGATCCACCTGTTCAGTACGAAGCTGGTAGACTCCGCCGCCATTATGATTCGACTTCAAAGCCTTACCTTACAGCGTGGTCCGCAACGTCTGCTAGAAGACGCCGAGCTGACCCTGCACGCCGGCCATAAAGCCGGCCTGATCGGTGCCAATGGCGCCGGTAAATCCAGCCTGTTTGCCTTGCTGCGCGGAGAGCTGACGCCGGATGCCGGCGACTGCCTGCTGCCCGCCGACTGGCGCATCGCGCACATGCGCCAGGAGGTCGATACCCTCGAGCGCCTGGCGGTGGACTACGTGCTCGACGGCGATGAGCGCCTGCGCGAAGTGCAAAGTTCGCTGGCCGAGGCAGAAGCCGCGCAGGACGGCGCTGCTCAGGCGCGTCTGCATTCGGAGCTGGACAGTGCCGACGGCTACACCGCCGACGCGCGTGCGCGCAAGCTGCTGGCGGGCCTGGGCTTCACCAACGAGCAGATGGAACGTCAGGTTGGCAGCTTCTCCGGCGGCTGGCGGATGCGCCTGAACCTGGCGCAGGCGTTGATGTGTCCTTCAGACCTGCTGCTGCTCGATGAGCCCACCAACCACTTGGACCTCGACGCCATTCTGTGGCTCGAGGACTGGCTCAAGAGCTATCCCGGCACCTTGCTGCTGATTTCCCACGACCGGGACTTTCTCGATGCGGTGGTCGATCACATCGCCCACGTCGAGCAGCGCAAGATCACCCTCTATCGCGGTGGCTACAGCGCCTTTGAACGCGCCCGCGCAGAACGTCTGGCCCAGCAGCAACAGGCCTACGAGAAGCAGCAGGTGCAACGTGCGCACATGGAGAAATACATTGCGCGCTTCAAGGCCCAGGCCACCAAGGCCCGCCAGGCACAGAGCCGCATAAAGGCGCTGGAGCGCATGGAAGAGCTGTCCGCTGCCCACGTTGACTCGCCCTTCAATTTCGTCTTCCGTGAGTCCGACAAGATCTCCAGCCCGCTGCTGGACCTGTCCGACGCGCGCCTGGGTTACGGCGACAAGACCGTCCTGGAGAAGGTCAAACTGCAACTGACGCCGGGCGCGCGCATCGGCCTGCTGGGCCCCAACGGCGCCGGCAAGTCGACACTGATCAAAAACCTGGCCGGCGAGCTTGAGCCGCAGAGCGGTCGGCTGGTGCGTGGTGAAAACCTCACCGTTGGCTACTTCGCCCAGCATCAGCTCGACTCTCTGGACGCCAAAGCCACTCCATTGCTGCACTTGCAGCGTCTGGCGCCGACCGAGCGCGAGCAGACCCTGCGCGACTTCCTCGGTGGCTTCGACTTCCGTGGCGCGCGTCTGGACGAGCCGGTGCTGAATTTCTCGGGTGGCGAAAAAGCCCGCCTGGCGCTGGCACTGATCGCCTGGGAAAAACCCAACCTGCTGCTGCTCGACGAACCGACCAACCACCTGGACCTGGAAATGCGTCTGGCGCTGACCATGGCCCTGCAGGAATTTGGCGGCGCGGTGTTGGTGGTGTCTCACGATCGGCACTTGCTCAAGAGCACCACCGACGATTTCCTGCTGGTGGCTGACGGCCGCGTGCAGGAGTTCGACGGCGATCTGGACGACTACACGCGCTGGCTGGCGGACTACCGACTGCGCAACGCGCCGGTCAGCAATACGCCGGTCAATGCCGACAAGACCGACAAAAAGGCCCAACGCCAACAGGCAGCGGCCTTGCGTCAGCAACTGGCCCCGCACAAGCGCGAAGCCGACAAGCTGGAGCGCGACCTCGGCCTGGTGAATGAAAAACTCGCCAAGGTCGAAGAGGCTCTGGCGGACAGCACCAACTATGAGGCTGCCAACAAGGACAAGCTGCGCGATCTGCTGGCCGAGCAGGCGAAACTGAAAGTGCGTGAGTCCGAGCTGGAAGACGCCTGGATGCAAGCGCTGGAATTGCTCGAGTCCATGCAGGCCGAACTGGAAGCATTGTCGTGATCGAGGCAGAAGTCTGATGGAAGTCCTGGGGTTGCCGATATCCGCCTACTGGATAGAACCGCTGTTGATCGGCGTGCAGATTCTGCTGATTCTGCTGGCCGGCTATGTGTTGCAACGCGTTGTGGGCGGCTTTCTGACCGGGCTGGGCGAGCGTTATCCGCTGCCGCCGGAACTTCTGGTGCCGGTTCGCGGCGGTTTGCGCTGGCTGATCATGGGCAGCGCTTTCGTCTTCGTGCTGGGCAGGCTTGGTGTTTCGGCAACGGTTCTGTGGACCGCACTGTCCGGCTTTGTAGCGGTCGCGGCCGTTGCGTTCTTCGCAATGTGGAGCGTGCTGTCGAACCTGCTTTGCGCCATTCTGATCTTCACCATCGGCCCGTTCCGCATTGGCGACATGGTCGAGCTGGTCGATACGCTGGACAAGCCAGGCGTGAAGGGCAGGGTGGTCGCCATCAACCTGATGTTCACCACCCTGATCGAGACCCCGGAAGCCGGCGGCGCGCTGGTTCAAGTGCCCAACAGCCAGTTCTTTCAGAAGTCGGTGCGTCGCTGGCGCGGCAGTGATCTGTTCCCGCAGATGGTGATTGCAAAACCGGCGGATGAGCAGGACTAGAAATAATTGGCTTTGCGAAACAACACGCATTAATTTATCGAACATTCGACTTTGCCGAGGTGCGCAATGGCACTTGAAACGTGGCTGGGCTTTTTTGCGGCCTGCTGGATTATCAGCCTCTCTCCTGGCGCGGGCGCCATCGTCTCGATGTCCTGCGGCCTGCAATACGGTTTCCTGCGTGGCTACTGGAATGCCCTGGGGCTGCAGATTGCGCTGGTGGCGCAAATTGCGATTGTCGCGGCCGGGCTTGGCGCGGTATTGGCGGCCTCCGAGATGGCCTTCACGCTGATCAAGTGGTTTGGCGTGGCGTATCTGGTCTATCTGGGCATCAAACAGTGGCGCGCATTGCCCACCGACCTTGCCGACGAGTCCGCCGTGCGCCCGGTGGGCAAGCCGATGACGCTGGTGTTCCGCGGTTTTCTGGTCAACATCAGCAACCCTAAGGCGCTGATCTTCATCCTGGCGATCCTGCCGCAGTTCATCGAGCCGACTGCTCCGCTGCTCATGCAGTACGTGATCATCGCCGCGACCATGGTCGTGGTCGATCTGATCGTCATGGCGGGTTACACCGGGCTGGCGTCGAAGGTGCTGCGTGCGCTCAAGACCCCTCGCCAACAGCGTCGCCTGAACCGCACCTTTGCCAGCCTGTTCGTGGGCGCGGCCGGTTTTCTCGCGACGTTGCACCGCGGCACGGCCTGAATCGGTCGCACACCGGCTTTTGCCCGTGTCCCGATCACCTGAAACAGGGCGTCAGGCACTGTTTCAGGAACCTATAAAGGCTGATTGTAAAATTCAGTAACAAAAATCCATCTCGACTCTTGAGTAGCGCTCCTGCGGAGTGAACAATGCAACGCATCGCATTCTTGTTGAGATTCTGCAATGCCCCTCCGTTCTTGTTTCCTTGCCTGGCTGCTGGTGCCGCTACTGACGCTGTGCAGCAGCATCGCGCTGGCCGACCCTGTCGAGGGCGCAGCCCAGGCGTTGCACCTGCTGGATTATCTGGGTGCTGACTACCCGGCCAGTGTGGCGGACGGCAAGGTTGTCGAAGCTGCCCACTATCAGCAGCAGATTGAAGCCCTGACCACGCTACAAGGCCTTGTGCTCGCTCTGCCGCAACGCGCCGAGCGCGCGGGGCTGGAGCAGGGTGTTGCGCAGCTGAAAAATGCCGTGAGCAGCAAACAGGACGGCACACAGGTTGCACGTCAGGCACGGCAGCTGGCAGCAAAACTGGCAGTGGCCTATGAGGTCAGCCAGGCACCGGCCATCACGCCGGACCCCGCCCGTGGCGCGCCCTTGTACGCCCAGCATTGCTCGGTTTGTCATGGCGACACCGGCGCAGGTGACGGCCCGGCAGGTATCGGTCTGGAACCGCCACCATCGAACCTGCGTGACACTGCGCGGCTGGATCGCCTGAGTCTTTATGATCTCTACAACGCCCTCGGGCTGGGCATTGCTGGCACCGACATGCCTGCGTTCGCCGACCAACTGGACGACCGCCAGCGCTGGGACATCGCGACTTACATCGCAAGCTTCAGCGCGCAACCTGTGGCCACTGCCACCAAGGCGTTCAACCTGGCGGACCTGGCCCGTCAGACGCCCGCCGAGGTGCAGGCTGTCGAAGGCCCGGATGCTGCCGCGACCTTCCGCGCCCAGCGCGCACAACCGCCGCAGGTGCAGCGCGGCCCGGCGCAACTGCTCGATTACACCAGTGTAACGCTGGACAAGAGCCTGGCGGCCTATAAGGCGGGTGATCGCGAGCAGGCCTACGATTTGTCGGTGGCGGCGTATCTGGAAGGCTTCGAACTGGTCGAAAGCTCGCTGGATAACGTCGACGCCAACGTGCGCAAAGACACCGAAAAGAGCCTGATGGCTTACCGTCAGTCATTGCAGGACAGCCGTCCTCTACCACAGGTCGAGCAAAAGCTGGAGGTGGCCAAAGCCAAGCTCAAAGAGTCGGCAGGTCTGCTGGGCAGCGATGGCTTGAGCCTGTCGCTGAGCTACATCTCGGGCCTGTTGATCCTGCTGCGCGAAGGGCTGGAAGCGATTCTGGTGCTGGCGGCGATTCTGGCGTTTCTGCGTAACACCGGCCAACAGTCAGCCGTGCGCAGCGTCAACGTGGGCTGGGGCCTGGCGCTGCTGGCCGGTCTCGGGACTTGGGCACTGGCGGCATACGTCATCGACGTCAGCGGCGCACAGCGTGAGTTGCTGGAAGGGGCCACCGCGTTGTTTGCCAGCGTGATGGTGCTCTGGCTAGGCGTGTGGATGCACGACCGTCGCCATGCGGCTGCCTGGCAGGACTATGTCAAAAGCAGCCTGGTCGGCGGCGGCGGCCGTTTCGGATTCGCGGTGCTGGCGTTCTTCTCGGTGTATCGCGAGCTGTTCGAAGTCATCCTGTTTTATGAAACGCTGTGGCTCCAGGCAGGGCCAGCCGGGCACAACGCAGTATTGGCAGGTGGTGCCACGGCGCTCGTGCTGCTGGTCGGTCTGGCCTGGGTGATCCTGCGCGGCTCGGCGAAACTGCCGCTGTCGCTGTTCTTCGGCATCAACGCTGCACTGCTGTGTGCGCTGTCGGTGGTGTTCGCCGGGCATGGCGTCAAGGCCCTGCAGGAAGCTGGCATCTTCGGCACCCGGCCGGTGCCGTTCTTCGAGTTTGACTGGCTGGGCATTCATGCCGACCTGTACTCGCTCGGTGCACAGGCCATCGCCCTGACTGCCATTGCCGTGCTCTACGGGCGCAGCGTGCTGGCAGAAAAACGCAGGCTTCAGGCATCAGCCTGACGCTTTACAGCTGCTCAAGGGCAAGCGGCACCCGCCGCTTGTCCGGGCTGTACTAATCAGCCCTATTTCTCCCATTGTTAGATGCTTTTACTTCCTGTACAAAAACCCACCTGTCAGTTCTGTCAGTAGACGCACTTTTTATTCAGGCCTAGTGTAGCGAAACGCCAACTCGGCTATCGGGTACTGGCGCATTTACCTGAGAACGAGGTGGGTGATGGCTAAGTATGAGATTCGGTTGTGGGCTGAAGATATTGAGCAACATGACCATCCTGAGATAGCCATTGAGTTTTATGAAGACGATGATTTGCAAGAGCATGCCTGGGTAAGGCTACACCCTCATGGCAAGCACAAGATTCGCGGCGAACTGGGAAGGGACGAGGAAGTTCTGACCGACCTGGCATTGGCCTTCAGGAAGAAGGTGGCAGAGTTGGTGGATTGGTAAAGCCTGGTTACGCCTGTAACAAAACCTGACTTACACAGGTGCCGGAGAGGCTGGAAATACTGGCATCTCAATCAATAAAAGAGGATTGAGAACATGGCTAATTATGAAGTAAGACTTTCGACCGCCGAATTTGAAGGTGATGCAACGCCTGAAGTCCTCGTGGAGTTCTGGGACGCGAACCTTTTAAATGAAAGAACGGGCCGCAAGGGAGACTACGCATTTACGGCGTATGTAACGGCGTCCGGTAACAGCGACGGTTACGATACAGTCAAGAGTAAAGCAGACGTTGACGGTGTAGAAATGCCGTCTTGATCGAGCTCGCGAAGGCATTTGCCAAGATGAAGCTCTTCATTAAGTAAGCGACCGCAAGATCGGCAGGTATGAGGGGCACGTTCGGTGCCCCTCGACATATGTATTCAGAAATTAATCAATCCAAATCAACCGGCTTCTTCAACTTCGGATTCGGGAAGAACTGCACACCCTGCACCTTCGGATCCGCCGGTTTGACCACCGCCTTGTTGACCCGTGTACCCAACTCCTTCGGTATCGAAATACCTTGTTCGTTGAGCGTATCGCTGTACCCGCAGCCGACGCACTCGCGGTGCGGCACGTCGTTTTCGCTCCACATCATCAGTTTGTCAGGCTCGCTGCACGCCGGGCATACAGCCCCGGCGATGAAGCGCTTCTTGGTAATGACTGCCTCGGTCATGCTGCCGCATCCTCACTCAAACCGCTGTGACGCAACAATGCGTCAATCGACGGCTCACGTCCGCGGAAATCGACGAACAGCACCATCGGCGCCTGTGAGCCGCCACGCGCCAGAATGGCTTCGCGGAACGCACGACCGGTTTCGGCATTGAGCACGCCGTCTTCCTCAAACTTCGAGAACGCATCGGCAGACAGCACTTCGGCCCACTTGTAGCTGTAATAACCGGCTGCGTAACCGCCTGCAAAGATATGCGCAAAGCTGTTCGGGAAGCGGTTATAGGCAGGCGGACGCATGACCGACACTTCGTCGCGAACGCCTTCCAGCACTTCAAGTACACTGCGGCCGTCGCCGTGGGTGGCGTGCAATTCAAAGTCGAACAGCGAGAACTCCAGCTGACGCACCATCATCAGACCGGACTGGAAGTTCTTGGCGGCGAGCATTTTCTCCAACAGGTCCTGCGGCAGTGGCTCGCCGGTTTCGTAATGACCGGAGATCAGCGCCAGGCCTTCGGGCTCCCAGCACCAGTTTTCCATGAACTGGCTCGGCAACTCGACCGCATCCCACGCCACGCCGTTGATACCGGAAACACCGGCATGCTCGACGCGGGTCAGCAGGTGATGCAGGCCGTGACCGAATTCATGGAACAGAGTAGTGACTTCATCGTGGGTCAGCAGCGCAGGCTTACCGGCAACGGCAGGCGTGAAGTTGCACACCAGATTGGCCACCGGGCTTTGCAGCGCACCTTCGGCCGTGCGACGACGATCACGGGCGCCATCCATCCAGGCACCGCCACGCTTATTGGCGCGGGCATACAAATCAAAGAAGAAACGCCCTACGTGCTGGCCGTTTTCCTTGATCTCGAACAGACGAACGTCCGGGTGCCAGGTGTCGAAGCCTTTCTGCTCGGCAATCTCGATACCGTACAGACGCTGGACGATGGCAAACAGGCCGCCGAGCACCTTATCGATGGGGAAGTAGGCGCGCAGGGTTTCCTGGGAAACGCTGTAACGCTGTTCGCGCAGCTTCTCGCCGTAGAAACCGCTGTCCCAGCTTTGCAGGTCCGGGCAACCCTGCTCGGCCGCATAAGCCTTGAGCTGCTCAAGGTCCTGGGCAGCGAACGGCTTGCTGCGCTTGGCCAGATCACGCAGGAAACTCAACACCTGATCGCTGGACTCAGCCATTTTGGTCGCCAGGCTCAGCTCGGCAAAGTTCGCGTAGCCGAGCAACTGCGCCAGCTCCTGACGCAAGTCGAGAATCTGCTCCATAACCGGCGTATTGTCGTTCTTGCCAGCGTTGGGGCCTTGGTCCGAGGCACGGGTAGAGTACGCCGCGTAGACTTCTTCGCGCAGGGCACGGTCTTCGGCGTAAGTCATTACCGCGTAGTAACTCGGGAATTCCAGGGTAATCAGGTAGCCTTCGAGGTCCTTGGCCTTGGCGGCCGCGGCCATCTGCTGCTTGGCAGAATCGGTCAGGCCGGCGAGGGCAGACTCGTCAGCGACCAGCTTGGTCCAGGCCTGAGTGGCATCGAGCAACTGGTTGGAAAACTGGCTGCCCAGCTCGGACAATTTGCTCTGCACTTGCGCATAACGCTTCTGCTGCTCGGGCGGCAGGTCGATGCCGGACAGGCGGAAGTCGCGCAGCGATTGCTCCAGAATGGTCTTCTGGCCGACGTCAAAGCCTGCGGCCTCAGGGCCGTTGGCCAGCGCCTCATAAGCCTGAAACAGCGCGCGATTCTGGCCCATCTCGGTGGAGTAGGCGCTCAATGCCGGCAGGCACGACTCATACGCTTCACGCAGTTCAGGGCTGTTGCACACGGCATTCAGATGGCTGACCGGGCTCCAGGCAGCGCCCAGACGGTCGTTCAGCTCGTCCATGGTCAACACCAGCCCGGCCCAGGTCGGCGTCGAGCCCTGTTTGGCGAGGATGTCAGCAATCGCGGCACGGTTGTCGGCCAGGATTTGTTCGATAGCAGGTTTGACATGTTCGGCACGAATCGCCGAAAAGGGTGGCAGGTCGTACG
This sequence comes from Pseudomonas avellanae BPIC 631, assembly GCF_000444135.1. GTDB lineage: Bacteria > Pseudomonadota > Gammaproteobacteria > Pseudomonadales > Pseudomonadaceae > Aquipseudomonas > Aquipseudomonas avellanae. The sequence goes on from NZ_ATDK01000277.1 coordinate 20,218, forward strand.
ATTGCAGAAGAGGGTTGTTCGCGCTCACGGTTTTGCACCTTGCCTGGAAGAAACATTCAGCCATCTTAATTACAATCGATGCCGTGCGCAGCACCCAAACCTGTTCCAGACGTCTATCACTGCCAAAGAAGGAGCCTATCGTGGCCATTCGCAAGTTCCAGGACCACACCCCAGCCCTCGGCGAACGGGCTTTTGTCGACCATAGCGCGGTGGTTATCGGCGACGTCGAAATCGGTGCCGACAGCTCCATCTGGCCGCTGACGGTCGTACGCGGCGACATGCACCGCATCCGCATCGGCGCGCGTACCAGCGTGCAGGACGGCAGCGTGCTGCACATCACCCACGCCGGTCCCTTCAACCCCGACGGCTTCCCGCTGTTGATCGGCGACGAAGTGACCATCGGCCACAAGTCGATGCTGCACGGCTGCACCATCGGCAACCGGATTCTGGTCGGCATGGGCACCACCATCATGGACGGCGCAGTTGTTCAGGACGAAGTGATCATCGGCGCAGGCAGCCTGGTGCCACCGGGCAAAGTGCTGGAGAGCGGCTTTTTGTACGTCGGCAGGCCGGTCAGGCAAGTGCGTGCATTGACCGAAAAGGAAATCGCCTTTTTCCCGTACAGCGCCACTAACTATGTGAAGCTCAAGGATCAGCATCTGGCGGAAGGGTTTGATAAGCCGTAACTATTGTTCCTACGCTACAGCGCAGGAATGCATCCCGTGACGCTCTGCGTCACAAATCTGCGCAGCGCCGCTCACTCAAGACCGGACGCAGAGCGTCCAGAAAGGCATTACCACGCGGAGCGTAGTAACGATGATCGCGCTCAGTGCATCAACCGCCGCAGCGCTGCCTTGCGCGACTCGACCGGCAGCCCGCCCAGCTTCTCCACCGCCTGATAAAACGCCTGCCAATCGCCATCGACCTGCCTGAACAACGCCGCAAACGCCGGCACCCATTGATCATAAAGACCAAACGGCAGCAACTTGGCGTTGTTCATCGGGCTGTTGACCCAGCCATCGAAACGCTTGTCACCTGACCACTGCTCATCACGCATCTGCCGATAATCATGTCGCAACCGCTCGAACTCCTCAGCCTTGCGCGTCCGCATTACCTCAGCCGACAGCGGCTGACGATAAAGCGCCTTGAGCCGCTCCCGAGTATCGAGCACCAACTGCATGAACTGATCACGCCGCGCCGACTGAGAAACACTCTCCGGCGGCAACCCCCGCGCCGCACGCCACTGCCGCGTGCCTTCCTGCTCGACGAAACTGGCGTAGGACTCATTGAACTCGGTGTCGTCCTTCACATAAAAACGCTGATGCGCCAACTCATGAAAAATCAGCGTGGCCAGCCGCTCATCGCCCCAACCCAGCATCGAACTGAGAATCGGGTCATCGAACCAGCCCAGCGTCGAATAGGCCTCCACGCCACTCAAATAGACATCCTTGCCCGCCTGACGCTGCAACGCCGCCTCGCCACGCGCCCCGCCAGGGCTGTAATAACCGCGATACGCGACACACCCGGCAATCGGAAAACAGTGCGTCACCGGCTCCAGCGAAAACTCGTCCGTCGCAAACACATTCCACACCACATAAGGCCGCCCCAGATCCGCATACAGGCGATAACTCTTGTTATCCGGAAGATGCAAATGCTCGCTGGCAAACCTGCGCGCCAACTGCGACCGAGCCAAGTGTTCGCGCAAACCTGCGTCCCGAGTCGGGTCAGCAATAATCTTCTCCACAGGCTCACGCGCCTGCAGCAACTGCCACTGGCCCTGCGCCAATTGACCGTAGTAGGAAACGCTGGAGCAACCGGCGAGCAGCGTGATGGCCGTTAGCGCGAACAGGTGGCAAAGGCGTGAGGCAGAGGGTATCGGCATGGAGGGCAGGGCTTTGGTGGTGAAGATACGGTGATGTTATGCCGGACGGGTGTGAGGATGTGCAAGTGTTGTGAGGGTATGAGACGGCGCTGCTTGTTAACCCCCTCTAATTGACAGACGCCGGCCGGTTTACTGTAATGGCTGGCGCTACGGACAACGCAAGGGACCTGCCATGACCAAAACATCCACTTCCGGCCGAGGCGATCTGCCCCGCGCGCTGATTTTCATCCCGCTGGGCCTGTGCCTGCTCTACCTTACTCTTTGGCTGGCCGTTGATCGGACGAACTTTCTGGCCCGAGCGCAACGTGCCGAAGGGCATGTCAGTGCCCTGAATGCGGGCGGCAGCCACCCACAAGTGGACTTCACCGATGCTGCGGGCAAAGCGGTCAGCTACCCCCAAGGCGGCTTTATATTCGGCTATTCGGTGGGCGACCCGGTGACAGTGCTCTACCTTGTCGAGGCCCCCTCCAGCACCGCGATCATTGAAGACCAAGGCGCACTATGGGGCGTGAGCCTGCTGACGGGCCTGTTCGCAATCGTGTTTACCGCAGGAGGTGGTTACCACATGGCTGCATGGATTCGCAGGCGCCGGATGGCACGGCTACTTTAAGGACCGAATGCCCATTGTCATTCGCGGGCGCTGCAAGCCTGCCGGCACAGGCGGCTTTATCCGTAAGACGCTGCGCCACGGAAACGACGTTACACAATGCCGAGAGGCCATACCTCCCCTGAACCTTCCCCCACCTCAACACTCCCTTCTAATGCCGTAGTTGTAACATCCTCAACGCCCACCGCCGAAAGGACTCCGCATGCCTATAGCCCCAACCCCGCAAATCCCCCCAGTCCAGCGCGAACTCAGCCTGCGTGCCGTCATCACCGGCATCGTTCTGGGCATCCTGCTAACCCCTTCCAATGTCTACGCAGGCCTAAAAATCGGCTGGTCGTTCAACATGTCGATCATTGCGCTGCTGATCGGTTACGCCATCTGGCAAGGGCTGGCCAGACGCTCGCCCCATCAGCCGCCTTGGACGTTGCATGAGAGCAATATCAATCAGACAGTAGCGTCGGCGGCTGCGTCGATTATTTCCGGTGGGTTGGTGGCACCCATTCCAGCTTATACCTTGTTGACGGGGCAGCAGCTGGATGCGATTCCGATGATGGCGTGGGTGTTTTCGGTGAGTTTTCTGGGGATCTGGATTGCGTGGTATTTGCGGCCTTCGTTGCTCAATGACACATCGCTGAAGTTCCCCGAGGGCATGGCGACGCTGGAGACGCTGCTGCACATCTACAACCACGGCCGGGAAGCGGCTACGCGGTTGAAGGTGTTGCTCAGCGCTGCGTTGCTGTCCGGGTTGGCGAAGTGGGTCGATACGTTTGTGTCGGCGTTCCCGCGCTGGTCGCCGAGTGCGCAGCTGGAGCGTTTGACGTTTACCGCAGACCCTTCGCTGTTATTGGTGGGGTTCGGTGCAATCATCGGCATTCGTGTGGGTGTAACGCTGTTGTTCGGCGCCTTGCTGGCGTGGGGCGGGCTGGCGCCGTGGCTATTGGCGCAAGGGCTGGTGACGTTACCGGCCGGCAGCAGTGGCCCGCAGTTCGCGGCGCTGGTGGAGTGGTTGCTTTGGCCGGGTGTGAGTTTGATGGTCTGCTCGACGCTGGCGTCGCTCGCAATTCGTTTATGGGGATTGCACAGGTCCACCAAAGCGAACAGCGGGACGATCTGGGCCATGCCCAAGGCGGGGCCTGCACTCGGTCTGCTGTTGTCGATCATTCTGGTGGTGAGCCTGCAGGCGCTGTTGTTCGGCATCAATCTGTGGATGGCACTGTTGACCATTCCTCTGGCCATTTGCCTGGCAGCGGTGGCCGCGAGGGTGGTTGGTGCGACGGGCATTCCGCCTATTGGTGCTATCGGACAGTTATCGCAACTGAGCTTCGGCATCGTCGCGCCGGGGCAGGTGACGATCAATCTAATGAGTGCCAATACGGCTGGCGGTTCGGCCGGGCAATGCACCGATCTGATGAACGACTTCAAGGTGGGCAAGGCGATCGGGGCAACGCCGCGCAAGCAGTTGGTCGCGCAGACGCTGGGGATTTTCGTCGGCAGTATCGTCGGGGTGCTGGCTTATATGGCGCTGATTCCAGACCCGCAAAGCATGCTGCTCACCGAAGAGTGGCCAGCCCCGGCGGTGGCCACCTGGAAGGCTGTGGCGCAAACCCTGACCCACGGGCTGGACTCGTTATCGGCGAGCATCCGTTGGGCCATCTTTATCGCAGGCCTGGCGGGCCTGTTGCTGGGGGTTCTCGACAGCACGCTGCCCGCGAGTCGCGCCCGTTACTTGCCGAGCGCTGCTGCGCTGGGCCTGGCGTTTGTCTTGCCTGCTTCGGTGTCGTTGATGATGGGCCTTGGCGCGGTGCTCACGTGGCTGGTGAGCTGTCGCTGGGCGAGCCTTACCGAGCGCTTCGCGATTACTGCGGCAGCGGGGCTGATCGCCGGGGAAAGCATTACCGGAGTGGGGGCGTCGTTGTGGCAGATGTTTGGTAATGGGTAAGTGGTGGCCTATTCGTGAGCAAGCTCACTCCCACAATCCGCCTTGCTCGTGGAAGCCATCTTCCAGTCCAAGCATTTGCAGACGCCTGTCACGCGTGTGGCACGGGTATGACCCAGCAACACCTCAACCTACAAAACCCGGGACCACGACAATGCGCCTCATAACCCTGATAACCGCATTAACCCTCGCCGGATGCACCGGCCCCCTGCCTGCGGTTGATCCGGGCATGGCGTGGATCGACATGCGCACCCTCACCGGCCAGTTGATCATGGCCGACAAACTGGATGGCAAGAACACCTACGACGGGCGTTATTTTCAGGTGACGCCGGGCAGCCACGAGTTGCAGGTGCGTTATGACTACGAATACCGCTCAGGCGGGATGGGGATGATCGGTGATGAGTACACCGAGATCACCTGTTACGTCAGTGTTCGTTACGAGCACTTCGCTGCAGGGCAGCGTTACATGCTGGAGGTGCGTTCACTGGCGAACAGTGTCGACGCCTGGCTTTACGATGAGAAACGCAACGTAGTGGCCGAAGAGGAACAGGAGGGCGGTGTGCACTGCATCTGATCAGCGATCGTTACGCTGATAGATGATCTTTTTGCTGCCGTTTTCGCAGCTGCCGACGACCATGTTCGGGTCAGTGGCCTCTTCGTTGCTGACGATCTCCAGTGTGTAGGACGTGACGTTGTTGGCCTGGATCTTGGCTTCGATTTCATCCTTGAGTTCATCACAGGATTTCGGGGCCGCCAGGGCGCTGGTTGCCAGCAAAGTGCAGGTTGCTGCCAGAATAAAACGTTTCATGCTCGACTCCTGATCAAAATCAAACCATGCGCCAATCAACGCATGACAGATGAAGCAGCCAGCTTTATACAGCAGATACGGGAGCGCACAAGGCGCCCCCGCAACGCTCACCGAGGATCAGCCCACCAACGTGGCGTCTAGCGTGATCTTGGCGTTCAACACTTTGGAGACCGGGCAGCCTTCTTTGGCTTTATTGGTCAGCTCGTCGAACTGTTCCTGTGTTGCACCTGGCACTTTGGCCTTGAGGACAAGGTGTACAGCGCTGATGGCGAAACCGCCTTCAACCTGATCCAGCGAAACCTCGGCGCTGGTATCGATGCTGTCAGCCTTCAGGCCTGCGTCGCCCAGAATCATGGACAGTGCCATCGAGAAGCAGCCTGCGTGGGCAGCACCGATCAGTTCTTCGGGGTTAGTGCCTTTGCCGCCTTCAAAACGGGCCTTGAAGCCGTAAGGCGCTTCGCGCAACACGCCGGTTTCCGTAGAGATGCTGCCGATACCGCTTTTCAGATCACCTTCCCAGTGGGCGGATGCTTTCTTGACGATGCTCATGGTGGCTCCTTTTGGAATGAATTGGATCAATGCTGTTACAAGGTTCTGAGGATAGACCGCTCTGGAAAGTTCAACCGTCGGAAAGACCTACTGTTTAAGTAGGTTTTTACCCGGCTGCCATTGAAAAGCCCGACTTGCGCCCGCACTGCTGTTTCATCGTGGGCAGCTCCAGCAGCCAGCCCATCTCAATTCGAGGAGCTACCCCGGCCTATGAAACGTCTGGCAGATGTAAAAATTTCGACCCTTGATCTGGTGCCCGTGCGCCACGACAAAGGGCCCGCCGAATCCCTGCGCAACTCGCTCAGCCTCGCTCAGCACGTTGAAAAGCTGGGCTACAACCGTTTCTGGGTGGCGGAACACCACAACATGGACGGTATCGCCAGTTCGGCGACCTCCGTGCTGCTCGCGTACCTGGCCGGGGGCACTTCGACCATTCGTGTGGGCGCTGGCGGGATCATGCTGCCCAATCACGCGCCGCTGGTGGTTGCCGAGCAGTTCGGCACCCTGGCGAGCCTTTATCCTGATCGAATCGATCTGGGCCTGGGCCGCGCGCCGGGCTCCGATCAAATGACCGCCCGTGCCTTGCGCCGCGAGCGCTCCGGCAGCGCCGAAGACTTTCCGGATGACGTCACTGAGTTGATGGAGTACCTGGGGCCGCGCACACCTGATCAAAAAGTGATCGCGGTACCGGGCTCAGGGACCAATGTGCCGATCTGGTTGCTGGGCTCGAGCCTGTTCAGCGCGCAACTGGCGGGCATGCGCGGGCTGCCTTATGCATTCGCTTCGCACTTCGCACCGCGTTACATGCACGAGGCCATTCGCGTGTACCGCAATCACTTCCAGCCCTCGGCGGTGTTAGACAAGCCCTACGTGATGCTCGGCGTTCCGCTGTCGGCAGCCGATACCGATGAGCAGGCTGAATACCTGGCGACGTCGGTCTACCAGCGCATTCTCGCGTTGATGCGCGGGCACAGTCTGATGCAGCGGCCGCCGGTCGATTCCATGGACAGCCTGTGGCTGCCGCACGAGCGTGAAGCAGTGGCGAGCTTCCTGGGGCTGGCGATGGTCGGCGGCCCGGAGAAGATCCGCGCCAAACTGGACGTGCTGCTCGAGCAGACCGATGCCGACGAGCTGATCTTTACCTGCGACATGTACGAGCATGAAGACAGGCTGCGGTCCTACGAGATTCTCGCCCAGGTCGCGCACGGCTAAGCGAACCCCGGAACCGAAAGGCAGCATCGCAAGGTGCTCCACCACAAACACAATCGCCCCGGACTGTCACCAGGCCGGGGCGATTGTGTTCGTGAAACCCGCAAACGGGATTGATCAGCCTGACCTGAATCAGGCTCGATCAGTCATCAACCGCGCTGGTAGACGATTTCCTTGGTGCCGCCTTCGCAGGTGCCGACCACTTGCTTGCCGGCCGCACTGCCTTTCTCGACCACTTCCAGCGTGTAGGACGTTACGCCCTTCGACTGGAGCTTGGCATCAAGTTCACTTTTCAACTCTTCGCATGGCTTGCCTGCCGCAAGAGCGGTGCCTGCAATGCTCAACAAGCCAACAGCCAACAAAAACTTCTTCATGGGTAATCCCTCTCGTCCGGCCAACTGCAGACGCCATCGGAACAGGCGCCCATTGAATATCACCGCGCCCACACATTCATTGAGCCTGTAGGGGCATATCTGTGTGTAGCGCAGGTTATGGCAATCGGCCAGTCGAAAGGTTCAGGTGATGATCAACTGGCAGCGATACGAAAGCCAACTTTCAATGTGACCTGAAAGTGCGCGACTTTGCCGTTTTCGATATGGCCGCGGGTTTCGGTCACTTCAAACCATTCCAGATGGCTGAGGCTTTTGCTGGCTTCGGCCAATGCGTTATTGATGGCGTCTTCGATAGTGGTGGTGGAAGAGCCGACGATTTCGACTTTTTTGTACGTGTGGTTATCGCTCATTGCAGTTCTCCTGAAAGTGTCTGGCAAGGCGCAACGTAAACCGCGCTCCCTGCATCTGTCAGGGGAAGGCGCGCAAAAGTTCAGCATTTTGCAAAAATCCCATCGCACTTTCCAAAAAGCCCGGAGTCGGAAACAACACGCCCACTCATCATTGCAGGAGATACACCATGGCTAGTACTTCACTTCGCAAGGCCTCGTTGCAGAGTATGGAAGCTGAGATCGAGAGCCTCTTGAAGTCCCTCGAGGGCCTGAAAGACGACGCTACTGACGAGTCGCGCAAGACACTGAAAAACCTGAAAGCCAACGCCGAAAGCGCGCTGAGCCACTCGCGCAGCCTGCTCAGCGATGTCTACGAAGACGTCAAAGAGAAAACCCGCGAAAACGCTCTGGCAACCCGTGACTACGCTCAAGAGCACCCTTGGACCACCGCAGGTGTTGCCGTCGGTGCAATCGGTTTGCTCGCAGCCTACCTGCTGTTCAAGCGCGGTAACTGATCAGTTTCTGATCGGGTCCCCAGACCGCTTCAGCTCATTTTTCAACCACTGAGCAAGCTGCCGCGCCCGTCCATCGGCCGCTCTTCTGGGTACCCACAACGCCAGCTGCGCCGGGGTTTCACTGAAACCCCATGGCGCAGCCAGGCGACCGGCTTTCAGGTCATCGATGACCAGCGGCTCCGGCGCAATCGCGATGCCCAGGCCTGCCACGGCCGCCTCCAGCAAATAATACAAATGCTCGAAACCCTGACCGTAGCGCAACGCTTGCGGATCGATCCCGTTCTGCTGTGCCCAGCTCGGCCAGGCTTGTGGACGTGACGTGGTTTGCAGCAAGGATTCTTCAAGCAGGGCCTTGGCGGGCGCATCGCGCATGCTTTCGAATCGCGCAAAGCGCGGGCTCAACACCGGACCGATTCGTTCGCTGGCCAGCTCGAATACCTGCATGTCTGCAGGCCAGGGTGGTTCGGCAAATACCAGCAACGCATCCAGCCCCGGCCGACGTGGGTCGAGATCGCCTTCGCCTGCCGACAGGTGCAGACGCAGGTCCGGTAACTCCGCATTCAAGCGGCTCAGGCGCGGGATAAACCAACGGGCCAGCAGGCTGCCGGAACAACCGAGCACGAAAGGCGCATCGACGCTGCCCTTACTCAGTTCTGCGCACACGCTTCGCAGCCGGTCGAATGCATCTGCGCTGGCGTCACGTAACCGAATGCCCGCATCTGTGAGTTTCAGGCCACGCCCATCCTTGCTGAACAGGCTGACGCCCAAGTGTTCTTCCAGCACTTTCAACTGACGGCTGACAGCACCGTGGGTCACGTTCAGCTGCTCGGCGGCCTGGCTGACGCTGCCAAATCGGGCGGTGCTTTCAAAGGCACGCAACGCAGTGAGAGGAGGAAGGTCGCGGCTCATGATCTGTGAGTTTTCCTGACAGGTTGTGGCGATCTTATCGGTTTTCATTCGGGCATGCGCTGGTTAAAGTGGACCCATTGCCGATCCGGCTCAATCCATTCGCTTAATACTGCAACTGGAGCACTTCATGACCCAGACCAACTTTCGCAGCGGCCCCGACGCCAACGGCCTGTTCGGCTCATTCGGCGGCCGCTACGTAGCTGAAACCCTGATGCCGCTGGTGCTGGACCTCAACCGCGAGTACGAAGCCGCCAAAGCCGACCCTGAGTTCATCAAGGAAATGGCCTACTTCCAGCGCGATTACATCGGCCGTCCCAACCCGCTGTACTTCGCCGAACGCCTGACCGAGTTCTGTGGCGGCGCGAAAATCTACTTCAAGCGTGAAGAGCTCAACCACACCGGCGCGCACAAGATCAACAACTGCATCGGCCAAGTGCTGCTGGCCAAGCGCATGGGCAAAAAACGCCTGATCGCTGAAACCGGTGCGGGCATGCACGGCGTTGCCACTGCAACCGTTGCCGCGCGTTTCGGCCTGCCTTGCGTGATCTACATGGGCGCGACCGACATCGAGCGTCAACAGGCCAACGTGTTCCGCATGAAGCTGCTGGGCGCTGAAATCGTGCCGGTCACTTCCGGCACCGGCACCCTGAAAGACGCGATGAACGAAGCCCTGCGCGACTGGGTAACCAACGTCGATGACACGTTCTACCTGATCGGCACTGTGGCAGGCCCGCACCCGTATCCTGCAATGGTGCGCGACTTCCAGTCCGTCATCGGCAAGGAAACCAAAGAGCAGATGCAGGAGAAGGAAGGCCGTCTGCCGGACAGCCTGATCGCCTGCGTCGGTGGTGGCTCCAACGCAATGGGCCTGTTCCATCCGTTCCTTGATGACGCCAGCGTAGAAATCATCGGCGTTGAAGCGGGCGGTCATGGCGTGGACACCGACAAGCATGCAGCCAGCCTGAATGGCGGCGTACCTGGCGTGCTGCACGGCAACCGTACCTACCTGCTGCAGGATGGCGACGGTCAGATCACCGACGCTCATTCGATTTCGGCTGGCCTGGACTACCCTGGCATCGGCCCGGAGCACGCCTACCTGCACGAAGTGAAGCGCGTTGAATACGTCAGCATCACCGATGAAGAAGCGCTGGACGCGTTCCATCAGTGCTGCTTGCTCGAAGGCATCATCCCGGCGCTGGAAACCGCTCACGCACTGGCCGAAGCCATGAAGCGCGCGACCAACCTGCGCGACGATCACTTGATGGTCGTGTGCCTGTCCGGACGCGGCGACAAAGACATGCAAACCGTCATGAACCACATGGCAGCAGCCGACAAAACTCAGGAGAAGCTGGTATGAGCCGTCTCGAACAACGTTTCGCCCAGCTGAAAACCGAAGGTCGCGCGGCACTGGTCACTTTCATTACCGCTGGCGACCCTGGCTACGACACCTCACTTAAAGTCCTCAAAGGCCTGCCCGCTGCAGGTGCTGACGTGATCGAGCTGGGCATGCCGTTTACCGATCCGATGGCTGATGGTGTGGCCATTCAGCTGGCCACGTTGCGCGCTCTGGACGCCGGCCAGACGTTGCTGAAAACCTTGCAGATGGTCAGCGAGTTTCGTGTCGATGATCAGACCACGCCGATTGTGCTGATGGGTTACTACAACCCGATCCACCGCTTTGGCGTCGAAGCCTTCGTGGCGCAGGCCAAGGAAGCGGGCGTCGATGGCCTGATCATCGTTGACCTGCCGCCCGAGCATGACGCCGAACTGGCGACGCCTGCACAGGCGTCCGGCATCGACTTCATCCGCCTGACCACGCCGACCACCGACGATGCGCGTCTGCCGCGCGTACTGGAGCGCAGCTCAGGTTTCGTCTACTACGTGTCGGTCGCCGGTGTGACCGGTGCAGGTTCGGCGACCACCGAGCACGTTACCGAAGCCATCGCACGCCTGCGTCGCCACACCAGCCTGCCGATCAGCGTCGGTTTCGGTATCCGTACACCTGAACAGGCAGCGGCCATTGCGCGTCTGGCAGACGGTGTTGTGGTGGGCTCGGCGTTCGTCGACAAGATCGCCACAGCCGAGTCGCCGGAGCAGGCAATCGATGGCGTATTGACGCTGTGCGCCGCACTGGCCGAAGGCGTACGTAACGCCCGCGTCAGTTGAGGGTAAAGTTTCTGATACAGAGGAATCAAAGCGCTGGCAGCGGTTCTATGTAGCAAGACACAAGGGGTTCATGACCAGCGTCGTGAGCCCCTTTTTGCTGCATTGAGTAAAGCCGAGGAAGCACCATGAAACTGCCAAACCGTTTTATCACCGGGCTGGGTATCCTGATGATCAGCGCCAGCCCGTTGCTGCAAGCTGCACCGCCGGACCAGCGCGGTGATGGCCCGGACGACAACCGTGGCGGCCAGCAGCAGGGACCACAGAATGGCGGGCACAATGAGCGCGGGAATGACCGTGGCCCAGGTAATGACAAAGGTAACGGGCCAGGCAAACAGGCCCATCAGGACAACCGTGGCGGCAACCGTCCGCCGCAGGATTTCGGCGACGTACGCCAGACCTTCCAGCAGCACCGCGACGTGATCGACCGAGGCCAGCCGCTGCCACCGGGCGTGCACATTGCCAAAGGCCAACCACTGCCGCGCGGCTACGGCAAACGTCTGGACAGCCGTTCACTGCAATACTTGCCACGTTACGACGGCTACGAATGGCGCCGCCTGGGCACCGACGTCGTACTGATCGCCGTGGGTTCAGGGATTGTTTACGCGATTCTGGATGGTGTGTTGAATTGATGTAGCGCTAACGCAGAACGTCACTCAAAGCATTCCGACGCTGGAGCGTGATGAGAGGAAACCGCCATTTTCAGGCTGAGCATAATCCCTTGCTCACGAATACGACAGTCCAGACACCCTATTTTTGAGTGCTGTACTGGCCTATTCGCGAGCAAGCGAAGCGTCGCCCGGCTCGCTCCCACAAGATATGTGACTTGAGCGTCTAGCGTAGATCCGCCAGCTCAACCCTGCTGCTGATTAACCCGCGCCAAAAACGTCATCAACGCACCCGACACAAAATCCGGATTTTCCAGATTGGCGATATGACCCGCCTCAGGCACCAGCACATAAGGGCAGCCAATCAGACCGGCCATCTCACGAGTCTCCTCGGGCGGGCGCGGGATGTCCGCATCGCCACACATCACCAGCGTGGTGTGTGCATTTAGTTGCTCAATCAACCCAAGCCGATCATCACGACCAAAGATCATCCGCCCCAAGGGCACGACGGTCTGGCGCAACTGCTCTGCATTCATGCCCGCCAACGCTGACCGGAACGCCTGATAAACCGGCGACTGCGGGTCGATGCCAGGCCGGAAGAAGATCGGCACCACAATGTCCAACAACGGCGCAGGAAAAGCACCGGCCTCTTCGAGCTTGTCGAGCAGCGAGAAGTAATAAGCCTTCTTGGCCTCGGTTTCATTGCCCAGATACGTGTCCATCAGCACCAGCCCGGTGATTCGCTCGGGTGCGAGCAGTGCCGCAATGGCACCCCACATGCCGCCGACCGACAGCCCGACGATACTGCAGCGCTCGATATTCAAATGATCCAGCAGCGCCAGTGCATGGCGAGCCAGGTCATCGAGATTGCGGGTGCCCTCCGGGAAACCGCTGGAATCCCCATGCCCCCAAAGGTCCGGCACAATCACCCGATACTGGCTGGCCAGCGTGTCAATCTGCGCACTCCACATCGCCTTGTCCCAAAGGTAACTGTGACCCAGCAGGACAACCGGCCCGGTGCCTTGGTCAGCGTAGTGAAGGGTCTTACCGTCGATGAGTAGATCCGGCATTTCTGATGATCCTCTGTCTGGTCTTTCAGCATTCAGCTCAAGCCGCCCGTAGCAGGCGAATTATCATGTTGAAGCGTATGCATGACCATCTTGTTGAAGTTTGCGCTGCAACGGACCGAGCGGTCATTTTTCAGCGGATCTATCTTACACCGATATTTTCGACGATGGATGCGCTTGTAGCCGCAGAAGGAAAATGGCCAGGAAGCTGGCTATCAGCCAGTCAGCGCACTCAAATCAAGAGGCCTGACCGCGCCCATCCAGATGGCATGATCGGTATGGTCACGCAGCTCATCGCCCGTCAACGGATGCAGAAACACCACCAGCCCATCGCGATTCAACGCAAGCCACAGCGTAACGTCAGCCAACTGCTCATGCCCGAACGCCAACTGGCAACTCCAGTCCGGATGCGGCCCGACCAGCTTCTGATGGACGCGCCCCATCTGCACGGCAAATTTCCCGGTCGCGGCTTCGCACAGGGCTCGGGCCTGGTCCAGGGTTTGGGCGTTGAAATAGATGTGGGCGTGGTAGCCGTGGATGTCTTGCATTGGGTAGAGGCTCCTTTCTCGGCTGAAGGCCTGGCTGATGCAGGTGTGTGGCCAGCCTTGATCATTTTTCTCGTGTGTAGACCGATAGTAGGTCCTGCACGATGGTTGAGAAAGCCTCATGACCGTCTCACGTGTGAAGTCTCGCAGCATCGAGCGGTTCCAAAACGACGCTCTCTGCCAATAAAATACACGCTGCACCGTAAACAGCCTCAAGCTCAAACAATACAAGCTTACCGGCGCGAACGAGGTCCAGTTTCTGTAAAAAGCCAGCGCTGGGCGGTTTCAGAGGCTGAGTGCAACACCCGGCTATTGAGTTAGGGATGGACTCTCATGATGCTTGGACATCATTTCCGTCATCATTTCGATAGGGCATCTGTA
>NZ_ATDK01000278.1 GCF_000444135.1 Pseudomonas avellanae BPIC 631
CGTATCGAAAATCGTATCGGGCGATACGGCTAAAACACCCCAAACTCATAAGGTACTACGTACCTATTACTCCTATCAATAACCGAGGAGCTGCCATGAAAATGGGCATCCTGTTCAGACTCGCCAGCTTTTGGGTTGGCGTGCATTACTCACCTGCGAATAAGCAGGTGTGCATGAACCTTGTACCGTGTGTGACCGTCTGGGTTGCGCTGCCAGGTGGCGAACCACCCGCTGGGCCCGACTACAGCACGGAGAGGTTCTGTGACTGCAATCAAGGGCGCTTCCCGTGCTCCTGCGAGGTGGCTGTATGACTCTCAGAACAAACAACGGTGGTTGGGCATCGGTAGGTACCGAGTTCGACTACAGCAACACCACACGGGCAGAACCGCAAGCAGACTGAGTACATGCTCTATCAAGCACGCGCTGGAGGTTATCCAGGTCGTGTGAGCGCGCCCGTAACCCCTACCCCTGTGCACCGCTCGCAAGCAATGTTCAGTTCAGGTCAAAGGAGGGAATTTCTAGCTGTTCTGAGTGTGACACACGGTGCGGGCGCACTGTGCGGGCGGACGCCCCAAAAGCCGTCGCAGCCCCTATGTTTATTGGGTTTGCCACCTTCCACTTGTTCAGTTCTTGAATGGTGCGTCACGCTGTGACCGGGTAAAAATTGTAACGCTGCTTCTGGTATGGCAATTTGGCGATACTGTTCGCGTCACGTTGATTGGAGGACGCATGGAGCCGATGAAACGCCCCCGCCTCAAGGATGTTCAAGCATTGGCCGGCCACCGGCTGGCGTTGACCTTTATAGATGATCAACAGTACATCTTCGACATGAGCGACGATGTGCAGACGTTACCCGGTCTGCGTCCACTGATGGCCGATGGCGCTTTCGCCCAGGCACAGTTGGGCGACGACGGCTGGAGCGTCGAATGGCCTGAACTGGACATCCAGATAGGCGCGGATACGTTGGTTTCCTGCAGTTAAGTCAACGCCGCCCCGATGAAAACAAGTGGGTTTTCATCAGTCGGCGCGCTTGAGAAAACCATTACCTCCCCTTGCTGCTTTCATACCGCGCATTGAACGCCTGCACGAACGCATTGCGCAGAATCTGCAAAAACGCCTGGAAGCCGCTGATGTCCTGCTGGTGGACGCTGCCGCTCAGGTCGACTCGGGTGGCGAACTGGTTTTCGCGCTGGTTTTTCAGCACGGTTTCACTGGTGCCGACCAGCGCTTCCCAGATCGAGCGGAAGACGCCTTTGTCCTTGTTTTGCACATCCTGCTGCCAATTGAACACATCGACATTGCGCAGCAGTGGCTTTATGTAGCCGCTGAGCTGGCCTTTGTTGGCTTGCGCTTCGATCACAAGGTCGCCGTCACCGGCGTTGAAATCGAATTTGGCATAGGCCGAAGAGAAGTCATTGAGCTTCTTGAGCTGAATGCCGGTAGCCCGAAGGCGGAAGTCAAAGTCCTCGAAATTGCTGAACGGGTCGAATCTGGCTGTGCTTTCCAGATCGGCATGGCCCAGCAAGCGCGCTTTGCCTTTGAACTCGGCATCGCGGTTGCCCTCGACGTCCACCACATTGGTCAGGTTATAAAAGCTGGCATTGACCTGATCCGCCTCGATTTTTACCTTGGGCGTGGAGTTGAAATTGTTGAAGGTGATGCGCCCATTGTCGATCCGCAGTTCGTTGAGGGTAATGGGCAACAGCTTGTTCATCTGGGTACGCCAGTCAGTGCCCTGACCAGTCTGCGAGGCCTGTTTGTTGTTACCACCGTCGACAAAGTTGATTTGTGGGTTGGTGAACAGCGCCTTTGCCACTACGGCATGGTCATACCAGAGCGAATGCCAGCTGACGGCCAGCTCGATCATCGGCGCGTCGAATAACGGCACCGGAACCTTGCCGTCGGTCTTGACGATTTTCAGGCCCTTGATCCGGTAGGCGCCTCGCCATAGCGCCAGATCCACGTCGGTCACCTCGCCCCGGTACTCGCCCATGTCTGCCAGCTTGTCGTTGAGATAGTCGCGTACCACGTAGGGCAGGGCGATATTGATAGCGATCAGCAGCACGACCAGAGCGGCCAGCGTCCATAGCGGCCAGCTGTAGCGACGTTTCATGACACGAGTCTCCTGTTTCAATGAAAGGATTGACTGCACGCGCGGGCATCCGTTCGGTCAGACTGGACGCCCAAAGGCTGGCGGCATAGGCTTTGGTTCTTTAACCGATGTGCACAAGGACACCCTCATGAGCCGTATCTACGCTGATAACGCCCATTCCATCGGGAACACACCGCTGGTGCAGATCAACCGTATCGCGCCGCGCGGTGTCACCATTCTGGCCAAGATCGAAGGGCGTAATCCGGGCTATTCCGTCAAGTGCCGGATCGGCGCCAACATGATCTGGGACGCTGAAAGCAGCGGCAGGCTCAAGCCAGGCATGACCATTGTCGAACCGACCTCGGGCAACACCGGGATCGGCCTGGCATTCGTTGCCGCCGCTCGCGGTTACAAACTGATGTTGACCATGCCCGCTTCCATGAGCATAGAACGTCGCAAGGTGCTCAAGGCGCTGGGGGCCGAATTGGTGTTGACCGAGCCGGCCAAGGGGATGAAAGGCGCGATTGCCAAGGCAGAAGAGTTGCTGGCTGGCGATCCCGAGACATTTTTCATGCCTGCCCAATTCGACAACCCGGCCAACCCGGCCATCCACGAGAAAACTACCGGCCCCGAAATCTGGGCTGACACCGACGGCACCATCGACGTGCTGGTAGCCGGCGTGGGGACGGGCGGGACTATCACCGGTATTTCCCGATATATCAAGCACACAGCGGGCAAGCCGATCCTGTCGGTCGCCGTAGAGCCCGACAGTTCGCCGATCATCACTCAGGCCATGGCTGGTGAAGAGATCACGCCTGCTCCGCACAAGATTCAGGGCATCGGCGCGGGCTTCATTCCGAAAAACCTCGACCTGTCGATTGTTGATCGGGTAGAGCGCGTCACCGACGACGAGTCCAAGGCAATGGCCAGGCGCTTGATGCAGGAAGAGGGCATCCTGTGCGGGATATCCTGTGGCGCGGCAATGGCGGCGGCCGTTCGTCTGGCTGAAAAGCCGGAAATGCAGGGCAAGACTATCGTCGTTATTCTCCCTGACTCCGGCGAGCGTTACCTGTCGAGCATGCTGTTCAGCGATCTTTTCACTGACCAGGAGCTGTCGCAGTAACACATCTTCGCACCTGTGTACTTCATGCGGGCAGCGCAAGGGTTTATGATGGCCACCTTGCCAGACGCTGGACGATTCTCTCTGTTCGCCCGGCGCTTGTGGCCCCTTATTCAGAATCCTGCATCAATACTGCCCGCGTGATGTTTGGCGTTATCTGCCTGCTTCAAGGAGAGCTTCATGACCTTTTCATTTGTTGCCAAGGCATCGATCCTGATGCTGTTCCTCGGCAGCACGCTGTACGTTCACTTGCGCGGTCGGGCTCGTTTGCCCCTGTTGCGGCAGTTCGTCAATCACTCGGCATTGTTCGCGCCTTACAACGCCCTGATGTATCTGTTTTCCCGCGTACCGTCCGAGCCGTATCTGGACCGCAGCAAGTTTCCTGAGCTGGATATCCTCAAGGACAACTGGGAAGCCATCCGCGACGAAGCCATGCACCTGTTCGACGAAGGCTATATTCGTGCGGCCGAAAAAAACAACGACGCCGGTTTTGGTTCGTTCTTCAAGAAGGGCTGGAAGCGTTTCTACCTGAAATGGTATGACAAGGCACTGCCGTCTGCCGAAGCGCTGTGCCCGAAGACCGTCCAGCTGGTCAACAGCATTCCCAATGTGAAGGGCGCAATGTTTGCCCTGTTGCCAGGCGATAGCCACCTCAACCCGCACCGCGATCCGTTTGCCGGCTCCCTGCGTTATCACTTGGGCCTGTCTACCCCGAACTCCGATGCCTGCCGGATCTTTGTCGATGGCAAGGAGTACGCCTGGCGCGACGGTGAGGACGTCATGTTCGATGAGACCTACGTGCACTGGGTCAAGAATGAAACCACCCAGACCCGGGTGATTCTGTTCTGCGACATCGAACGTCCGCTCACCAACCGCTTCATGACCCGGATAAACCGCAGCGTCAGCGCGTTTCTGGGGCGTGCGACGGCACCGCAGAATCTGGATGACGAGCGTGTCGGCGGGATCAACCAAGCGTATGCGTTCAGCAAGCGTTTCAGCGATGGTTTCAGCGGCAAGGTCAAACAGTTCAAGCGCGCCAACCCCAAGGCTTACCGCGTTTTGAGGCCGGTGCTGGCCGTGGTGGTGCTGACATTGCTGGGTTACTGGTTGTTTGGTTAAGCAGCAGCTTTGATCCGATTGTTCGCTGTCACGGCGAACAACCGTCAGCCCTTTCTCAATCCAGATTCACATGCCGACTCAACAAGGCTCGCAGCGCTGCTGGCTTGACCGGTTTGGGCAGATAATCGAGCCCTGCGGCATGCACCTGAGCAATCAGCTCCGGCCTGCCGTCGGCGCTGATCAGCACGCCCGGCACTGGCTGACCCAGACGGGTTCGTAGCCAGGCCATCAGTTCTGTACCGGTTTCACCCTCATCGAGGTGGTAATCCACCAGTGCAATCTGCGGTCGTACGCCATTGTTCAGCAGCGCTTCGCACTCTTGGCGATTGCGAGCGGTCCAGACCTGGCAGCCCCAGCGTGACAGCAGGCTGTTCATGCCGATCAGGATGCTGTCTTCATTGTCGATGCACAGCACTTGCGTACCGTTCAGTGCGGGGCGGCTGACTTCGGTCTGCAGTGCCAGCATCGGTGCCTGCGCGGCGGCCAGCGGCACCCGCACGCTGAACACGCTGCCTTTGCCGGTCCACGAGCGCACCTGCAACGGGTGCTCGAGAATGCGGCACAAGCCATCAGCAATCGCCAGCCCCAGGCCCAGCCCCTTGGCCGCGTGGGTCTTGTGGCTGTCGAGGCGTTTGAACTCCTCGAATATCACCTTGCGCTTGTCTTCGGGAATCCCCGGCCCACGGTCCCAGACTTCAAGGCTCAGGCTGTCGCCGCAACGCCTGACGCCCAGCAGAATCGGCCCTTTGGCGTAGCGGAATGCGTTGGTGAGGAAGTTCTGCAGAATCCTGCGCAGCAGCTTGATGTCACTGTCGATGCGTAGCGAACTGCCCCGCACGCGGAATTTCAAACCCTGTTCCTGAGCCAGCGCCTTGAACTCGGCACCCAGCGTGTCATATAGCGCGTTGAGCGCAAATGGCTGGCAATTCGGAGTGATCTTGCCGTTTTCCAGGCGGGATATATCCAGCAGGTCGCTGATCAGGTCCTCGGCAGAACGCAGCGAGCTGTCCAGGTGCTTAACCAATTGCTGCGCTTCACTGGAAATGTCGTCCTGCTGATGCGACAGCGCAGCGGAAAACAGCCGTGCCGCATTCAGCGGCTGCATCAGGTCATGGCTGACCGCTGCCAGAAAGCGGGTTTTCGATTCATTGGCCGCTTCGGCAGTGCCCTTCGCTTCGGTCAGCGCCTGATTAAGCTGCGACAACTCGTGGGTACGGGCTGCCACGCGCTGTTCAAGGCTCTCGTTGACGCCTTTGAGCGCCTGCTCCGCTGCACGGAACTCGGTAATGTCGGTGAAACTCATGACAAAGCCGCCGCCCGGCATCGGGTTGCCGATCAGCTCGATTACCTGACCATTGGGGAACAGGCGCTCCGAGGTGTGAGCACGGCCCTGGCGCATCCAGTGCAGGCGTCGCGCCACATGAACTTCCGCCTCCCCAGGCCCGCACAGCCCGCGCTCGGCGTTATAGCGAATGATGTCGGCAATCGGCCGGCCAACGCTGATCAGGCCTTCGGGGTAATTGAACAGTTCCAGATAACGACGGTTCCAGGCCACCAGCCGCAGCGACTGATCGACCACACTGATGCCCTGGGTAATGTTTTCGATGGCGCCTTGCAGCAATGCGCGGTTGAATTGCAGGACTTCGGAGGCCTCATCGGCGATGCGCACCACGTCCTCAAGTTGCATGTCACGGCCTTCGATGGCCGCTTTGACCACTGCGCGGGTTGACGAGGTGCCCAGTACGCCCGCCAGCAGGCGTTCGGTGTGCGCGATCCATTCGCCGTCAGCATTGAGACTTGGGTTGAAGCCTTTGCCCTGTCGGTAGGCGAAGCGAATAAAGCTCTGACGTGCCCGGTCTTCACCGACGAAGCGTGCCGAAAGGCTCAGCAGGTCTTCGATCTGCACCGACAGTAGCGGGCGGCTGTAGTCACGGCCCTGGGTTTCCTGACCGATGAAGCGGCCCGCCTGCCAGTGCTCGGAAACGCGGGTGCGCGACAACATCGACACCCAGGCGAACAGTGTGCAGTTGCCGGCCATCGACAGCACCACGCCTTGCGTCATGGGCGAAATGGGCAAGTCGAACGGGTTGCTGTGCAGCCATTCCAGCAGCGGAAAAGTGCTCAGCGACCAGCCCATGCCATGCGCGGCCACCGGCAGCACGAGGGTGTAGAACCAGATGAATATCCCTGCCGCCAGCCCCGCAAACACGCCCCGACGATTGGCCTGCTTCCAGTACAGCGCGCCGAACATGGCCGGTGCCAGTTGAGTGATCGCGGCAAAGGCGATCTGGCCGATGGTGGCCAGGCTCGCGGTCGAGCCCAGCATCCGGTAACTGACATAGGCCAGCAGCAGGATCATCACAATGCTGATGTGCCTTACCGAGAGCATCCAGTAACGAAACGCTTCAAACGGCCGTTCGGTGTTCTTGCGGCGCAGCAGCCACGGCAGCAGCATGTCGTTGGAAATCATTGTCGACAGCGCCACGCAGGCCACAATCACCATACCGGTTGCCGCCGAAGCGCCGCCGATAAAGGCCAGCAGCGCCAGTGACGGATGAGCATGGGCCAGCGGCAGGCTGATCACGAATGAGTCAGGCAACATGGAGGCGGGCAGCAACATTTGCCCGGCCAGCGCGATCGGCACCACGAACAATGCCGCCAGCGCCAGGTAGGCAGGGAACACCCACTTCGCCAGGTTCAGGTCCTGAGGCTCGATGTTTTCGACCACCGTGACGTGAAACTGTCGCGGCAGGCAGACAATGGCCATCATTGCCACGCCGGTCTGCACGATCATCGACGGCCAGTTGATCGTGTCTTGCCAGTATTCTTCAAGGCGCGGCGCGAGTTTGGCCTGATTGAACAGATCATCGAAGCCGTCATACAGACCGAACGTCACGAACACGCCGACCGCCATGAACGCGAACAGCTTGACCAGCGCTTCAAAGGCGATGGCCAGAACCATGCCGCGGTGATGTTCGGTGACGTCCAGGTTGCGCGCACCGAAGACGATGGTGAACAGCGCCAGAATCAGCGACACCACCAGCGCCGTATCCTGGGCGCGGGTGCCGGTGGAGTCCGCCACCGCACCGATCAAAATATTCACGCCCAGCACGATGCCTTTCAGCTGCAGGGCTATGTACGGCAGCATGCCGATCAGGCAGATCAGCGCCACCATTACCGCCAGTGACTGGGACTTGCCATAGCGCGCCGCGATGAAGTCGGCAATGGAGGTGATGTTTTCCTGCTTGCTGATCAGCACCATTTTCTGCAGCACCCAGGGCGCCAGCACCATCAGCACGATCGGCCCCAGATAAATCGGCAGGAACGACCACAACTGTTCGGCGGCCTGACCTACTGCGCCGAAAAACGTCCAGCTGGTGCAATAGACCGCCAGTGACAGGCTGTACACCCAGGCGCGCATGGCCGGGCGCAGCGATGCGCTGTAGCGGTCGCCGTAGAAAGCGATGGCGAACATGATGGCCATATAGGACAAGGCAACGGCCGCAATCAGCCCGCTGGACAGCGACATATCGAATTCCACACCGTATCAATAGCGCGCAGTCTCGCACGATGCACACGGTTCGTCTTTGTCGACCAAGGTCGAGCGTGGCGGGGTGTCGCAGCGGTCTTGTCAACGGCGTCTGCAAAGAAGAACAGTGCGGCGTAGTGTGTAAAAAGAAATGTCCTATCGACATTCGCTGTCGTTACGTCTTCAATGTGCCTCGGATTGGCGGTTGCGTCAGTTCGCCCCAGCCTCTCAGGACCACGGACGATGAGCCAACAGTCACAATTCAGCTTGCTCGGGAAACGTCGTTTCCTGCCTTTTTTTATCACGCAGTCCCTCGGGGCGTTCAATGACAATATCTTCAAGCAGTCGTTGATTCTCGCCATTCTTTACAAGCTGAGCATTGATGGTGATCGCTCGATCTACGTCAATCTGTGCGCTTTGCTGTTCATCCTGCCGTTCTTTCTGTTCTCGGCGCTGGCCGGGCAGTTCGGCGAGAAGTACCCCAAGGACAAGCTGATCCGCATCATCAAGTTCGGAGAGATCGTCATCATGGCGGTCGGGGCTGCGGGCTTTCTGTTCAATCATCTGGAGTTGATGCTGGCAGCCCTGTTCGCAATGGGCACGCACTCTGCGCTGTTCGGGCCGGTCAAGTATTCGATTCTGCCGCAGCACCTGCGCGAGACTGAGCTGGTCGGCGGCAACGCGCTGGTCGAGATGGGGACTTTTCTGGCGATCCTTGCCGGCACCATCAGTGCTGGGGTGATGATGTCCTCCTCGCACTACGGCTGGATAGTCTCGGCGGCGATTGTGCTGGTGGCGTGTCTTGGGTTTGTGGCCAGTTTCGGTATTCCGAGCGCCGCTGCCGCTTCGCCGGAAATGA
Source organism: Pseudomonas avellanae BPIC 631 (assembly GCF_000444135.1). Classification (GTDB taxonomy): domain Bacteria; phylum Pseudomonadota; class Gammaproteobacteria; order Pseudomonadales; family Pseudomonadaceae; genus Aquipseudomonas; species Aquipseudomonas avellanae. The sequence continues at coordinate 8,720 of NZ_ATDK01000278.1, forward strand.
AGCTCAACTGGAACATTTTCACCCAGTCCTGGGCAACCCTGCGCATGGGGCTGGGGCAAACGCCCGCCGTTTCGCGTTCGATTGTCGGCAACTCCTGGTTCTGGTTTGTCGGTGCGATCTACCTGACGCAGATTCCTGCTTACGCCAAGGAGTGGATGTACGGTGACGAAACAGTCGTCACGCTGATCCTGACGGTGTTCTCTGTCGGTATCGCGCTGGGCTCGCTGCTGTGCGAGCGGTTGTCCGGGCATAAAGTCGAGATCGGGCTGGTGCCGTTCGGCTCGATGGGCCTGACAATCTTTGGTCTGTTGCTGTGGTGGCATTCCGGTGGTTTCCCGCAGAACGTGCAGGCCAACGACTGGCTGGCGGTCCTTTCCTACGGGCAGGGCTGGCTGGTGCTGTTCGACATTCTGGGCATCGGCGTGTTCGGTGGCTTCTACATCGTGCCGCTGTATGCACTGATCCAGTCCCGTACGCCGGTGAAAGAGCGCTCACGGGTCATCGCCGCCAACAACATTCTCAACGCGCTGTTCATGGTGGTTTCGGCGATTGTTTCGATCCTGTTGCTGAGCTTCGCCAAACTGTCGATTCCGCAGCTGTTTCTGGCGATATCGCTGATGAACATCGCCGTGAATATCTACATCTTCAAGATCGTCCCCGAGTTCACCATGCGCTTCATGATCTGGCTGCTGGGCCATTCCATGTACCGCGTCGAGCACCGGGATTTGAACCGGATACCTGACGAGGGCGCGGCACTGCTGGTCTGCAACCATGTGTCCTTTGTCGATGCATTGCTGATTGCCGGTGCGGTGCGGCGACCGATCCGGTTTGTGATGTATTACAAGATCTACCAGCTGCCGGTGCTCAACTTCATCTTCCGCACCGCCGGGACCATCCCGATTGCCGGGCGCAACGAAGACATGCAAATCTACGAGCAATCGTTCAAGCGCATTGCCCAGTACCTCGCGGAAGGCGAGCTGGTGTGCATCTTCCCTGAAGGCAAGCTGACCACCGACGGTGAGATCAATGGCTTCAAGAACGGCATGAGCCGCATCATCGAGGAAACCCCGGTGCCGGTCATTCCGCTGGCACTGCAAGGCCTGTGGGGCAGCTTCTTCAGCCGTGACCCGAGCAAGACCCTGTTCCGCCGTCTATGGTCACGCGTAGTGCTGGTGGCGGGTGCGCCCATACCCGCCGATATCGCGACGCCGGTGGATGTGCGCGAAGAGGTGAAAGCGCTGAGAGGGAAAGTGCAGTAAGAGGTCCGTGCTGAATTTTTAGCTTCTGGGCGCTCGGGCCTACGCGTTTGCATGCAGCGCATGACATGCCACGTCACATGGCAGCTGCGGCACGATGTCATGCCTGGCCTTCAACCACTGCCATAGAATGCTTTTCGATCGCGATGGTACTGGCAACGCAGATTGCGACGTAAGTGACGGCTGAGCCCTGGCGCTGATCCGGGGGAACTCGGCAAGGATGCCGAGTTAGCCGCACCGGACCATGGATGGTCCGTTGCGGCGACC